>JAAGZO010000127.1 GCA_024206195.1 bacterium | reverse complement strand
GCAGACAATACCCGATTTGAACGGGGACGAAAGGTTTTTAAGAGGCAGTTCAACAAGCGGAACAGAACAACCAGACGCATTCCAGGGACACTTTCACGATGTAGTGCCTGAGTTATTGTTAAACACCGGCTCGGCTTTTTCAACAGGGTCTAATGACACAGGGACAGGCGGTTTTATAGACACAGGGGCAGCCATAACAGACGGAGCGAACGGAGTACCCCGAACAGCAGACGAAACAAGACCTGTCAATATGTCCGTAATCTGGATTATGAGGATTAAATGAAACGAATATGGAAATTTCTCAAAATATTATTAAGGAGGCTGATAATGGCTTTTACAAGAGCATGGGATGAAACTGATCCTGCTAATTCGGACAATGTAAGTGACGGTGCGGCTGCGATACGAAACTTCAAAGGTGATGATAGCGAACGTATGCAAATAGACCACGAATGGGGAAACGCAGGCACAACTAATGATGACGGCGAACACAACAAAGTCACTCTTAAAGAACTCGCAAGCGACCCTGCTAACGTAGCCAACAAGGGTTTTGTCTACACGAAGGACTCAGGCGGACATACCGAACTTTATTATGAAGATGATAGTGGGAGTGTTATTAAGTTAACAGAGACCGGCTATACGGCAACTAAAAGCGGGTCGGACTGGATTCACGGATGGATGGCAGACGGAACAATGCTACTGTCGACAGAGATTTCGATTACAATCAATGCAGGGTATTTTTTTAATAGCGGAGCGCATGGCCTTGCTAATCCGTACACAAACGATACAATAGTCAGTGTTATTCCCCGATGGGCCTTAGCGAGTACCAAAGTTACTTATACCGATTTGTCGGGGGTAGCTGGTTTGATTCGGATTGATTGGGATGATACTGATATGACTATAACGAGAGATTCAGCAGTATCAACTATACCATATACAATGTTCGTAATTTACAAAGGATGAAAACACAATTTATACCACAGTTTAACGGGATTAACACATCTGTTCACCCCCGTGTCTTACCGGATGATAAACTTTCAGATGGAGAAAATATTATCTTCAAAGAAGGAAAGGTCAGGAACAGGTGGGGATATGAAGAGTTTGGTACTAATGTACCATTGAACGGTTCGGTTAAACTAATCAGGCAGTATGACAGGTTAAGAAGCGGGGTATTTGACATCCTTGTCTTTACCGCACAGGACGCTTACGCCCTCAGTGGTTCGACATGGAAATTTATAACTCCGGTAGTCAACGCTAATAACGTAACGACTTCGGGTACAGGGGACAGGACTGTTACCGTTTCTTCGGCTACATGGGATTCGACATGGCCTGATAATCAGTATTATATAGGATTCAGTACAACCGATCTTAACGCAGTAACTACATGGTACGAGGTGGAGAGTTTTGATTCGACCACTATATGCACACTTGCGGAAGACGGTCCGAGTGTTACTGCGGTTACTTATGTTATCCGCAAATGCTTCAACATGGGGGATTCTGCCTTTTTCGATATGACTTTTGCCATAGAGGACTGGTCAGGTGATGCTGAAAAGGTAGCGGTTGTTACCAACTGCCTTAACGGTGATGTTGATAACTACGTTCTTTATTACGATGGAGCAGACCAGTTAGAACAGCTTGACACAGCAATAAGCGGAACAGACGTATTCGGCAAGTACATAGTATCTTATCACGACCATTTACTTTTCGGATGGGTAATAAGCGGTGCGACTAACTACCCGCAGAGTGTTTACTGGTCAGCAAGAACAGACCCGCAGGAATGGGCGACAGGGAGTGCTTCTTACGCAGACCTCGTTCAAGGTGGTGAGATTACAGGCATGGTCACGTTCAAGCAGAGGCTTTATGTATTTAAAAAAGACTCGATTATCGAATGCAGATTTACAGGTCTTTCTTCTCCTGCGTTCCAGTTCGCACAGGACAAGATAAAGGGGATAGGATGCCCCAACAGTAAAACAATAGTCAACTTCGGTGAATTTATGATTTTTCAGGGGGAAGATAATCTTTATGTATTCAACGGCTTTCAATGCGTTCCGGTCGGCGGGGAAATGGTACAGGATATTATCTTAAACCAGAATGATTATTATCATTACAAAAACTTTGCTTTTGCTTTAAGAGAAGAATACCTTTACTGCCTGGCAGTAGTAAGCGGAACAGCAACAGAACCGAACAAGATATACTGCTACAATTATAAAACGAAACAATGGACGATATGGGAATTTGCAGACACTATTACCTGTAACGGAATGAGAACAACCATAGACATTACATCTTGGGACGATGCAGTAGGGACATGGGCTGCGTATTTAGGGGTATGGTCAGTATCAACTTCTGAAAGACCTACACAGGTATTCGGTGACGAGAACGGTCTAATCTACGACATGAACTACGAGACAGCAGACGACAACGGTACGGACATAGTAGCGTTTATTGAGACTAAAGATTTCGACCTTAACGAATACAACCAGGCTTTTAAGTTATTGGAGACTGCTTTAACCTTAGAGGACGGTTCGGGAAGTATTCAGATAAGCACATCAATTGACTCAGGCACGACCTGGTCAGATGCAGTTATAGTAGCACAGAACACAGCAGAACTAATTTACGAACACACTCAGAACTGGCTTAGAAGAGGACGCAAGGCAAGGTTCAGGATTGAGAACGTAAGCGGTTCAGAATTTGCCTTGGAAAGCCTCAGAATAGGCTTTGAGAGCGCAGGAATATAGGAGAATATTATGAGCGGTTGGGGAGATTTTAAAGACAGTTTTAAAGAAGATAAATGGGGGTGGGCAAATCCGGTAGGTTATGGTATGCACTATCCGATTAAGGGTCAGTTTGAATCGTCCCCTACAGAGCATGAAATGTCACCCTGGGACATGGTTCAATTCCAACAACAGCAGGCGTACATGGGGCAACTACAACAACAGGCAGGACAGACAAGCCCTTATCAGGCAAACTCTGAATATGCAATGAACAACGCTTTAATGGGTAACTCTTATCAAGGTGGCCCTCAAGGAATGGATCAGGGACAGGTAGAAGATTACTATCAATCAACACTACACAACCCTGCGGTAAGACAATACGAAAATACTACACGACCCGCATGGTTGGAGAACGTAGGAAACGTTCACTCAGGGCATAGAATGGAACAGGAGCGAAGAGGCTACGAAGACCTTTACAGCGGATTAGATCAGCAGAGAGGGAACTTAATGTGGCAGAACACCCTTAGAAACCAGAACCTTCAACAACACTCAGCCAATATGAATATGCAGGGACAAATGCAGGCTTTAGGAATGATGCCACAGCTCGATCCTCAGATGAGAGCGCAGATGATGTATCAGCAGATGATGATGGGACAAGACCCGACAGTTACAACAACACCCCCTGGGCCTTCGGATGCAGCTAATTTCATGGGACCTTTAGCTGGTATGATGGGTGCGGGTGGTAGCGTACTTCAAGGGGTAGGTTCTATCTACGGTGGAGGAATGTAATGGCAAGACACATTATAGTACAACCGGATCGATCTAACATAGCGGCAGCAAACGCTTTAATGCGGGGTGCTGCTCAACTCGGACAGGGGATGGAATCGTTCGGAAACGCTTACAGGCGAAGAAAGTACGCCAGTAAAGTAGGCGAATTAGAAAAGGGCCTTTATGACGAACTCATGGGCGTTCCTGTAGGTGAAGAAGATGTGTTCGGAGACCTTCAAGGCAACATGACGAAGAGGGAGAACTTTCCCGATTACGGTACACCGTCACGAAAGATGGAACCGTCCAGAGAACGCTACAACGAGTTTTTAGACCAGCACAAAGACGACAATCGACAACTCGATTTAAACAAATACAACCAGTGGCTACAGCAAAATCGGTCTCAACAAGAACAATACTTTCCCCCTATGAGACCCCAACAAGTAACAAGGAGAAGACCCTTAACTCAAGAGGAAAGAACAGCAGTAATCGACAAGTACAACAGGAAACTTAAAGTAGCCAATTCCTATATGCCGAGGAACGAGAGGGTAGAGCCTTTTGGTGGTGAAGGAATGACAGAATATGAAAGAAAGCGGTTAGAATATTTAGAAGGAAGAGGGCATAGACCATACAAGCCTAAAATATCGCACTGGCGATATTATGGACCGGGCGGTAAAAAATCCAGATTATACACAGCTTATAATGATGCACCTGTTCATGTGCCTAAAGGGTTTAGTCCAGAAGGAGAATGGAAAAGGGACGAACCAATATCAAAGGATGTCGACACAGCAAGAAAGAGAACACAGATACGAGAAGAAGATGTAAGGTGGGTAGATGATTTTAACAATAAGCCTTTTGCAAAACAGAAATTGTTTGTCGGGGAGTTAAGGAAAATTGCAGCGAAAAACGGCCATGCGATTCGATTGGTTGGGAAAGCAAAGCAAGAATGGTCAGGTATTAAAATCCCCTGGGACAATAGAAGATACATTATAATTGACCCGAAAACAAAGCAGGAAGTTAAGTATGATGATGATAGCGGATTTGACGCAGATGATTATGTGAGCAAATACGAATAAATGTCACTAAAGAAAATAATTAACAGCAAGAAGTACGGAGAGGCAACTCCCGAAGTACGGAAGAAATCTATTGAAGGTTACTTCAACGAGGTTATTCTACCGCAGGCGAAAAAGGACAAAGCACCTATTGAACAGGTAAGAAAAGCCTACTTCAAGAAAGCGTTAGAATTTGAAAGCAGGCGTAAACTATCCGCACCTGAGCCTAAAGAAAAATGGATGCAGGATGTCAGTGATATTTTAGTGCCTGGCTATACTGGTCTATCCAAAGGTCAGAAGCCTGTTGATTTACAAGTAGACGAAGCCGGTACCGCTTTAAAAAGGGGAGCGGAACATTCAGCAATGGGACACATCTACGGACCGCCTACACCCTACACGCCTAAGAATAAAGCACAGGAACTTCTATTCGATGCAGCCTCAGTAGGAGCAGACATACCGCTATACACAGCAGGGGCGATGTTAGGCAGTCCGGGAGGGCCTCTTGTTGCAGCAGGCGGGGCGTTCGCACTACCGGCGGGGATTAAGAAGGTTCTATCAGACACCTATCAGAAGGGACGGATAGAAGATTTAGGCACACTCAACGACAGGATGAAAGGTGCTGCCACTGAAACGATTAAAGGATTGAATACCGGTATGCTAATGGGAGGCATGGGAAAAGCCGTAGACTTCCTTGCGGGTAAAGCAGTATCACCAGCGGTTAAGAGTTTACTCAAAAAGAGTAAGTCACCTTTAGAGATTGGTACAATGGTCGCAGCCGGTTCAGCAATGGAAGGCAGAATCCCCGAAGCAAAAGACTTCCTTCACGCAGCAATGACGCTTGGAATCCTCAAAGGAGCAGCGTTCCCGATAGCTAAATCTTTCAAGAAAATATACGAAGCAACAGGCAGACACCCTGAACAGGTAGTTAAAAAGATTAAAGACTCGATGACTCAGGAAGAATTTAACGCTATACCTGCGGAACAATTACCCAAGATTATAGAGAAGATAGAGTTCACACCAACACCGCAGGAATCAGTAATGCTGAGAAGGGGCAAGTTACCCTTTATAGAACAGTTTGAAAGACAAATGGAGAATCGAAATTTTGAGAAACCAAATGTAGATTTCTCTTATCAGGGGCCTCAGAAACAAATGTTTCTCCCGCCTAAACCACCATACAAGATAGGGCCTTATCATAAACAAAACAAGCAAAATGTTGATTTCAGTTACAAAGGACCTCAGACAAGAATGTTCGGGGAAAAGCCACCTGTCAAAGCAACTGTATACAATGGAAGGAAACTTGTTAAAAAGCCTATTCCTAAAGACATAAAGAAAGCAGTAAAAAGGGAAGGGATAGAAGAAACCACCAATCAACAAGCGAATACAATCTCTCAGGGTATTATGGAAGGGGAGATTAAAGCAAACGAGTTCTTCAAAGACCCGCAATCTTTTATGGACCCTCAACTCATGGGTAAGTACCATGAATCTAAATTAGCAATATCTAAAGTAATGAAGAAGGTTGAGAAGGAAATCCCTCAAAACGAATCAACCGTAGACAAATGGGTTAGAGACTTAATAAAAGAAGAGAAAGAACGCCAGCAGGCATACGAACGACAGGAATACGAAAGCGGACCAGTAGTTGACTTCGAGCCGAAGGTAGCAGCGGTTAGAGCAGAAACACCTAAACCGGAAACACCTAAACCGGAAATGCCTAAAGCAGCGAAGGCTGAACCGAAAACGCATGAAGTTTTTTATGAAAAAATTTCCGGTGAAAATGTAGAAGTTATAAAAAATCCTACATATCAAGATATTAAACAAATAAAAAAGGAATATTTAAAAGACTACCCTAAAGTGACAGACCCTGCAACGAGGACAACTTATGATAATAAAGGAAATGAATATTGGTGGAGATCAGACAAGGCCGTACATAGAGAGATAGAAAACAAAATTGCAAAAAGATTTAACGTAAAACTAAACCAGCAGCAAAGTGAAATATATCCCAAGTCAGGGGAGTTGTTTACAAAAGACCTGACAAAAATTTACAGACAGATGGATCAACCAGCAATAGAAAACATTTTAAATAAACTTAATTTAAACTATGGCGATATGTTTTTTGCAAGTGATCCTATAATGGCACGAAGTCAAAAAGGACACGCTTACCCAATAGTTGAATTTAAAAAAGATTCCATACCGACCTTAAAGAAATACAAGGGAAAACCAGGGTTAGAATTTGCATCTAAAAGTGGTTTGGAAGAATTTATTGCGTTTAGTGAGAATATTGATTCTCCAATGGGAGTGACGGGAAAACATTTAAGGAATGCTATAACAAAGGTTATTTTCAAAAAAGACACTTTACATGATGGAAATAACAGAAACTTAATGGGGAAATTACTAACACAGGGATTTAAAAAGAATAAAACTCCTGAAGGTGTCGAGTTTATTATTCCGGCAGAAAACGTAAACCCCGTTAAATCCAAGCGACCCACTACCAGCAATTACGGGTATCTTAAACGTATGGGAGAACTAAAAAAACTGGTAGGTGAAGAAAAATACTACAAGACTTTAAAGGCGTTAGGCTATGAGAAGTCTAATTACATTTTAGATAAG
>JAAGZO010001279.1 GCA_024206195.1 bacterium | reverse complement strand
TTTGTAACCCTGTCCAAAAGTAAGCTCATCGTTGCCATTAGTAAATACAACGTGTTTCCAGAATATTTTGCATCTGCCATCAGAATTATTGTTTAGCGCTGCTCGGGAGTTTCGGAGGGAGTTTTCTCTGCATTAACAGCGCCCTCAACCCACTGATTCTCTACTGGAGAGCGACCAAAGTCCGTGAAGCCATACGAAAAGTTCTGCACATCGGTCAGAATGCTGTCCAACCTATCAGTCGCTAAACCGTACAGTACTAGATCTGCCCTCCTTTCCTCTCGTAACTTCTACTTCTATTTGTGAAGGGTAGTACAATTGATGCTATCGAATACCTATCTGTGAGGTGATGACTCAATATAGCACCACTGTTCAGTTATCCGAGGGTACTTGATGTTGTTGATGTACTGTTGTATATAATATATACAGGGCACATTTTCCTGTTTGAATACAAAAATATCTGTTGCTTAAATAATAACTGTGATTTTTGTAACATCTGTTGTGAATAATTGTGTCAAAGATTGTCCTAGAAACCACTGAATATGGTATGGTATACTAGCGAAGGAAATTACCAAAGATGGAGCT
>JAAGZO010001278.1 GCA_024206195.1 bacterium | reverse complement strand
GTACCTTTTATCAATAGTTTGAATGCTACTTGTATGAAGCATATTTTGCAAACTTTTGCTGACTTAGAACCTGAATGTCAGGCTGGAGTTTATTGTCCTGATTGTGCTGAACTTTGTCCTCTTACTGTGGATACCGTAATTCATCATTGTGAGAATTGCTCTGAGTCATATTGTCTTCTTTGTGCCCATGAGAATGGCTATTGTCTTACTTGTGAAGCTGACTTAGAAGTGTCTTCAAATTCGGATTCTTCCTTGCCTGTAGCTAAGACTGTTAAAACTAAGGGTTTGCTAATTGATGAGAACAGCAAATCTTGCTCTTCGTTTCAATCGTTATCAGCTGTCTCTGAGGATGCTGTGACTCCTTGTCCGGATCAAACGAATCAACCATTGTCTGCAAATAATTTGACGTCTCTTTTGCAACTATATACTCGTATGAAGAATTTTGAGCGTGTTATTAAAGCTACGAACGCTCTGATCCATGATATTCGACTTGGAACTGAACGTGAACTTCGAAAACAACACAACGAACCTTCTACGCTTTTTAACGTTGCTCAAATGTTTGAAGCTCGATTAGACCAGTTGGAAGCTGCTTCCCCTCTTAAAGGGCCTCTTATTCTTTCTATGGATGATTTAGACG
>JAAGZO010000126.1 GCA_024206195.1 bacterium | reverse complement strand
TGGAATCGAAACCGATGACCCTAACATAAAGGAAAAGATCTACAATCAATACGTAGAGGCTTATAAGAAAGGTATCTATAATTACATACGTCGGGACTATGATCCTAACCTAGGTGAAAACATAAACCGTCGTTATTATTCCGGTGGTCAGGAATTTGGTGATCTAAGCGGCACGCTAGAAAAAAGACCTGGTTCAAAGAAAAAAAATATGGGGATAGATAAAGCCCTGATTGCACCGATAGAGTTTGAAGTGGTGAAAGAGGATGGGAGCGCAGACACTGCAAAAGTTTCAGATACATCAGTTAAAAAAGACCGCGACCCCAACGGCCCCCAAGGCGGCTGGGTTGGATACAGCTGGACGAATATTAAAGCTGGGTTTAAGAGAATTTTTAAGGGAGGCGTATTTACCAGGGGTGAGAAAAATCCACAATCAATTGCCGAAGAGGCTTGGAATAGTGTTGCCAAACGGGGGTTCTTTCGAGGAGTAATTCATTACGGGTTTCGATTTTGGAGATTAGTGTTTACTTTCTTACCGCTTATTCCCATTGGCGCAAAGAAAATAAGGTCAGCACATGATGGAGCAGCCGGTGTATCTACTCGAGGTAAGAAAAATTCACAATCAATTACCGAAGATGCTTGGAATAAACAGGTATTGACACGTGAGCAAAAAGAAATTGCCACGCTTATCCAAAACACTTCCGATATCGTAAACATGCTTTCTTTGGATTCGGAAGATAAAGCGCGAATAACTAAGAGTATTTCATTGGCAGAAGATTATATGGACCTCCGTAATAGGTTAGAGAGTGGGTTTGCGCCGATAGTACAGAAGGTGTCAGAGCGAGTGCGTCAAGACGGAGATCGAGAAACACCTTTAGACGTCAGTGAAGAGCTTGCTGAGCAAATAATGGATGCAGCAGTTGGGGTAGAGATAGACTTAGATATCAAGACTACCATCGAACGAATAGCTAGAGAGAGAAAAGAAAAAAGTGACAGACATCTTTCGCCACAAATTACAGGACTGACAGAAACTGCTGTTCAAAAGGCTATGGAGGCATTCAAGACTGTTATTGACCGCGATGCGCACGCGCAATTAGAAGGAACGACCAAGAAAATTGAGGAGGCTGTTGTTGAATTATTAACTATGTTGGATTTTGGCAGTAAGGTAGATATCTATAGTGATCGCGGTGATGGTGACGATCGTGCTTATATGAGTTCTCAAGTAGCAGTGCACGCTTTTTCTAAGGAAGATGGAAGCATATGGTTGCATATCAACCAGACTGATTATGGTCGTAATGACTTTTTTCTCTGTAATTCTTTATCAGCTAACGACACTGCAACGAAAAGTGATGATATTGACCGCGACCCCAACGGCTCGCCTTATCAACTTCTCGGTGAGATTGCAACGGATGATCAAGCGATAAAATGGCTAGCAGACGAAGAAGGCCTTACTCTTACTCAAATAATGCAGTTTATTACTCATCCGCGTATTACCCATCCGCGTCACCGAAACACAGTACGTGAAGAACTTAACATCTTAATTAATTTAGGGGTTATTGAGATTGCTCGAAAAGTAGGAAAAACACCATATTACCGGTTTAGTGAAGATGCAAGGAATCTAATTAGTACCACCGGTCTAATTGATTTGGCAAGTGCGCGTAGATTATTTACCGAAATCAGAGAAATTGACGGCTACCAAGCCCATCAGAGGCAAGGCACTAAGCCCTTGTATTGGGGTAGTATTCCTGAAAGTGTAGCCTCAGAAGTGAGAAAAGAGATAGCAGAAATTTATAGGTCCAATAAAGAGCGTGGACACAGGTTGCATTATATACCTCGTACAACGAGCAGGTATGATCCTGATTTTGTGAAGAGTTCTGAATATGATCCAAATGATCCAGATATTGGAAAAACATACAGAAAGTGGCAGGATAGGATGTACCCTGAAGGGGATGATGATGGCGATGATGATTTTTACTCCAACGGCTCGCCTTATCAACTTCTTGGTGAGATTGCAGATTTAACAAATCTGGAGGCGATAAGGGGGTTAGCTAATGAAGAAGGGCTCACCCTTACCCAGATAATAGAGTATGTTGATCCTAACCGACCAAACCATCGCAAGACTGTGAGGGGAGAACTTAACATCCTAATTAACCTAGGGGTTATTGAAATTGCCAGAGTAGTTGGTAATACTAATTATTATCGGTTTGTATCAACTATAAGAGGGATAGCTAGCGATTTAAATGTAGTAAATCTAGCAAACACAGCTGGTTTACTTAACGAAATCAGAGAAATTGATTTGGGCTATCGTGCCTATCGTCGCAAAGGCACTAAGCCTTTGTATTGGGGCAGTATTCCTGAAAGCGTGTTTAATGAAGTTGCTGCATTGGTGCAGAAAAAAATTATACAGAATGCCATCGTAGCTAGCGATCTATTGAGTATGGCGGAATTATCACTAGCCAAACCGCCGATGGCAGCCGAGCTTTTTGGTGAAGTGATTATATTAGAGCCAGAATTACCCCATCCTTTTCACGCGGATCGAGAAGGAGAAGTTGGAATGCAAGATGGTGAACATGTCCAAGGATCACTCAGCGAGTTTTTAAAATCTGTTAAAGGAGTCGACAATGACAAGGTTTTGTCAGAACTTTTAACTGATCGCGGCCTTACTGTTAACGAAATAGCCGAGCATTCTCCTATATCTGAAGGATCAGAAACCGATGCAAAAGTATTGCACGGTAAAAAGGCTGTTGCAAAGGAGGTCAATCTATTAGTACAAGCTGGCATTCTAGAGCATACTGGAAAGGACAGTGACCGCCATCAAGCAGTTAGGCCCATTGATGAACGATTCTATATTTTACATCATGGACAAGGCATGGGTGCTGCTTTTATTGGCAATATTGATGATGATGCTCCCGATAGTTCTCAGGGTGAACCCATAATAAAATCTGGTGTTATTGAGAAATTAGTTGGTGATGTCAATAGTTTTGGCAATGATTTAGGTATATTTTGGATGAAAGATGAAGAAATAAAAGAAGCTTTAAGAGAGCTCTTTGCGGGTAAACAAGAAGCAACAAAAGTAATTCCTGGGCAGATTCTTTGGAATGAAGGACTTTCTCCTGAGCCTGATGCTTGGGTGGATATTTCTATGGATGAATCTGGAAACATCATGCTAACTGCAAGAGATGAACTTGGTGAATGGACATCGGGGCATGACGCTGATACTGGAGAAGAGATAAAGGAAGTTACTAAGAAGGTAATCTGGAATGCTTCAGCTACCAAAGCCCCCAACGGCTCACCTTATCAACTTCTCGGTGAGATTGCAGATCAGGCGGTAGGAGGTTTAGCAAGCGAAGAAGGACTCACTTTCACTCAGATATTGAACTATATTGAACACCCGCGTCATCGCGATACAGTGCGGGGAGAACTCCGCACTCTAATTAACCTAGGAGTTGTTGAGATTGCCAGAGCAGTTGGTAATACCAATTATTATCGGTTTGCAGAAACAATACGCAATATAATCGCTCATTATAAAGAGTACTACGAAGAAGGAGGCAGCTTAGCAAGGGCGAGAATTTTATTAAGCCGAATTAGCGAGATTGATTTAGGCTATCGTGATGATCGTCGTGAAGGTACTATGCCTTTGTATTGGGGAAGCATTCCTGAAAGGATGCTTGATAAAGTTTATGAGTTGGTGCAGGAAGAACTCAAGAAGCATGACATAGAAGAAAGGCGTGAGTTTGAAGGGGGCCTGGCTATACACACTGATGCGCCATTAGATGGCGAGGCAACTTTAGAACTTCACGAACAGTATCATAAAGAGTTTGGCGCGCGTGATCGCGAGTTGTATCCAGAGTTGTATGCAGCGAATGCTTTATCACAAACCGCAACCGGTGGTATCGACTACGGCACGATGGATGCCACGGTAGATGTGCAAAACGAAGGCATCTATAGGATGACAATGCAGGAACTACCATTTAAGGTTGAAAGTGTTGCCGGGCTTAGAGCCAACGTTTTAATGGTATCAAAAATTGACGATCCTAATCAGGTTTTTGTTTCAAGAAGAAACCGGGAATTTGCCTCTTCCAAGGCACCGGTCAGACCTAACCGTAAGCCTGTTCCAATGCCGCAGCCACTTTGCTTGGCAGCAGTAGCGGTAATTAAAGAAAGATCAATCAAAGTAGCTAAAAGCTAAAAACGAAAAGCGTAATTCCGTACCTAGCATATCTTATTTGGCGGGATCCCGTTTGAAAATCCGTACCCCAGGTACTAATTTTCCAATGGGATTGTCTGCGGATGTTGAAAGTATAGTTAAAAAGGGTAAAGATAGTGTTGACAAACGGCACACGATATGGTATATTTTGAGCATGGAAAAGCATTATCAGTGGGATAATAAAAAAAATGATTTATTGAAAAGTGCCCGCAATATCTGCTTTGAACAAATTACTTTACATATAAATCATGGGGATGTTGTAGATATTATTGAACATCCCAACCAGAAAAAATACCCAGATCAACAAATGCTAGTGGTAAAAATTGATAGGTATATATATTTGGTTCCATTCGTTGAAGAAGGAGAAAACACTTATTTTTTAAAAACTATTATACCCAGCCGTAAGGCTACAAAAAAATACTTAAGAGGTGAAAAATGAAAAAAACAAAGCTGACTAAACATGAGCAAGAGTTATTAGACTCTTATGAACGTGAAGAGTGGAAATCGGTTAAGAATGTGGAAGGGGAGATTAAAAAACACCGCGAGTATGCCCGCAATACCCTTATGAAAAATAAAAGAATCAACATCCGCATATCTTCAAAAGATCTCGAAGATGTCCAGGTTTTAGCTCTAGAAGAAGGCCTGCCTTACCAAACATTTATTGCCAGTATTATTCACAAATACGTTTTAGGCAAAATACGCCCAGTTCAACAGCATAGATGACAACCTTAACTGAAGTTCTAAGTCTTAAGTTTTAAGTTGTAAGTTTTTCCGGAATTTTCCGGACTTAATACTTATAACTTACAACTTATGACTGTTCCAATTTCCCCTTGAAAGCGCTTATATTTTTATTCAAAATAGCATTGATTTTTGGGTTAAAATGTGTTATTTTTGTATGATACGCGCAGAGCGTGTATCACGTTCTTTGTCTTAGTTTTTAATTCATGGTGAATTAAAAACACCCCTATAAACGTAGAGTATATGTAAAAAGCCTTGTTTTTAGGCTTTTTGACCTTGGGGAGGTGTGTTTTACGTTTGTATTAAATAGTAGGGGCCGCCCTTGTGTCGGCCCGTTAACGAGGAGAATACCATGTTACTATTTTTACAAGCTAAAAAAGCCAGCACGTCCCTAAAAAGCATAGTGATCTTTGTTCTCTGTGCTTTTGTCCTTTCAACCTTTACCGTATATATAACCCGAAACACTAATGCTTACGCAAGTGCTCTGCCCTATATGTCGGCACCGACTAAGCTAATTAGTACAACTGCGAACTTCTACCCTTTAACGGTTAAAGGAATAAAGTTCTATCCAGATAACCCTTTTAAGTTTGATTTTGTTCTTGATCAG
>JAAGZO010001277.1 GCA_024206195.1 bacterium | reverse complement strand
TTACCTTTTGTTTTCTTTCCAGATCTAGCCCAGCTAAAACCACTTCTTTTATTTACAGAAAAGAGATACCTTTCTTTTCGATTTATAAAGTGCGAATTTTGAAATCCTGCCTTGCAAGTCAAAGTGCTGTCATAAAGCCACTCCGGGTGGTCCCACCAGGAAAACAGCTCACAATAGATACTGTACCTCTAATCATAGCGAAAGAAGTACGTATTTTCACCAAATATTGTTTGGTAGCTAGGCCTAATCACATGGCAGCACGGTATTATTTATTCTATCAAGACATTGACAAACTGCAGATGTACAATAATAGGCACATTATCTTCATCATGTTCTGGTCGCCGGCATCTGCACTTGAATCCACAAAAGAAAGGATTCTCCGGCAAATCTGAAATAGCCAGCACAGGAATATAGGCCTCTTCTTACTGTACATTGTACACTACCATACAGTGTTTCAACATGTCTGTTTTCTATTTGCAAAACTTCGTTTCACGCCCGACTTTGCCTTCCG
>JAAGZO010001276.1 GCA_024206195.1 bacterium | reverse complement strand
CGTCCTGAAGATTTGTCTCTAGAAGATTGGGCGAGTATAGTTTAGCCACATCCACAAACCATAGTTTGCTCATCCCAGATTGCACTCTGATTCATCATACACGTTGAGTTAAGACAACCAAGATCTACATTACATTTTGTACTATTGGTTCCACAATCGTCGTACCACTTACATCCTTTCGAACAAAACATTCCACAGTTACAACAGAACGTGGCTCCATTAAATCCTGAGCCACTGTCGGCGTCATCCTTGTAGCAATCACCTTCGGTCACCCATTCTGCATAGGCCGTGTTAAAGAAAAGGCCTATAACTGAATCTTCTTCTTTAAATCTTTCTGCAACAAAAGCATATGCTGCGCGTAATAGTGATGATTGAGCGTTATGGCGTTCTATGAGTTTCTTTCTATCGTACTCCATTATCCTGGGTAGTCTTTCTCTGGTTACTTTCCTCAATTCTTCCGCCTCTTCATGTGTCAGTCTTGGTCTCGCGCGTTTAATATATACTTCTGTCATATTTCCAAAAAATATCAGTATGTTTTCTTCAGATGTAAACTCTACTGCTTTCGATTTGTG
>JAAGZO010001275.1 GCA_024206195.1 bacterium | reverse complement strand
CAAGGTCTTCACTGGGTAAAATCCATCCTTCTTTAACAGCTTCGTCTTGCGCTTTTTCAAGTTCCCTACCATCTTTTTTGAAAAGCCTTGCGCCGGTCTTGTCTCTGGAAAGAAGATCAATTCTTTGATTTGCAGGATTTAAACCGCCTGTCTCTTTTATCCATCCACCAAAAGTAGTAGCACCTTTCCTTTTTTCGGTGGCTTTTGCCTTGGTTTCTCTAACGGCTATTTTTTTTCTGTTAGCTCTTTGGGAAAGCTCTTGGTTTACAATCTCAGCAAGTCCTTTTTTCTTTTCAAAAGAATACTGTTCTTTTTGACGGAGTAGATCAGCACTGCTCATTTCTCTGAAATCTTCAGCGTTCATATCTTCGTTGATTCGTCTATGAAGATTTACAAGCCTTGCCGTTTTTGGCTTCTTATATTCTTTAAGAATGAAATCTTTTTTCTGCTCTATAAGTTTAGGCGGTTCTTTTTTTTCAGGAATAGGTTGTGCCAATGCCTTTTCTAATGGTTTTGTTTCAAACTCAGGTGTTGGTTTTTCTTCTACAACTGCCGGTACTTCTGCCCCAACTTTACGGGACTGTATTTCCCCGACTTCAATTTTCTGTTTTCTAACATCAACAGGTGATTCATAGGTCGGTTCACCAAGCATCTGTTTTCTATATGCAATCTCTTCTTCTGCCTGTAATATAGCGTCTCTGTGCTCCTGGTCTGCAATTTCAACATCAGATACAAAGGCTTCTGCTTGCTGTTCTGGTGTTACTGGAACTTCCTGAATCGGTGTTTCACCCTTTGCATACTCTTCTTCCATTGCCTCCTGTCTGTCTTTTCTGGCTTGATATTCAGCCGTTTCAGGTTCAGGGGCAAGCTCTTCCGGTTCAACAAGTTCATCTTCAGTAAGAATTTGCTCTGCGGTCTTTCCCTTTTCGTCTTCTTCTAATAGAATGTCTTTTGCTTTGGATGGTGTTACTGCGCTAACGCCTCCACCAAGAAGTATACCGGCAAGACCAGATTCAATAACTCTTCCGATCTGATCTTTTAATTCGGCATCAGGAGCATGGCCTAACTGCTCTGCCAAAATATTGACACCTTCCTGTATTGATTCTGTTGAACCTTCAAGCATCCCATGTCGAACTATTCTTTTGAGAAGTTTATCACCTCCAGATGTCTTAAAAAGTAAACTATCAAAAGGAAGTACTTCAAGAATACTATTTGCTACGCCAACAGACACGCCCTCAAGGGTTGCGATTCCTTCTATTTCCTCTGGAGTTCTACCTCCCTGCGCTTCCATTTCCTGTTTAGCCTGGTTGTATGCTGAACCTGATTCAAGAGTAAACGCTCCTGTAACAGCTCCACCTAAAGCCATTTTTCTTAATCCAGCTTGGCCCATCTTCATTGCTTTGCCAAATCTCAAACCGGCAGCACCTGGACCCATCATCATTAGCATATTTGGAAGGTTTTCACCTCCAAGTCGTGTCCACCATTTCCAATCTATCAACCTTTCAGGGTTATCAACAACTGTTCCTTCTCTAAATTCTTCAGATGCCTGAATTTCAGGGCGTTCAGAACGTTCCTTATAATACTCTTTTAGTTGTGTGCCTCCTGGTATTTTGGTCATTTCCATGAAACCACCGATTGCTTCACCGGCTTTGTCTATGCCAAGAGCAAGTGACGTTCCGACTTCTGCTACAAACCCTCTTTTTTCAGGGTCTTTCCATGCAAACATTGACTTGTCTTGCTCTTCAGCTTCGACCTCTTCAACCGGTTCCTGAACAACATCCGGCGGAGCTTCACCTATCTGAGACTTTAAATAGTTGCCCCTGATTCTATCCTGCTCTTCAAAGGCAAGACTAAAAAAATCATCATCAGCAAGATTCATGTCAAAATGATTTGTAGCTTGTTCCTTTTTTTCTAAGTAGGATAAAGGCATTATTGATAAGTTCTCCAGTCTTCTTGTTTTTTAATTTCTGGTCCAAATTCGTCAGAATATTGAGAATATAATTCCCATGCTTTCAGTGCCGATTTTATCTTTTTTCGCTCTTGAGGGGTAAGAGTCTCTCTCTGATCCGGGTCTCTGTATCTTTCGGCAATATCAAGAGCACTATCAAGGGGAGATATTTTTACAACATTTCCATATTCATCAGGAGGCTTTGTTGCACCTTTAAAGGCTCTTAAAATAACATCCATTCTTTTCTTTGCATCATTAAGCTTATTCTCTTTCTCTTTCTCTGGCATAGTTTCCAGTTCTTTTTTAGCCTTTTTAATAGAAAGTTCCTTAGATTCTATATCTAATTGTTCCTTTTTGAATTCGGTAGCTGTCTTTTGTTTAACTGGTTTCTTTTTCTCTGGCCTACCTGCCGTGTATCCTTCTTCCCTCAAATCATTGACTGTCTTATCAACCGCATTTCCAGTTTCAGCATCAAATACACTTGACATTATATCATTTGCCATGTTGTATGTATCCATAACTCTAAGAGAAGGTTGCCCTTTCTTTCTCCAAATAACGGTATCAAGTGCTGCTTTTTTGTTCTTCTCCTGAAGTGCTGTTCTCGATGCGACTTGAAACTGATAATATTTCTGATTACCGATAACATCCTGAATGGCTTTGTCAGCATCAGTAATGTTCATTTTTTCACGGAAAGGCTTACCGGCAAGGAAGAGATCAATAGTTCCATCATCATTTATCTTGCTCGAAAAAGCATTGTTTGAATCGTTGGCAAATTGGTCTAAGGCTTTTAAGGCATTATCTTGTTTGATTTTATCATCAGATACCGCAGCCTTGGATATACGGTCAGAAAGATATGTTAAATCCTGAAAATCTTTCATATCTTTTTCCTTGGTCATATCACCATAGGCTTTTCTACCCTCTTCGGTTTTAACCCAGTTGTCTAATGCGGCAGTCTGTCCAACTGCTTCTGCATAATTAGTAGGCTTATGAGTAAACATGTCTTTCCGTCCAGAAAAGAAATTATCAGTTTCAGTTCGGAAACTGTCTTTAAGTTCTCTGTCTTTTTGAGTATCCTGGAATTTCTGTATTCCCATAAATGCATTTGCTATCTGCATTCCATCACTTAATGTGGGTCTTCCCCATCGGTCAACCATGTTGTTCTCCTATGATAAATAGTATGAAGCTAATCCAACAATACCACCAACTATAGTTCCAAAACCTGGATTGATCGATGTGCCTTTCATGGCCCCATACGCTGCTCCAGCCATAGCGCCTCCTACTCCTGCGGATACCCCTCCACCTGTGGTTAAACCTGGAGGCTCAGTAGTAGTTGTTTGTCCAGGTCTCATTGCACCTCTTGCCTGAACAGCCCCAGATGTATACTCTCTTGCCCTTTGCATAAAATTGGAACTCGGTGATGGTAGCATTCTTGGCATTATGTTCTCCTATAGTGTCATTGCTGTCGTTAATCGAGCAAATTTCTCTTGTTCTCCAAGGTCTCTTGCAAGCGTTCTTTTACCGGCAATTGTTTTTGCCTTTTCAAGCTCACCAGCTCTGGTCATACTTTGATATCTCGGATCACTCGGATCTAAGCCAAACCTTTGCAATTCCCTTGTTCTTGTTCCAGCAGCAGTTTTAAAGCCATGCTCTACGTCTGCTTGTGCTTGACCTACGCGCCCTTCAACATCAATCCCTTCAAGTGCCTGTTTGTACATTTCTGATCTAACAGGCGCTCTCTCTCCAATTTTTGTTGCTGTGTCTTCAAGTTGCGCTCTTTCTGCTGCTGTTCTAAATGGCGTTAGTTCTCTCGCTCCGGCTATTTGTTCCGATTCTAACCCGGCCCTTTCTGGAACCAAACCTGTTTCGGCTTGTAGTTGAGCTTCTGTAAGTGCCGTTTGCTGTGGTAAAAGCTGCAATGCTGATGATGTTTGAGCGTCTGTAAGTCCAAGCTGTTTAAGTCTGGAATCCATTTCTGCAGATGAAAGCTCTGTCTGCTGCGGTAATAGTTCCATTGCAGAAGCAATTTGTGCTTCATTTAATCCCAGTTGCTTCAACTGTTCCTGAATTTCAGCAGATGCAAGCCCTGTTTGCTGTGGTAATAACTCACTAGCAGCAGCCACCTGCTCCTGTGACAATCCCATTTGCTGCATTTGGGTCTTAATGTCTTCAAGACTTAACTCCTGTTGGGGTCCAATCAGTGACTTTAAAGAGTCTATTTGCGCTGTTGTGAGTCCTATATTTGCAAGCTCAAGTTCCTGGCGTGGGCCTATCATTTCACCTTCAGCTTTTGCCTGTGCCGCTTGAGTTCTAAAACCTTCCATTGCTGCTTTGATATTTTCTGTCTCTGCAGATGTCTGTAGTCCCAATAGTTCCTGATTAGCATTGACAACATTCTGCATATATTGCATTTCAGATGTCTGTTTGCTTGGGTCGTAATCGTGTCTCATGCCCTGATTCCCATGAGGGGCGTATGCTGATTGTTCATTTGCTGGTAATCTGTTGCGTTCTGTCTCGCTGATCATTTTGCCTAATTCAGAATTGTAATATGCCTTTTCTGTTGGATTATACTCAACACCATACATAGCCATGTTAAACAAAGAGCTTGCCATGTCCTGCTGCTCTTCTGATAAATTAAGCATTCCGGCATTATAGACAGGATCGACCGTAGTTGTGGTAGATGACGGAGCACTACCACCACCGCACATTGCTATTTCACCATGATATTCAAAAGACTCTTCATAGATAGTTTCCCCGGTGTCTATATCAATTCTAATTTCGTTGTAAATTTTCATACAAAACCTCTCTTGTTATATAAACCATTGTTCCGGGTTTACTTTTTTGTAACTCATTATCCCATATTACATGTGGTATAGTGTCCAAAATTTTACACCCCAATCTTTTCAATGCTATTAAAGCATTTTGATTATCAACCGGTGTAAATCCCCAAAATACATCGAAACAGTATTCTCCGTCATGTTCCTTATGCAGAAGTTGCCGTGTAACCTCTCTGCCTATCTTAATAGCTTTTCCCCATATATTTTTAAATGCACAAAAATGTAATCTGCCTTGTTTGTATTCTATCCTGTTTATCCATACTATTGCAACATTTTCATTCTTAGACTTAACTTCAAAGAATAGTGTACCAGGATCTTGTACCATCTTTAAAAAGTCGTATCTGTTATTAACAGCTCCATCATAAAACACATATTCTGACCCCTCATCTATTATTCTGTCATATATTTTTAATATTTCAGAATCTAATATTGTCGGGATTCCGTTATGTTTTGTAAATGGCAAAACTGTTATCATGGTATCCTTTCCTTTTTGTTTGCTTTAATCAAGCTCCTCAACTTCTTCAGCGTCAAGAGGTTTCAGGTTTGACAGAATAGCGTTTATTGCATTCAGGTTTCCTATCCCGCCAGTTTTTAATGCTACATCACACAACTTTGTTACTGCCTCGATTCCTTCTTTGTCTGCTTTGATTTCCATTGTTTCTCCTTTGTTTGTCTTGCTGTTATTACTTTCATTACTTAAACTCGCCATTAAACCCTGCAATAGTCATCTCACTTTGACTTGTACTTGCTACTCTTGCTTCAATCTGAAATTCGTCCCCTGGTTGTAAAAATCCTGAAGCCTTAACAGGGAATGATGAAATTCCTGAAGTTAGTGTATGCTCTTTTATTACACTATCAAAAGACCCTGTACCAGAAGTTACATTTATTCTAAAATCATATTCTTTATCTGAACCAGATTTTATGCCTGAGAGATTTGCTTCAAAGACTCCCATAAGAGGTGACAACGTTGTGATCTTGAAAGTATTGTCACCTATATATTTAAACCTACTAGTAGCTACACCAGAAGCAACAGTACCAAGTTCTACAGGATACCAAGTATTCGATAGGGAGAATGTAGTTGTCGTAGTGTTTGTGTTGACATATGCAAATAATGAATTATGACTGTCCTCTTCATCCCCGTTGCCTTGAGCGTCTATATATTTGCTGTCTTGCGTTAATGACCCTGAGTTCCACGTTCCTGTAGCAGTTGCAGTCCAAGTTTTGTTTACCTGTACGCTATTTGTTTGTTTATTGTAAACATAAGAACCAGTATCGTAGGCGGTACTTTCATTAGTATCTAATGATATTTCATCACCATCTGATAAACTTGTCCCCGTGTCTGTTAATGTTACCGAGTTACTTAAAAAGCTTCCTGTCTCATCTGAACCATAATCAATACTATATACTTCAAAATAGTTAGTCCCTGTAGCTGTGATTATATAAGTTCCATTGTAAGCTGTATTGGTAGTAAATCCACTTATGACTACTTCTTGATTAACAAATAATGTAGGTGGTGCAGAAAAATTAAATCTAGCCACACCACTTGAATCAGTAACGCTTGTTATTGCTTCGGCTGAAACTGAGGCATCTGCAACGGCTGTAAATGTTCCTGTAGTTCTTGTTGTGAAATAATCACCAGAGCCGCTGTTGTGTGCATCTTTGATGGATACCTGGTTTTGTATTATGGGTGAAATATCAAAACAGCTACCACTTGCCGCTGACCCAATTCCCGCTGCGGATATAGTAGATGGCAGTGATAATGCGCCCGCTATTTTTATTGAGTGTGATGTACTACTTGCATTTTGCACAAGATTTACTTGGTCTATAACGAAAACTTGCAAATTAGTTAATGTGAAACCCTCGGTGTATCCTGTGAAATCCGATCTTCTTGCCACAAATCTAGCGTCCCCAGTAGCAGCCGACACCGCTTCGCCAGCTAAAGTTCCTAATGTTTGACCTGTTCCAAGACAAATTATACTTAAAAAATCCATACCTACTGTTCCATTAACGTCAAAACATTTAGCTCCTGTACCCGTCATACCTATTGAAGCATTTAGTATTCGCAACCCTGCATTTGCTGCTCCTGTAATGAATGTTCCTGTACCTGTATATAATAGATAAGTGTTAAATCCATATTCAGACATGTTAAAAATTGTTGTTGCATTATCTGGGATAACTAATCTATCAGAAAAAACGATTATGTTATGGAAATTATACATCTTTGCTTCAAGTGTAATTACTCCTGTAACAGCAGTAGGTAAATCTGATAAAGAAAATACGTCAACAGCATAAGCCGGGTCATATCCTGCTATGTTGTGGATTTCATTTGATGTGTTAATTACTTTAGCTTCATTTGATTTTATTATTGTATCACCAACTGACCTTAAATAATGAGCACTTAATTCATCATCTTCCAAAACTCTGTCGTATACTTTAACAAAAGCTATATTCCCATCAAAGTAATCAGATGAACCGCCTCTACTTCCAATATAAGGAGTAGTTCCAGAAGCAGTATTAACGGTTATAGCATCGTTTGTAATAACTTTTTCACCATTAACCCACATATTAATCTGTGTTCCTGAATATGTTACTTGGATTAAATACCAATTTCCTTCTGCTAAAATGTTTCCAGTATAAGATGAATCATTATTAGTAAATATTCTAAATGCAGCGTCATCTTGCTCTAGTGCGAAAACATCGTCCTCTGTTTCTGTACCATATCTGAAGATAACACCATCTTGTAACGTAATATCGTCTATTTTAACAAGAGCCTCCATTGTTCTTACCGCTGCTCCTGTTGGTAGCCCTGTCGAATTAGCTAAGGTAAAATAGTCAGTAGTCCCATTTAATACAGCACCACTTCCATAGCGTCCGCCCGTTGATGTAACTAATCCTGCACTTGTTCCAGTTGCATTATTTGCTAATGGACCCTTATCATATTGGGTAGTTGAACCTACTTCTGAAAAATCAATTCCTAATACTTGACCGTCTTGACTTCCATAAACACCTTGATAAACGCTTGATTCTAATACCGCAGTATCTCCACTAAATGCAGTTGCTTTGACTGTTCCATTAACTTCTAATTTCTCACTTGGTGTTGTTATCCCTATACCGACATCACCACCGTTTTCAATGGTTACTAAATCAGTACCAGCATTGCTCACAAACTTAATCTTACCAGCACCACTTGTTTGACCAATATTAAAGTCTCCGCCAGATGCAGGTGCACCAAATATAGACACATCAGCAGAAACCCAATCTCCAACTCTTATATTACCTCTAACATCTAATTTTGCTTGTGGGTCATCTGTACCAATACCAACTTGACCAGTACTATTATTAGTCTGTAATGATAAAACTTTAGCATCTATATAAAAATCATTAGCATATCCCCAAGTAGTTATTCTTGCGGATGCATCTGCAGGTGTTGCATCGTAAGTCCATTCTATTACTAAATTAGTGTTGGTCGCTTGTCCAAAATACAACTTAGATTTGCCAGTTGTATTCCCTACTACAAGGTTTGTAATTCCACTTTGACTAATACCTAAGTTACTACCAGCTGTAATATTCGCTGCTGTTAAGTCTCCAGTAGTGGTAATATTATCCCCTGCTGTCGCTGGACTTAATATAGTTCCTGTTCTATCCCATAAGTCAGCAGCAGAAATCTCTGCAACTACAAAGGCTGTAGTTGCTACCTTAGTTGTATTATCTCCGGGACTTTGAGTTGTAGCTGTAACGCCATCATTTAAAACTCCGTCATAAGAACCTGCAGTAATATTCCCATTAGTTGTTATAGCTTTACCTGTTGAATCCTGGATAATATTCAATCCAACTGTACCAGTAGCAAGAGTATTGTCATTATGAATAGTCATTAAATCTCTACTGCTTGTGTCACCTGAATTTGATTTAAAGCTTGCAATTCCACCAGTTGTTAAGCTGTCACAATCAACGTCAATCGCGTCAAGAGTTGTGTTCTCATTTGTAAGATCTAAACCCGGTCCGCCTCCGTTATTATCAATTGTAATTCCACCTGTAAGTATCGAGCCTACGTCATTATTGACCAACTCCAGCAAGTATCTTTCACTTGCATCTGAGCTACTCGATGAAATATAAACGGCTGGTGCTGTTGTTAAGCTATTCGCTGTTATTATTGCTGGCCTTGTTGTTGTGGCTGTGCTAACAATATCTAATTCAGTACCTGCATAAGCTCCGGCGGTAATGTCTCCATTGGTTGATATAGCTTTCCCTGTTGATGCCTGATCGATTACAAGTCCAGTAGTCCCAGTTGATAAAGCACTGGCATTCTGTATATGTACTAATTTTCTAATGTTGGTATCTGTTGAGCTTGAAGCAAAGTGTGCAACAGCTCCATATGTCAAATCATTACAATCTAATCTAAGCCCTGGAAGAGTTGTATTGCTAGATGACCCTTGGAGTATGGCCCCGTTAGAGCTGCCAAGGTTTATATCAATAGCACTTGTAGCACCCCCTGTTCCCGAGTGGTCTATTTCTAATAAACTTCTATTGGCACCATTGTTACTTTCTGAATCTAAAGCCAGAAGTGCCCCATATGTTGAGGTATCATCCTTGACAGTTAATATGTCATCGCCTACATCTTTTGAGGTTACGGTTATATTAGCTGTCCCACTTGTGTTAAATACTTTAAACTCATCAGAAGTGATTACACTACTTGAATCTTCTGAATGCCCTCTTAAATAGGCCGTTTTCGCTTCTATCGGGTTCAATACTCTTTTATAAAGTTTAGGGTTTGCCATACTCCCGTTATAATATTGCGCCGAGCTTATCCCGTCTCTATATCCAAGATAATTAACTGTTCTTGCAATTGCATTTATTCCCTCAACAGTTCCAGAAGCTTCTTCTTTCCCATTTATATAAGTCTTAACTGCGCCAGCTTTTGTAATTGTAACAATGACATGGGTCCATTCATTTATTGGGTATGTTCCAAAACCTGTATCAATTCCATCTAATTGAGATGTTCCATCTTGCACATTAACCCTTAAGGCAGTATTTTGTCCCCATCTTTCAATCCATATATTATTACCAGATGCTCCGTTCCCGATAGTAAACAATGGGGCAAATGAGTTTGTCGCGGTCGGATAAGACCAGACTTCCATAGTTATACCATCATCAAAAGTCCCTGAGGCCATGTCCGGGATATCAATATATCCGAGTGTAGATTGAAAAACGAGACCACTTGTTGTCAATCCACCAGTAGCTGTAACAGCAGCAGTCCCTACAATAGTACAATTATTTGCATATGAACTTCTGTCATATTGAGTAGTGCCTCCTACTTCTTTAAATGGTAGATTTAAAATAAGCCCTTCATCATCCGGATAAACAGGTTGGAATAATCCATTTGATGCACTTGCTCCAGCCACACTAATATCGCCAGTAGTCGCAATGTCATCACCGGCAGTCTTTGGGGTAATTACCGTACCAGATCTATCCCAAAAATCTTCTGATAGAACTGCAGCGTCTACATATGCTGTAGTAGCAATTTTTGTCGAGTTATCGTCTGTAGACTGGGTTGTTCCTGTTACACCATCATTTAAAACTCCATCATAAGAACCTGCAGTAATATTACCATTTGTGTTAAGTGCTAATCCTGTTGAATCTTGAATGATGCTTAAGCAAGTTGTTCCCGTAGCCAAAGCATTATCATTGTGAATAGTAACTAAATCCCTGGCATTTGTATCGCCCGAATTAGATTTAAAGTTTGCAATTCCACCAGTGGTCAAGCTGTCACAATCAACATCCAATGCATCTAAAGTAGTATTTTCATTTGTAAGATCAAATCCAGAGCCACCACCATTATTATCAATTGTAATCCCACCCGTTAATATAGAATTAGAATCACTGTTTATTAACTCTAATAGGTATCTTGCGCTTGCATCTGCGCTGCTCGATGAAATGTATGCTGCCGGTGCTGTCGTCAGGCTATTTGCGGTTACAATTACTGGTCTGGTTGTTGTTGCTGTGCTTATTATATCCAGTTCATCACCGGTTAAATTTGCACCCGTAATGTCTCCGGTAGTTGTTATGTTGTCACCGGCAGTCTTTGGGCTTATGGTAGTTCCAGCTCGCTGCCAGAACTCCTCCAAAGAAACAGCATCATCGACATACGCAGTAGTAGCAACCAGGGTTGAATCATTACCAGCAGATTGGGTTGTAGCAGTTACGCCATTCGCTAAAGTTCCAGATAGATTACTTACAGTTACAGTATTTGTACTGGTGTCGATAGAAAGGTATTTTGTGCCAAAGTTACCAGAGCCGATAACAAAGTCGTCATTAGTTGTACTATTATCAATACCTGTATCAAATCTCTGTCCACCTGTTAAATAATAATGTGTTACACAATCTCCTGCCCCTACCTGTTCAAGGGTAAGCCCTACTGTGGTAGCTGGTGTTGGATAATTGAAACGAACATGCAAATCAGAGGTTGGATCATCATCACCTATTCCAAAACTACCACCTGTTATCCAGCTATCCTCATCGGCTGAGAAATGTACATATTGAGTAGTTCCAGTGAATAAAGATAGTGTTCCCGCATCATTACCATCACCATCCCATAGCTTACAGATAGGGTTGGCTCCTTCATATATAAATACAGAATCTCCAGCAGTTTTTGGATGAAGAACAGTGCCGTTTTTATCCCATAAATCCTCTACACTCACAGCATCATCAACATACTTTTTATTAGCTATATCTGCATCAGATGTAGGCGCTGCGCTTGATGCCATTTGTGAAGAATCACCCAATGTGGTTACACCAAATGTAGGCGTTCCGTCTGTATGAAGTGCGGTTAATTGTGCATTAGCATCTGTTAAAGCCGCATAATCAGCAGTAGTTAAATGATAATATTGTGCTGTGGTTCCGCCCTGTATCCCTGTTAAGCTATTGTGTGATGTTGTTGTGCCAAAGTTTTGCCATACTGTACCATCAAATATGTATGATTGATTAGGGTCTGGATCTGTAACGCTTATTGCACTTCCGTCAACAGGAATTGTTACGTCCCATGTAACGCCATTATATTCATAGACCATTTGTGTAACCCAACCATTAGCCGTTGCACTGGCTATATATCTATCTCCGCTACTTGGTGAAGATGGAAGGGAGGATGTCGGATCATAAAAAGCCTTAACACTTTCCAGCCATGAAAGAACGGTTGTCTGCGTTACATCTATGACTTTGCCGGTATCATCTTTTTGCTTTAGATGTAAATCAGTTGAATCTACATATACATATGTATTTCCTGAACTTGGTATGTCAGATGGTTCTGCTTGATTATCGAAACTGATTTTACCCATTTTTAAGTCCTTATTGCTAAAGTACCATCTAAGTTTAAAATCCCGTCAAGAATCAAATCCGAGTGTAACGCCATTTGTTGATTTTCTGGTATTGTTACAGTTTTACCGGCGATTATCTTTTCATACGAAAACTGATCATTCAAACTGTCTGTAAGCAAGTCCCAACTGGATACGTTGCTTGCAAAAGTTCCGGTTTGTATCCCTGTTGTATTGCATACATAAATCTGCTTATTCTGTACCGATAGCTGACCTGCTATAAAAGTACCTCCAGATATCCATTCAGTTGTTTGTAACATATCGTCTTCATGAACATAGGATTGATCAACAGCTAACCACAGCAATGTCCCTGCCGCATTTGTTTTTAATGAGAAATCCTCCTCACTTTCTACCCTGAAAAAATAATTCTCCCCGGCCCCATATTCGATATAGCCATCTAAGTTTGAACTTACTTCTGAAGATGCAGCAAACTTGTTGGTGGGGTACAATTGGTTGAAGGAGAGCAACCCTGTATCGTCTGTACCCTCCCATATCTTAATCCTAACCGGGGATGTGGCTGCCATTGTACCTGTTTGAAAATAACCCTTTTTTACCAAAACATGTTCAGCGGAAGGGAAGAGGAAATCAAAGGTTGTTCCTGTCCAACTACCAGTATTATCAGGTTGTGCTACATGTCTTTCTGTATAGTTATAAGCGGTTAATATTCTTGCGCCAGTAGTTGAGAGTTGGCCATCAAACATTGAATGTCCGTGAAAATGTGCATGCCCGTCTACATCTTCTGTTATTATGTGATGACCTGCTGCGGCTATCGCTACTCGCTCACCGACATACACCGATTTAGGACCGGCCTTGAAAGATGTAGGGTTCCAAACACCGTCAATGTATTTTTCTATAACCGTTATACCGGATTCATCATCACTACTGAACCTAACACTGCCATCTATTCGCTTATTACCTAAGCGATATATTGTTCCGGAGGCTGATGAACCTTTTATTTTATTCGATGTTGTATGCACAATTACGCATTGAATCCTATTTTCAGAGAATTATTAGGAGTTGTATTGCTCACAACTATAACAAATTTGAGTTTCATAAACCGGATGTTAGTATCAACGGTTGTCAAATCATGCTCTGTACTATTATTGACAGATATTGCGAGGCTGTCTGTAAGGTCATCGGTTATATCTACCCAGTCAGTAGTGACTTCTTTTATGGCATATGGGTATACAGTGCCAAAAATTGTCATAGTTAACGTATTATCGGTATCGCCACTTGTCATTTCATACTGGATTAATACATTTTTGTGTCTGGCAAGGTAAAGTTCATAATAATATGTACCTGCTGCAAGATTTGTTGTGTCTACAATTGGGTTGTTTGTGTCCATGTTAGCTCCCTTATGTGTCTTCTGTTATATATAATTCATGGGTAATCCAATTGCCTGATGATGTTGATGTAATTCTAAACATATATGTCTGATTTGGAGCTAATATACGGATAGCTCCCGGTTTGTTTCCTGTTAACCACCTTGTTGTATATACCAATGTACCATCTGATGTTATTGTTGGTGAA
Organism: bacterium; assembly: GCA_024206195.1. The sequence continues at coordinate 17,872 of JAAGZO010001275.1, read as the reverse complement.
TGATATGCGCTCATTGTTGCTGAATTAGAACTACGTTCGTTTCTGTTTCTCAAGGTAAGCTCTTCACCATTGCTTGTAACTGTTGTTCCGGTGTAAACTTCCATTTTGGTTTCAAAAAATGAATCTATGGAGTCGCCAAGAGTAACAATCAATGCATTATTGGCTGTAATCGCAAGTATATTTAATGTTTCGTTTACCTCTAAATTAACACTGTGATTAGTAGCAAATGCCTTCCCTTCTGCAATCTGGGTTCGCAATGTTGATGCAGATGTACTGTTTGTTATTGTTGTAACTGTTGATTGCAATGTGCTAACTGTTGACACTGATTCCTCAATAGCCAATTTAACGTGCCGTAAAAATTCTGTAGGCTCGTTTAATACATTAGGAACATCTGGAACATTAATTGCCATCAGAATAATTCCTCTTTTGTAGGAGCTATTCTAATTGGTGGAACTATCGGTATGTATCCGCTAACCTCAAAGTAACATCTTTTTCCAGCAAAACCTTTTGGCAATGGAAAGATATTGTTTAACTGATTAACCGTCTTTGTAAATTTTAGTACATTATCTGCATATATTTTAAAGGTGATAGCACTGCTGATATCGATATCTCCTATTCCAAACAATGTATCCCCACACATCCGTCTTGTGCTAATGGGATTCATACCCATTGCACCCTCAAGATTTTCCTGAAACAGAGCTGCGTTAAGGGCTTCGTAGTCTATTAAATCATCAACCTGTTTATAAAACGCCTGATCAAGAAGGATTTGAACATATGCAAAATTGGTATATGAGTCTAGTATAAACTCCTTTGACACCCAGGTATGATATAAATAGTTTATATCGCTTCCCTCCCATTCCTTAACACACTGAGGTATATTTTCTGGGGGGTTATTCTCATCATACGCCTCTGTGTCATCTGATACGATATATAATTTACTCTCTCCGAGAGAAACAAATTCAGCCTGAGATATTACTCTTAGAGTTGATAGCTCACCATTGATAAAATCAATTACAATTCCACCGGTAGTATTGAATCCAAAATATTTTCCTGAATAATATTCTCCATGAATTAAGGTAGGCAGGTAAGTGTCCCAATTATCTTTGTCTATAATCCCTGCGGTTACATTAGTTGCACCATTTTGGCCAACCTGAACAAGACATTCATTAGAACTGTAAAACACACTGTTTTCAGCTTGTGCTATTGACCTTCTGCTTATGCATGGGAATAAACTTGCAAGTATTTGTTTTGACATTGATGATGGATGTGAACCAAAAACAATATATGGGAATCCCTCTGTTAAAACTGCGATTGATGTGCCAAAAAACCCAAGCCCTATTATTTGATATTCAAAACCTATAGAATAGACTGCTGGCCATGCATGGACTTGATACGGCTCTGATAGATATAACTTGTTTCCAACAAATCCAGCAGCAACACCATTTGAAAGAACAATCAGACCATCAAGATTGTCTGGTGGTGGATCGTATGTAACAATGGTGGACCCACTTACCGAATATGTCGGTATTACTTCTGCAAGATCATCATCAGCTACGTTTTCACCTTGCGTAAAGTTTCCGGCATTCCATGCCCCTGCGCTGTGCGCTGTTGTGCATTTATAAAGATTTGTTAAATAGACCACATAGTCGCCAACAGAATAAGAGGCTGTCTCTAAAAACCATGTCGCGGCACATACAAACTGAAATTCTGCGCTTCCTGCTGTTCCTGAATTTGTTCTATATAAATGTATTTTGCTAATCGCTCTGTCGGCAGGCGCTGTCTCAATCCCTCCGATTAACGCATATCCAGTACCATAATCGCTATCGGAACCTACTGCTGACGGAGCACCTTGATCACCATAAGAGTTAAGAAAGCAATAAATATAGCCTCTGTAAACGCTTCCACCGGTAGTGACAACTGAAGGTGCTGCTGTCGGTGCTGGTATTCCGAGCTTTAAATAATCACTTGTAAAATCAAAATCCCCGGTAGCGATATTATTAGCAAAAAATCTTGGTTCAAATGTAGTCCCTCCGGTAAAATAAACACGCTCGTATTGATCCCCGGCCATAGGCGACTTAATATGGTCTACAATTGTGGAATATTCTACCCAATGGGTATTACTATTTTCTACATATTGGAAGATTGTTTGAACTGTTGTTAAGCTTAGCGTAGATACTCTCTTAGGTGCTTTCCACGCTCTTAGATCACCACGAATAGTGTTTGCATTGCTGGCTATCTGTGCTTGGCTTGGATCTAATAATGGCGGTGATATTTTTGGCCTTTCACCTGAAAATTTATTTATTTCAATTCTCATTATTGATCCAGGTATTTTTGTTGGTTTTCCATCATTGTAGCAATATGAACAAGTGCAGGATCAGGCTTTGGTCCGGTTGCCGTGCTCATATTATTCCTAAACGATTCTGTTGCTGCTTGGTTGCCTTCCAGTAATTTTAGGGCTTCAAACTGCCAGTATTCAGACAACCCATCGATACAATCTTTTAATGTAATTGGCCCCTTGCTCTTACACGGCGGAGGGATAGTATATTCTTTCCAGGCAGGGCATCCTGAACCATCAACTTTATCATATCCTTTTTCAGGACAACCGCCCTTAGAAAACTCTTTCAATCCTCTTATGCATGGTCTTTTAATTTTTTTAGTCATAATTAAAAATTCTTCCACCCTGATACTACTACCTGATATCGTGGATTCCATGTGCTTTGACTTACCGAGTGCGAGCCTGCTGATGCGTATGATGTTGAACCGCTTGCTGGATTACCTGTCGCTGGTGATGCGTCACCTGTGCTTCCTGAACCACCGTCACTTGTGCTTCCTGATCCTCCCTTAGTCCAGAATTCGTAACTGGCAGCTGCATTTCTTGCTAAATTATCACCGCCCCAACTTCCAAATGTATCTTGAGAAACAATAGCCGACGATCCGTTAGCTACATACATTCTAAAATGTCTACTGGAATCCAGCTCACCTGTTTGAAACTGAAGCGTACCATATCCATGACTATGATTAGATGTTGTGTGGCTATGTGAACTAACATTATGCGTATGGCTTCCAATATCATGATCATGAGAAGAATGGTCACTTACACTAACTGCCGTTGTGTATGAAAAAGGAAAATCAGAACCACCGTTAGACCATGAATTACCTACTATTATGTTCGTCCAACTCCCCCAGTCGACTTTTGTTACCCATCCTGTTGGTGCTGCTGCTTGATAAAACAGCATGTGCGTTCCGGATTCAAGAGATGGGGCCCCGACACTTCCAGATTGAACATATCTTGAATCATTATATACTCTATTTCCAACCATTGTATCAGCCGTTGGTTCTGTCGATGCTATCAGTGAGGTGAATTGGGCTGTTGATTGTGTTGTCTCTCCAATTGCGGTCCCGTCAATATTACCACCATCAATGTTTACACTGTCTGCATCCTGAGAAGATATTGTGCCTAATGCAGATATAGCGGTGGTATTAGCTGCGGTTTCTGTCTGCATGTCTTCTGCAGAACCGGCATTGAACCTTACTTCAACTATGTCACTCTGAAGAAACTGACGTGCAATAGTATTGTCTTGACCTCTCACAATAGTTAAAATATCTCCAGACCTACTCGTAACCTTACATATTTCCCTGTTTGCGGAAGCATCAACCAGTACAATATAAAAGTATTCGGCATCTACAGGGGTTGGCAGTCCACCTGCATCAGCCGAACCAGCCGTCAAGGTAACTGCGAGATCCCCTGTTCCAATGCCACCGACATCTGCTATCTTTGATGTGAAAAAATTAACAAATTTAAGATTTGCCATATTCAGTACCTTTTGATTTAGGGTCAATAGTTTTTTCAACAAGATCTTGCCTTCCAAGGCTTGTTGAAAAAACATTATAAAATTTAGTCGCCTCTGACTGTGCAAATTGTGACTGGTTTGCATTGACAAGGTTTGCTCTATATAAAATGTAATTTAAAAGAGCACCTTCATAAATGTCATCAAGATTAATGGCACTGCTAATTGATGCAATATCAGTTGGTTTTACGCATGTTACTATTTCTACATATCCCTGACTACTTGTTGGTTGTGGCGGATACACATAATAATTTTTAGGGTCACGGTCATCAAACATATAGCAAATAACTTCAGCATCAGCCGTTGTAGTATTCCAGTCTGGGTTTTGAATCCCAAATTGTCTTTCATCTACAAGTTCTATAATGGTTCCGGGTGTTGTTCCGTCTGTACCCATGTTTTTTGTAAGCTTGATAAGAGAAATGTCCTCTGCCCCAAGTGTTTGTTTGGTCCCTGCAATCTGAACAACTGACTGGTTTATAACACTGGCATCAGGCTTGAGTATAACAAGCTCATTTTGGCCATCATTCAAAAAACCCAGCCAATCAGCAGTAGCATATCTCTCATAACCCTCATCAAGCATTGCCTCAGCAGCGTCTGCAATTATTTTTGATGCTAAGATTGTACCCATATTCTCCCTTAATACATAGTTATCTTGCGGTTATAAACCGGTGTTTCTCTTGGTGCATCTTTGTTAATCAGTCGGAGTTTTCTAATCCCCTCGTTATATTGGGCTACTGATAACTGCATTTTAAGCTGGATTATGTTTGGATCATTGTAAGAATCCGGAAGTAGCTCAATCAAAACACCATGAACAAGAAGCTTTTTTCTTAACTCTTTAGGAATACATGTTGGTTCTGATGTGTCAGCAGTAAGAGAATCAGGCTTTTTATAGTAATCAATCCTTAAATCTTCCTGTTCAGATGCTTCTGGAAGAATATACATATATGTTCCATCAGTCGCAACAGCTTGAATAGTTCCGGTTTCGTCATCAATGAAATCAGAATATAATGATTTCTTGTTTGGTTTTATCTCTGGCTGTGTACTTTTGGTTATGCTGTAAACCCTCAAAAGATCGTGATGGAAATCATCAGGCATATCAATAGTCAAATCACCGGCAGATGCTCCTATTACATCATTTTCCTCTATCAGTGTCAAAATATTGACATCCCTTGCGATCTCAAGGACTTTAGAATCTATCTCAGTGATAATCTCTGCCTTTAAGATAGAAGCATCTTTTAAAACTTTCTGTATCGCTCTTACTATTTGGAGCCTATTCATCATGATCCTCTGTTACGTTGCTGCTGTTAAGTTCATCATCCAGAACCTCAAAAGGCCACCTTTCCTTATAGAATCTGTTCCATTTCGTAATAGCAATTTCTTCTATTTCATCTGAGCATGTCATGAAAAATTCTTCATTCAAATCAATAAACTTGTTATAGCTTGATTTTTTCAAGGGGTTAATTCTTTTCTGGAAATCGTCTTTAGAAATTTCATGACTGAGCGCTTTGGGAGATACTGCTTGTTCTTTGACCGGGATAGTTTCTGGTTCCATTTGTCGCCTTGGAATATCTCCCATGTTATCCCTGATAAATGGACATGTTTCAAATTGAGGCAGTAAGGATTTCCATTTTTCATGAGCTATTTTCCTGATAGCTGGCTTACTGTTGATAAATTCATGCGTGTTTGAATTGACGAACGACAAGAAATTATTTGGGCCTTTGTGTAACCATGTGCTAATCCACGCCTCTTCCTCTTCGGTGAATTCTTTTTCTGGCTGATCATTTTCTCTGTAAATTCTGAAACTGCTCTGTTTCAAGAACCATATCCTATGGCCAGTGTTTGAAACCGGACAGACACAATCACCATCATCATTGTATTCAAACATGTAACTATATGCATCTTTTGTTACCTGCAACGGTCCACCGTCTGGCCTTTTCGTTGTGCATTCTATAAGATTCGGATCATATGTCTTGTCTTTTTCCTGAAACTTGCTAAGATGCTCTGCTACTTCGATAAGAGTAAAACACACTTTTGAACCGTTTCTCTCAACAAGTCTCCCAACAGCTTGTAATGATTTTATCTGAGTTACGCTAAAACCCTCATACAGAAAACAGAAAACAGTCTTTTCAGGCTTCACATAACTGTCCTGCACAACTTCGGCAATAGAATACGCTCCTGTCATCTCTGATGTAATTACATATAGACATAGATCACAACTGTCTCTCTGACGGATTTCTTCAGCCTGACATTCAGGAGTCCAGTCATCAACAACCGGGTTAAAATAATCGATTTCGAGCATTGGAATCAATTTTTCTCTCCATGTGCTACCATTACAAGTTCCCCCAAGAAATACCTTCTTCATGTCAATCTCCCTTTTAGTTTAATAAGCCCGGTATTTGCTTACCGGGCTTATATTAATTATGGTTTATCGAAATGTTCAATACTTCTGTACCAAAGCATTCCGAAAATCAAACCGCCTGTGGCTGTACCTTCGTTGGTATTAACAAGCATAGCAACCATCTTGTCTATATCGACATCAAGACAATCTGATTCAGCCAGCCATGTTTCTGTTTTATAAATTGGCGCAAGCTTATCAACAGTGGCATACCCTGCTGCCTGCCCTGCTGTTGTCTCACCATCGACAAAAAGAGACCCTGCAACAAGTGCAGCGCCGGTAGTGTCAACAATTCCAACGTCAATATCAAGTCCTGACCCAGAATCAAGATCTTCAAGATACATCTCGAAATCAATAGGAACGGAATTGCCGGGAAGTGGGGCAAGATGCAAAAGGTCAGCATCAGCAAATCCCGCAGCAGGAACAGTGTATTTGAATCTCACGCACATAACTTGGCCAGCTTCTGGCGGTGATTTTGCAGGGTATCTTGAGACATCTGCAATATCGGCATAATAAACAGTCATTTTTATTACCTCTCTATTTTTAAATTATTAAAATCAATCATCAAAATCTTACGGTTTAAGGTGCAGCAGCCGCAGTGTCGATGCAATATACGCCGTAATCTTTTGAGTTGAATCGCGTCTTTTTTATTCCGACAATAGTATTAGACGTAATAACAACCCGATTACCCCTGTCTTCAGTCTCTTCATGCCAGCCAAATCTTAGACCGGTTCCTGGTGATCCGAATGCACATACACATGCCTGTGAACCAAGAAAAAGACCTCTTGCTGCTGCAAGGACGCCAGGAGAACCAGTACCGTAATCGCTGAACTGAATAACCTTTTTGTGTTTATGAAGAACTACATTGTTATGCATACCAAGCGCACCTTTGAAGATATTATTCTTATTACCGGTAGCTGCTGCAGCGGCACTCTGGATCTGAAGCCATCCGGTAATAGCTGTTGCATCAGTTTTCATGTCATACGCTTGATAGGGATTCATCAGGAATACATAGTGCTCTTCACCATCGATCATAATAGGTGACATCTCGGGAACCTGTCCAGCCTGTGTAGAAGTTCCACCCCCACCACCGAGCATCTCAGCCCTTGCGCAGAGTTTGTCAACTTCCGGCAGAAGACATTTATCACCGGCAACTATTGTTGCACTGCTTGTAGCATCAGCCGCCCATGCCATATGATCAGTATCAGGGCCGACAATCTGGTTACCGGCAAATCCGGAATATGAGCTTCCAAAGATATAATTTTCATTTGCCTTTGGCGCTGTCCCGGAAATATACATAAAGAACAACTCGTCAAATATTCGCGCCCACCAGTCTGATTGTCTGTCTCTGGCAAGCTTTCGCAGTTTGTGTATCGTCCTCTTACGAGTCATTTTTCCGCCTGAATTAACCCCACCCCTCAACTGGTTAATATACGCACCATCAGAATAGAATGCCAGGTCTGCTTCACGATTAGCCATAGGCTCATCACCCTCAATCGGAAGCATGTTGATCTGCATATTAATATCATATGAAATATACTCACCAGCATCATTATCAAGCTCTTTTAACATTTGAATTGGTGTGCTGGAAGACTCTCCAACCCCCATAAATTTCTTCTGCCAATACGATTTGGCAGCGGCATCAGTCGCAAGAAAGGCCGAATATTTCTTAACGGCCTTTGCATCATCTACACCTATTACAGTTGCACTCATTTTTTAACCTCCAAGGTTTACATTAATATCATTTTATTTGTCGTTGTTCCCAGCTATGTAAAACCGAGTGGCTATAAAAAACCATTTATGCAGTCTACGCTGCGTTTTCGTACCGTTCTTTCTGCGCCGGAGTAAGACTATCAACTGCTGTCTGATATGCATCCCCGTCCAGCCTGTCTATATGTGCAAACTCACCGGTATCTACAGAATCATTTGACTGAGAAATTGGGACATTTCTTATGTCCTCACCCAGTGCTTCCGGAGACCGGTCAGCATTATCTTTTTTAGCTTTTGCAAGTGCTTCATTCTTCTCTTTGTCCTTATCGCTTTCTGTGTTCTTAACAGTAAGACCAAGATCTTTCATGGCCTTTTCTTTTCCCCATGCAAGAAGTTCATGGTTCGTTAGCTTTTTACCCTCTGCTGTCTGATCATGAGCTTTTATAATGCTTGTTATTGCGGCTCTCAATGTATCGTTTTGTGCAATATCGGCGTTATCAGCATAGAACTGATCACAATCATAATTCCAAAGATTAGTTATCAGTTTAGCGTTGAACTTTTCAGCTTTTTCATTATCAGAAACCGCACTTCTATATGCATATTTTGCGTCAAGATATTCTTCCTGCTCGATTTCTCCTGCCTGATAGTCTTCGCTTGCCTGATCCATGCTGGTTTTTAAATCATTGACCTCATCTGCTGGCATAACATCCATCAACGTTACAAGAGGCTTTTGTGGAGCTGGCTTCACTTTTTCAATAACAGAGCTTGTCTCTTGCTCAATTGCTGTGTCTGCAGCAGGTTTGTCATCATCGACATCAACAACTTTATCCTGAGCGTCCTCTTCCGGCTTTGTATCATCAGGTGCTTTCTCTTCCTCCTGTTTAGCTTCAACTACACTTGTTTCAATAGGTTTTTCATCTGTCTTGTCTTCCTTTTCGATTGGAACCTTTTGCGCTGTGTCTTTAATCGGCTTTGATGTATCCCCATCAATCTCATAATTCATTGCCTCAAGCTCTTCAGGACTGAGCATTTCATCATGAGCGATTGCGCTTTCGACACTCTCTGACGGAACGCCTATTTCTGTATCAATTTTCTTGTCTGACATTTTCCTCTCCTTTGTTGTTGTCTATCCTTAAAAAAACCGGGCTTTGATTATCCGTTGGACAGAAGAAAAAACCCGCTGGCAACAAATAATCTTTTTTGCAACTCGACCGCCCTCAACTGATCTAATTAAGAGCGACCCGGAAGCCGAGCAGGATTCCCAGCGGGTCTGTTCGTTTCTTGTCGTGTTTCTATTTTGTCCATCACTTCGGCCTTTTTAATCTGTACTTCTTTAACTTTTGTTGCAATGCTGGCGATTTTCTCTCTAGCTGTTGCAATTTCTCTTTCAGCTTCAGCGTCTGTCTCTCTTGCCTGGGCTTCTTTCAATGCGATATCTGCTTCTTTCAAGGCCATTTCAAGAGCAATCATTTTGTCTTCGATTTCTCTTTGCCTTGCCATTTCCTGTTGCTCCTGTTCTAACCTTGCCTGAACTTCAGGATCGTTCGGATCTTCATTAGGATCTTTTTGATTTGTTATTGCCCTGATTCGTTCTACAGCTATTTTTCTCTGTGGAATATCGGATAGATCAACCCACACATCAGCCAGTGCAATTTGCAACTGCTCCGGAAGCTCAATTATCATTGCCCCGATAGCTTCAAACATGCTCTGTCTTACTGTTGCATGATATGTGTCTGATTCTATTATGAAATCTGCCTGTGTAGCTGTAATATCATTCATTTCCTGACCGTCGTTTATAGTAGCATATTCTGCTGTTCCACGATCACCTGTCAGTCTTATTGTTTTCTCTTCCGTGTAAAACTGTTCTATAAGAGATAGTTCGATTTCCCCGGCAATCTGTTCGCCCATCCTCATATTATCATACAGTTCCATAGTTTGAGTATGTCCCTGCATTTGTCTACTTTGAATAGCTTTTCCACTTATAGCGTTTGTCTGCACGCCCCTGTTCTCGTCCGTAACACCCGCAATCGATTCTATAAAGCCTGCATCCATTTCCATTAGAGAAATATGTTCTCGTCCTAATTGCCATTGATCGAGCAATCTTATTTTATCGAGCTTTCCATCAGCAACAACCATATCGCCATCAGGTCTGCTTTTCTCTTCATTAAATGCGTCAATATCTTCAATTGCACCCTCTTCAGATATCGTCTGTTTTGTAGACAGATAATGCATACCTTTTGAAAATCGTTTGTTAAGATCGTTCTGCGGGTCCATGCATTGTTTTACAGCTCCAAATGGCATACCTGTTTTCTTGTCAGAATAGGCCCAGTACGGAACAAGAGAGAATTTATTATGATTATACACCCTCTTGCGCCATTGCAAGACATATTTACCGCAGAAAATCATCTTGTACATAACCATTTTGACAGCATCATATAATGAAGCATGTCCACCATTAACCAGGGTTTGCATACCCTCATTGGTTTCATCAAAGATGATTCCGTCTATCGATCCAAGAGATTTCCCTCTGATGACCTTAACTTTTTCCGGAACTCTGTATTCACACGCAACAAGCCTGACTCTTAATCTTCGGTATTCAGCATCGATAGAATCGCCATACAGCGCATCAAGTTCCGGGTCCAGTCCCATTTCGTCATATTGGTCACTGTACCAGTTTTCGGACTGATTAACGTTTGCTCTTAAACAGTCAGATCTATCCGGGAACATTGCCAGTGCAATATCATAATCAACTATCTTTGATCTAAACTGAAACCGCCCGTCCGAACCGTCTTTTGTTTTTGCAGCGGAATCATGCCAAACATTACGCCAATCTTCATAACCTATATATAAAGGTTCATCTTCTGAGTCTGACCTTATGCCAATATCAAGCCAGCCAAGACCAGAAATGAATTGATCTTTCGCTACCTGCGATCTGATGAATCGTGCCTTATTTACGTCCTGTACATATTTGAGAAGCTTTGTCTTGTTCTCTGCAGCTTTTGAATCCTCTTCTTTTCTTGGCAGTACCGCATAATCAATTCTGGTCTGTCTTTCTGTTCCTATCATCCAATCAATGGAGGGTTTAATCCGGTTGTATGTATATGGTTGCTGTCCTCTGTCCTTCAAAATAATCTTTTCTTCATCAGTCCACTGAATACCGTCATAGTACTCATGCTGCTCCATTCTCTCGTTCCTGTTGTCCCTTTGGCGGTTTCGTTCTAAAATCCACCATGACATTACTATTTTCTGATGCAGTAATACCGTTTTGTCAGTGTCAAGAAAATGAGACCCGAGTTTACCGGGCGTCTTAACGTCTAACAATATTGCCAAATCATCCGGTGTTATTTCTGCTGTGTTTGATTCGTAATTACTCACTGTATGATTCCTTGTATGGGACTGGCTCGTCCACAACAATATCGTTTGTAAATGTTTCGGTCACGTCTTCACCTACAGGATTTGTACCTACCGTAACTTCTCCGATTGTTTTATAATGCGTTTCCTGCGGTTTAACTTCCAACAATAATTCGAGCCCGTCCTCAATAAATGATGCAATGTCAGCGAATTTCTTCATTGTATAATCGCCAAGTTCAAACATTTCACACAGTATGCAACACATTTGCTTCATTGCTGCTTCAAACTTTTCGTTATGCTCAGAGGAAAACTTCCAGGCATCATCATGCCGTATCACAAAAGCCCGGTCCTGCTCTTTCGGTCCGAGCTGGATTATATGGACATACTGTGGCTTCTCTTTGGTGATAACCATCATTGCATCACCGTTTTCATCATATTGAAATGTTCTTTTTAGATTGAGCATACGTTCCCTTTCTGTCGTTCCGTAAAATAAAAAAGCCCCACTAAACAAGATATGCAAAATCTCATTCAGTGAGGCTTATTAGCGTGACTGACTTCTTCTCAAAAGCGGATAAATCGGGTTAAGAGAAGGATATTATTTGTGTTCTTTCTCCCAGTCCTTCAACAATTTTGTCAACATGGTTGATACCCGTATGAAAATAGAAACAAGCTGTTTTATATTAGTGTCCATGCAAACAATCTCCCTCTATTTCATGCTTTTTTGAGTTAAACACATAAATGCCTGACTTGCAACACTTTTCGTTATTTTCTGATAAATGTGCTGCTTCCATGACATCCTCAAGATCAACAATATGCTGCTGTTGTTTAGTCTTTTTTGCAATTTCTGTTCTTGCTACAATCTCATTCGCATAATTCTCTTCACATCCGAAATCAGAAACCTCTGAATCCATCGACACCCAGCTTATAACTCTGGCTCTTTTCCGTGGGTTTGATTCTGACGGAAATGGGATATTGATATCATGCTCATTTGTATCAAGAAATGATCTGGTCCGCTGCTCTTTTGCCCGGTCATATTCGTTTGAGACTGCATATAGATATTGTATTTGCAGATCTATAATGTTATCAGTTAGATTTTCTCTGTCATCATAGTCAAACTGGAATTCAATGATTACACGTTTTTTCATGCTATATCACTCGTGCTCCTCTGTTGCGTTTATTTCTTACACGCTGCCTATGTTTCTTTTTGGTATGCTTTACGAGCTTAACCATAACGTATTGGCATGCGTCTTGAATGTGAGAAAATCTATTTTTAGAAATTTGTTCAGAAAATTCACCGGTCAATCCTATCTCTGGGTAATGATAGCCACCCATAAATCCGTTTATAAGCCGGACGCATTCAGGATCAACAAGAATACCATCAATCAATGCAAGCTGGTCATCAACGGCGTTAAGTCTTGCGCTTAAATTCTGTTCACTTGCCACCATTGTAACGCCTGTTTCTTCTTGAATCAATTGAGCATTACTTGTGAAGCCACCCTCTTTTTTTGAAAACTTATTCCATCCTGCAGGATCATCCCAGTCAGTCCATTCTGCATTAGGAAATAACAAATTACATTGACTAACAACATGCCGTGAGAACTGTACAATATTCATCTTGTCTTGACAAAATTCGCATAAAATATGTATTCTTCCCGGACTCGGAACAGAAACAACCAAACAGGCAGGAACATTTCCAGAATCATCCCAACCTCGGAAAAGAGGTCCCCCGTTCCATAATATAGGCTCTTTGGCAACATGGTAGTTTCTTTTGAAATTATTATAAACCAGCTTACCTTTTACGATCATTCCAGGCTTACCATTAACGTACATTTCAGCCCAATCTTGTTGATCACTGTAATCTTCGAGAAGATCCTTATAATAACTCAGTGGAAGATTCTTTTCATTTTCATACGGAGGCTGCCAAAAACCTTCATATCCGGCCTTTGGCTTCTTGTCTGGAACCGGTCCATCAGGAGGGTGTTCCCCCCAATCAAATTCAGAATATGTAGAATGTTCAACATCGGGTGGATTTGTTGTTTCGATTCCAAATTTAATTGGATTTTTTGGATACATCTCATATTGACATTGTGGACACTTGTAAAAACCTACATCATCTTGATCTTGGTGAGACATTGCTTCCATGTGTGTTTCACATTTTAGACATCTCATCCTTGGATATCTGCCTATTCTATTTCTGAGCATCATCTTGACTTCTGATGAGACTTCTATAGACTCATCAATCCAATAACCTGTAATCTCCAGCGACTTAAACTGCCTCACATGCTTTTTCTGGTCACAAGCCCTAAACAGGATATCAAGTTCTGGCCCGTTTGGATATTTAAGGGTATACATTTCTCTCTTACCATAATACTCCCCGAATGGGAACCAATCGTCGCGGATAGTTGTTTGCGTAGTGTCTATAAGTTCCTTGTATGTTTGCCCAGACCAAGAACATTTGCCATTTCTTCTCACATATACAACATGGGTTGAAACCTCTACGCAATAAACTTGCCCTTCATATTGTTGCTCATACCAATGGCTCTTTAATATTAGCGGTCTTTCCCTCTTTGGTGTCATTAAGGTCAAAACATACATATGCCCATGGGTTGTTTCTGTTTTATTGTGATTTATAACGGCATACCTGCCTGATTTAAAAACAACCTCCTGAAGATCATCGGCTAATTGTTTTGATGCAGTATAAAGATGATCACAACTTTTTGTGTCTGTTTTTCTACTTCCATCACCCTTGAAATAACCATCAAGAAACGATAACAAAAGGTCTCTTGGGGCATTCTTTACCCATGGTGGCAGCCATTTCGTTGTCGATTTTCCGTAATTGCTTAATACAGAGATTAAAGATTTAATACGAGCAGATTCGGTGCTGATAGAATAATTAAAACAAACAGAATTCTTTTTAGCTATTTTGCCGTATGAAAATCCGTTTTTATCAAGAAGGTTTTCGACATAACCGTTACTATCGTTTTGAGTGACAACCAGCCTATAATGATAGCCAATTGTATCTTTTCTCCTATATTTACCAGCATAACCATCAGCAAACCAAAAGCCAAGAAACTCAAAAAACTCTTTACTGCGATAATCCTTTTCAATGTTAGATACATTCCCTTTCCATTCACTGGCCGTGGTTATCAGTTTGTTTAATTCGCCTCTTCCATAAATATCTGATGCCTTAACATGTTTTGGCTCTGCCCAAATCTTCTTTCTTGTAACCCTTTTAGAAACAAATAAGTTGTGATCAGGAGTAACTAAAAAATCAGAGTTTTGAGATTTTATACCGATCATCTTTCCGGAATAGGGAGCTTGGTAATAATATGACGGCTTTTCAAAAATGAGAGAACCGTCCTTGCTTCTGGTAGACACCTTGTCGCTTGAATTGAGATTTTTAAAAAACTGCCACCCTCTTTTTTCAGTTAGTATTTCTGTTTGACTATCAAAGCAGTTTCTCACCACTACCCACCGTGTGTGCCGTAGCTTAAACTCGTTAAAACAGAACCATGGGAGGAAATAGCACATGTCCCACGCTGCTGCTGTAGTCTTGCCAGAGTTACCAGATATAAAGATTCTTCCATTATGCCTAACTAATAAAAACCCAGAAGGAACAGAGAAACAATATTTGAAACCATCTTCAGATTCAATACGCTCTATCTCGCAAGAATCTTTCCTGATCATAACGGATGATTTCAAAGATCCTTTTTTGGCAATATGAACAATATAACAATCAGACCAATTTTCTTTCTTGTATTTTTCTGTTGATATTGTGGCCCTTCCTCCTGTAGCATGAACGGCATACTGCATAAAATCAGCTTCATCTTTGTGAGTGGTTGAGAATCTACAATCGGGGCCTTCATACAACCCATCCCAATGGCTCATTTCATCAACAACTATTTCAAGCTGCCTCGAATTCATATTCCATGCCCAACTCGTAAAATGCTTTGACCTAAGCGGAGGTCTAAAGTAATAACCTATTTCGGTGGGCCTGTTTTTAGCCGGGTGTATTGTATAATCAATATCCGCTTCTTTTAATAGTTTTTTAATCCTTTGGTGTTTTCTTGCCTTCCTAACAACTACCCTTTGTTTTTTTGCGTTATAATTAATGCTACCATCGGCGCAAAACATAACCATTACTCTGATATCAGCGTCTGACAAATCGCATCCTGGCCCGTTGACTTTGAAATTAATTGGTACAGCATGCCTGCTTGGAGCAGATTCTACTTCTGCCGCAGATTTAATCATGAGATTTCCACGGTAATCATATAGCGGCATCTTGTGTTCATCGCTTAGAACCATGCTCACGGAATGGGCGTTATAAAAATGAATAAACTCATCACAGGGTTTTTTGACATAATTTAGAGGCGACACAAAAGACATTTCTAATGTGTTAATATCAACCTGTGCGATCAGCCCACCTGATATATGTTTATCAAATCGTCTCCATCCTGTGGGTGTATAATACTCAGTATCTCCAGAATAACAACCGACCGGCCCTATCATGGCCCTAATCCTGGCATTAGAGTTATGGAACCTCAAGCCAGTTGGCAGAGTGTTGTATTTGATGTTTTCTTCTCTTGTGGCTTGTTCCATTCTTCCTATTATTGCCCCTTCTTGTCTATATTCTTCAACCCTTTCCCTTTATCAACTTTGCAATCTGGAAATATATTAACAACATTGCCTTGCTGATTGTTATCTTTTTCGTACAATCCAAGATGCTTTGATATTCTTTCCAGGGATTTGCCTTTGTCCCAGAACTTGTATTTGTATGTTGTCTTTCCGTCTTTCCCAGATATAGTCTTGTCAATCCCTGCAATTGCCCTCCGTATATTTTCAGGCAAATCGGCAGGCGATTTATCGGTCCCTTCCTTCAGTTCGAACACAGTAATTGGATCAATGAAAGCCAGACATTTTTCTTCCTGCAAAACTCTTTCAACAGTTATGTCGTTCTTCTTAGCAAGTATAACCCTCTGTTTTTGCAACACTTTTTGTATCACCTGTTTTGAGAGGTTTTCTGATCCCATCCTTTGAGCAGTTTTTTTAGAATATCCCGCCCTGATTGCAGCCTGGGTGGCATTAAGATCAACAAGATACTCATTGATGAATTTTTGCTGTTTGTCTGTCAATTTAGCCATTTCAATGCCCTTTCCGGCCTCTTTTTCTAACCTTGTCAAATACACATATCCCAAACCTTATCATCTTGATCTAAGTTCTTTCTTTAGCCGCTTGTTATCTTTTATATTATCTTTCACTGCATCAAAATCACAATTATATAAAACTGCTTTGTAAAAATCTACGTGGGACTTAACAACAGCATTCAATAATGGTCTGTAATAGTAGATATTTAAAGCCTCTGTAAGTGACATATCTTTTTCATTAACAGAGAACGGCGACATTAAACAAATTCATACTATATTACCCTCTAAATAAACTTTTAATACCAATCTTGCACCGAGTAATACACTGAAATCATTACGAATCCGATATTTTGGTATCATACCAATCATCAACACTATTTATTCCTATGATTCCATAATTAACATCATCAAATAAAAAATTTGTGTCTGAATATCTTTTCTTTAGGTCCTTGGCTAATTCCGTGTTAGAACCTACCCCTACTACAACTTGATCATTTATTGAAAGGCTATCTGGTTTTTTCATTTCTGTACTCTTCCGTTTGGGTGCTGACACACTGAAATCATTACGGATGTGATATTTCGGTGCTTTCTATCATATGGTTTTCTATTACTCCTATGATACCCTCTACCAAACACATATATTATGTTGCCGCCAGCATAGGACAAACATGTATGTTTGCAGCCGCCAGCTTTTTCTTGAGATCTCTGATAATCCCTGACTGATTATCATTCATGTCATTTTTAATTCGCAGCTCGTCTTTGAGCCTTGATACTTCGTCTTTCAGATTGTGTATTGTGTCGTCTTCGTGTGTTAGTTTTGCGTTTTCTTCTTGCAATTTGTGGACACTGACAACTCCGTAATTATCAATATCAAAATTGAAATCAGCATCAGGCAGGTTTTCTACGAGTGTTTTTGCTATGTTCGATTCTGGATGGACTCCTATTGTAACCCTCATTTCATTCCTTTTGCAACAAAAGTTATATTACAATATATTAACTATCAAAATTAAGAACTTATGTCAAGCTTGCTGTTATCTATGCCAAAATGGCCTGGATAATTTTTACATTATTATATCCGTCATCTGTGTATATTACATAATCTATGAAATATTGATTCATAACGTTATCCTATCAGTGTCAAGGCAAAACCTTATTGAACTGCTTAAATATGATCTGGTGCTTTTTAACATTGTTCATTTTCATAAGATCTTCATGTACTAGTAAAACAATTACGTCTATGTCGTCACTGTTATTTTTCGCAAAACAATTTCCCCGTACAATGATATTATTACATCCGTCATCTGTGTAAATTACATAATCGATAAAATATTGATTCATAACGTTATCCTCTCATTAAATCCAAAACATCATATGAGTATCTAACCCGTTTCAACTTGCTGCCTATTTTAATTCCAAAATCTTTG
>JAAGZO010001274.1 GCA_024206195.1 bacterium | reverse complement strand
TAATCAACATATCGAAGCAGCAATATTAATGCAAAAAGATGCATTAGACAAAAAGAACGAAGCAGAAGCCAAGGCAGCAGCAGAGATAGCAGCAGCACAGGAAGCCGCCGCAAAGATAGAATCTGACAGGATCGCAGCACAGATAGCAGATACTCAGACAAGAATTAAAATACAGCAAGATCTTATAAAAGAGATAGAAAATGTAAACGAGGAAGTCAAAGCCGGGCTTATAGACGGTAACGGAGAACTTGAAAAAGAACAGGCTTTAAGAGTTGCATTGTCTGAATTAATAAGTGAAGGGTTCACTGTTCAAGGGCAAGGGTTTAAAAATATAATAGCAGCAGCAGAAGAGTTCAATGTTGTCTTGACAGATCAAAAAGAAGGAACCGAAGAAAATACAGAAGCTCAAGATAAATATTA
Organism: bacterium; assembly: GCA_024206195.1. Next base: position 1,208 of record JAAGZO010001274.1, on the reverse strand, counting down.
TGAATCTGTAGATGATTTCTATAAGAAACTTATACAAGAATCTAAATTCGGGAAAGAAGCGGTGACAAAAGATGTCGATGAAATAGAGCTATCATGGGAAAGTATGACTGATGTTGCAACAGATTCAGTATCAGGGTTTTTTGACATATTTGGACAACTTTCTGAAAACAGGAAAAATGTAGAGCTCGAAGCAATAGACGAAGTATTACAAGCTGAATTAGCAGCCAATGATTTAAAGTTGGGAACAAAGATTGACGCGTTAAATGAGCTATCAGACGCAGAGGTGGCATTTAATGACTTCACAAGAGATGCAAAGATAAAAAGTTTAGAAGAAGCCGGAACAGAAGAATCAAGGCTTGAACTTGCCGCGCTATTAGCAAAAGAAGATAGAATTGACGAGCTAGAAGGGTATGAAAAAGATTATCTTGATGCGAAAACAAAAGCGAAAGAAGACGCTGATGAAAAAGAAAAAGAGATTAAGAGAGACGCGGCCAAAAGAGATAGATTATTAGCATTGTTTGACATAACAATTGCAACAGCCGCCGGTATAGCTGAAGCTATTCCCAACTGGCCTTTAGTTATAGCAGCTGGAGCAGCTGGAACAGTTCAGACTGGGATAGTTTTAGCCACCCCAGTTCCTTCATTTGCACAGGGTGGTATAGTAGCAGGAAACGATTTTGTAGGTGATCACGTTCCGGCCTTTGTAAACTCAGGCGAAATGATCTTAAATAGAAACCAACAAGCAAGACTTTTTGAACTTGCGAATAGTGGCGGGACAACAAACAACACGAGCAACAACTCAGTTAACATTAACAGTATGTTTTCTCTCGGCAATGATGCTAAACTAAATGAGGCAGCCGAAAGACTGTTTACACCGTTGCAGCGAGTAAGCACACGGCGAAATGCATCAATAGGGGGGATCTAATGGCAGAACAAATATTAAAACTTGGAATATTAGGATCAGAGACAACTCTATCAGCAGAAAGCAGAACGTTTCAATCCTCAGGTAATACCGAATCTTCTGTATCTGGTAGATCAGCAGATGGTACTTTACATATTGATTATGTAGCACGTAAGAAACAGTTTACTATAAACTATACTACTCTGACAGAAGCACTGAAAGACACGATAACAGCGATATATGATTTACAGATTTCTACCCCTGCATTTTTAAACTTTATATACACTAATCAAGCAGGAACAGAAAT
>JAAGZO010001273.1 GCA_024206195.1 bacterium | reverse complement strand
TTTTGTTAAGTTTTCGTTTGTAATTTCGTATGCGTACTGTCTGCAGAAGTCCCTGAAATAGAAGAATAGCAAAAGGATGCACATGAGATTTTCGTGAAATGATGTGCATAAATGGAATCTTCTCGCAGGGAGTATTTGGGATCAGTAGGCGAAGCAGAAAAAAGTTTCAGTTTATACGCCTTTATGGATAACCAACGATACGTCTGAAGTAGTTATTCCCTGCTTCTTCCCCTTGCCCGTTGTCAACAAATGGCGTGTCAACGAATGTCAACAAGTAGCACATGGACATAATTACAGAATATATATAGGGGCTAGTCCTATCATGTCGTCACACGACGCACACATCAGTCAAGTTTTCTTGGAAATATCTTTCAAACTAAATTGGTTCTACGTGGATTTAAGAGTACAAAATTTTGAAAGAAGCGCTCAACCAGTTTGTTAGAGACAGTCAGTTTATTTTAGTAAAAGGGATTTAGGGTTGGTCTATTTGAGATGACCGGCCTAATTGAGAGATGGCCAGTTAAATAGAGCATATACGGTATGTATTCATAAATAAATACCTAGAAACTTTATGCTGTGGCGTGGGTGATGATGCGACACATGTTCAGTTTCAGTACCATTCCATCATCAGCATCATGTTGCATTTTTCTCATTGCACAGGATAACGTCAACTTACTTTTTTCGCTCTCTGCTGCACTTCCTTCTTGATTCTCAGTCATCTTTTCACAGTCCGCACACTCCAACTAGCCAAGCTATTTATTTTAATTCATTTCTCTATGTACTCCATGATTTAACGGACCGGGGAGATCGTAATGCACATTTTCAAAGTGCGCAATACCCACAATTGCGCACATTCACACAGACGCTGATTGTGCAATAAAATCAGGTCTTAGCACGGAGCACCGCTCAATGCGGCATAACGTTATAAGGCATACCATAGCAACGTGTGAATAGCGGTGGACCTTCATACTGGAAGTTAAAT
>JAAGZO010001272.1 GCA_024206195.1 bacterium | reverse complement strand
CAGGCCTAATACGCACGTTGGGGTAATTTATCATTTTGGGCTGGTTATTTACCATAATCTTGCACAAGTTTAATGAAGAACTCATCAAAAGAAACACCCGCAGACTATGGCAAATAAACCAGGTAGAACAGAAGACTACTTCCAGTGAGCGAAAGAAAGATATTATTCTAGACGGGCTCGATTCAAAGCTAAATAAACAAGCATCATTGCCTGTAGACGTGGGAAGGACCGGCAGCCCCACATGCACATCTGCGAGAATTCCTATAAATATTCATAGAGCACCCGAGAACAGGTATTGCGACCGCTCTCATTCTGCAAACCAACGCTTGCTTCGTCTAAATATCACTTCTTTTCGATACACACTTTGTACGAGGGGCACTCGCAATGTAATGAGATGAGAAGGAACGGTAAAAGGTAGTCGAATGCCACTTTGGGATATCAAACCATAAATGTTTCTTAGTACTCAACAAAAGTTTCAGGCCAATCGGTTACACTGTTGCTTTGTTATGTCAAAAATAGTGAGCTTAGTTTGCAACATTTTCTGTTTTTAGACTACATTTCTGAGAAAACGCTTTTAAGCAGTATTCTATTGAATGCAGAACGGCAACCAAGCAACCGAT
>JAAGZO010001271.1 GCA_024206195.1 bacterium | reverse complement strand
GTCCGGTGGTCAAGAACTCTGGCGCCGTGATGAAAGTCAACAAAGACATGATCTGTTCATTCTCCTTTTTCATTCCGCCCGCCAGAAGAGTCCCGGTTAGGAACACATCCCCAATCGCCGGCATCCTCTAGTGATGCTCTCCTCCTCTACTATACTAACTAATTTTGTCCTCAGTAAAAATGCCTTGCATCTACGACACACGTTCTCTTCCAGCTAGACCACGGCCAGCTGGACCACTGTCCAGTTACACCACAAATGAAACTATTCAATCTCAATCTTAACTTGTGAGCTAAAGATGAATGCAACTGATGAATACAATCACACCTCATACGGAAATAACGGACGGTAGGGCTCGTACGGAAATTTTCACGTTGTAGACCTCGATATATAGTGGAAATTTGTTCACTGATTCGATATAATAATGGACAGCAGTACTACGAACGATTTTTGTGTATTCTGACGATACAATGAAAACAAGCATGATGCAAGGGATGATTCGATATGGTGTACAAATTCAAGCCCTAGATTCGTTATTATGGACACTGTCATACGCAGCTACAGTCAGACCTCGATATAATGGACGTGTTGGGACAGCAGTTTGTCCATTATATCGAATCATCCACTATATCGAATTTCGTACTAAACGGCCTTATTTGGCTACTTCCATGCACATGGTCTTCATATATAGCATTACGTTCACTCTTTTGATGAGTAGAAGTAGTTTTTTGTCATTCTTTAGTGAATTCATCAACAATTTCTATAAATACACAATATGGCACTGTGTCCATAATAATGAATCAAGGGCTAGAATTTGTCCACTGTATCGAATCACCCTTGGTTCCATTGTATCAAGTCAAAATACACACAAAAATCTTTGATTGTACTGCAAAGTTTGTCCATTATAACAAATCATCAAATCACAAATTTCCACTATATCGAGGTCTACAACATGTGAAAATTTTCATATCAGCCCTACCGTCAGTTATATCGAGCGATCCATTATAACGAGGTCCATTATATCGAGGTCTGACTGTATTGATTATTTCTGTGTGATAAGTGAAGAAAGGATAGGTCTGTAGTGAAGCAATGTCGTAGACCATTGCATACGTAATTAGCTGAT
>JAAGZO010001270.1 GCA_024206195.1 bacterium | reverse complement strand
TCTAAAAACACAGAAGCTTTTCTCAATACTTTTGGAATAAACTTTGGTGAATCTCCTGAAGAAGTAATGATTGACCCTGAAAATGTGGATTGTTGGCAGAAAGTTCCAGTAATAGACTTTCAAGCCAAAGCTGGAGAAACTATGCATGCCTTCATATCCGGTTATCTGTTTCCAAAAGTTAACCTTTTCAACCCTTCAAGATGGGATGCTTTGAAGAATCAGAAATTACGTCATCCAGGATTGGAACATTGCGCTTTGGCTATGGGCCCTTTTAAGAATAGCCCATGGTATATAGCCAAAGTTCTTGAAAATCACTCTAATCAGAGCAACGGTGTTTGCCCTGGTAATGATGCTCAATTAATCGATTACCTACAAGAAACTCCTCTTGAAGGTTTTCTTGAATTTTATGGAAGTACTTTGATACCAGTTCCTGCTACTTCTAAACTATTTAAAGAAGTCTTCAAGCAAGAAAGAGAAAATAAACTAAGAATAAGATGTCTTGGAGCAGTTATTAAGTGGAGAAAATTACATGCCCGAGATCAAGATAACACCTTAATGATCAATTTCGAGTCCTATTATATGGGAGGTTACTATGTTTCTCTGAGAGTTGATCAAGGTCCTTCTTCAGAAGGCAGAGATCATCGTTTCAGGGCCGTTCTTCATTATTTTACTGCTGCTGTTTTCACTCGAAAAGAAGACTGTCCAATACCGTCTTTGACCGAATATAACCCCGGGGCTCAAATATAACCCCTGCCT
>JAAGZO010001269.1 GCA_024206195.1 bacterium | reverse complement strand
TCTCTTATTATATGTGTCTAAATTAGCCATTAAGCACCTGTTACATATTCTGATTTAAATAATGTTGTAAGATCATCAGATAGTGTTGCTTTAAACAATACAGTTGATCCTGCATCATCGTATATTTCAATTCCATTAGCTACTGTTAAAGATTTATTTCTAAACATTCTATAGAGATAATTTATTGCCTGCTCTATAGAAGGACTTGAAGGCGGAGCACCTTGACCCATCTCAGATACTGTATCTGTTCTTAAAACATCTACCACCTCGGCATTCACTTGTGCGGCAGATAAATTATTTTGAGCACCAACGATACTATTAGTAGAATCAAGTATCAGGTCAAGTCTTCCACCGTTTGTCCAATCAACTTGGAGCTCATTCGTATCTTCAAGTATAAAATCTACATTAGCATCCACAATATCTAATTTGCCATCATGGGTAACAAGACTTGAGGCGGATGCTAAATTATCTCTCAAGCTTTGAAGTGAATCAGTAGTATCGGTAAAGGTTGACCAATCACCAGTGGTAGAAACCATTTTTGCAATGATAGAATCATTAACAGGATCATCTGCATCAGCTACGGCAACTAAGTGATCTAATTTAATATCACTCAATGCCTCCACTACTTCTGCTTTTACCTCTGCAGGAGTTACACCAGATACACCCGATATTTCATCAGATAAAGTTTCTAATGTATCTCCATCTGCCCCTGTTCTTGCAATGAGAGTACTTCCTGAATCAATACTCTTTATTGGAAATGCTGTACTCTCATCATACTTAGCTGAGGTAATAGCATCATTTGCAAGTCCCATTAAATCTCCTGCGATTGCTGGGGCATAATTTCCTTGAGCTGTAGCAAGTGTAACTCCATTAGTTCCAGTAATAATATCAAGATCGAGTTGGGCAGTATCTAATTTTCCATCGTGAGTTGATAAAGCTGAGGCAAGGGCTGCACTATCTGTCCCCCTCATTGTCTGCCTTACATTGGTATAAAACATTCTACCAGTTGATCCAATAATTTCATAATCATTTGCAGCAACAGTTACTTTTTGATTTTTTAAAGTAATTCTTATTGAATCACCTTCAACATAACCTGTACCTGAATCAAAAACCTCATCGTAATACACCAAACCGGCGATTTCAGAACATGCAGCATCAGATACAATAGATGACCATGATGTACTCCCGATAGCCTTCCTATCAATCGATATGGTACCCGGTGTAATTTCTGCAGTAGAAGGAAGATCGTCAAGAGAATTAAAAAGCATTAAACCAATTCGATAGGTGGCTGTATTTGCCAAATCAATATCTTTAGGAATTAAAGGTTGAATATTTATAATATCAGTTATTCCAGATGCACCAGTTATCCATGCTGCATCTCCACGATCTCTTATCGCTTCAAGAGTATCTGTAGAAGAATTCCATGTTGCTCCTTTAATTTCCGTAAATGATGCCACCATCTCAGTATTAGTAGGACCATCATAATCACTTAATCCTGTATCTACCTCGGTATTAACACTAGCTTTCATTGTTGCTGTTAAGTCTCCTGCAGTTGCTGCATTAGTTAAATTTGTTACAGTAGTAACTAATGTTGCCCCTGCAATCGTGTCTGTAGTTACAACATAATCAGCAGAAGGTAATGTTCTTGCATTAAACTCTGTTACCGTTGGAATATCATCAAGTAGCAAGTCGAGTCTACCACCATTTGTCCAATCTGTTTGGAGTTCATTAGTATCTGCAAGAATTAAATCATGATCAGATGAACTTGTAGTATTATCATTTACTGTGGCAGTCACAGAAGTATCTGCAATTGAGCTACTTATACCAAAAAGATTTACAGTTGCTGTAGTTGTTCCTGAGAGTGTAATTACCCCCGTAATTCCTGCAAATTGACAAGTATTCGCACCAGATAGAATTAATGTTAATGCTCTACAAATACCTCTTACTTCTACATTTGCTCCCCCAGTTGTAATGGTTGTTCCACCACCAGCAAGAACTTCATGTGAAAGAGTACAGGCAGAATCAAGAGTATAAGTGGATCCACCTGCCCAAGTCCTATTATTAATTCCTACTGTACCTCCAAGACCTGTAAAAACAAAGGCAGGAGAACCTGAACCAGGAACTAATGAATAACAATTAGTAAAAATGTATTGTCCTGTACTTGCTCCAGTAAAAGTTCCCGAAGCATCACCAATACCACATTTATCCAAATGACCT
>JAAGZO010001268.1 GCA_024206195.1 bacterium | reverse complement strand
TCTGTCTATTTGTTCTTGCAGATAGATTCCAAGCTTGTAATTCTTCTCAGTGATGATCTGCAACATTTCTCGAGCTTTAACATCCTTCAAATCCACCTCAGGACTAATCACTAGCCAAGCAAACTTGATGTCAGCGTATAGCTTATCAAGAGTGTAGCTGTGACCATCCCAACTAATTTGATCTGCTTTTAATAAAGCTTTCTGAGCATTCTCTTCTTCTTCATACATACTTCGCAACAACACCATTTCTTCAAAGAAAGTCATAGGTTCCAAATTTACTTTACTTCTTCTTTTTCTTTCCATAGAAATAATTACAGCTGGAGGTGAACCAGGTTTCAAATGAGAATAAAAAGTGTTTCAAAGCTTCTTCGCTACCATCAATTAATCTAGTTGATGTCAGATAAAATTGCACTTGCTGCAACCAATACTCAAACTGATGTTTGTCTCCAGCAAAATCTGGAACCACAACTAACTCTGTACTTGCGGCTTGAGCAATGAAAGAGTAAGCCATTGGCTCCAGATACATAGGATCTTTACAAATGACCT
>JAAGZO010001267.1 GCA_024206195.1 bacterium | reverse complement strand
TCTGTTAATCGGTTTGCCCATTTTCCTCCCATTGCCCTTAGAGATTCTCGATGAGGACGAGTATCCCCTCTGATTACAAAAGATTTTTCACTATATTCCTGAATATATATTTCTGATTTTTGAATAGACATTGATTCTATTAAATAGAAGAAAAGTCTATAAAAATCTCAAATTTATTTTCGAACACGATATATCAAAAAACATATAAGGCCTAAAAGTACTACAACTGCAAGTATAACGAGTGCCAATTCTAGTTCAGACATTTTTTTCTTCTTTACAGGTTTGGATTCGGTTCCTTTTTCTTTTCCACTACCTTCTTTTTTACAATTATATTCATCACAGAGTCCAGTAGAGTCGTTTACATCATTACAACATTCCTGTAAAGTATGATAAGACTTAGCATGTCCAGTTCCACAAGCACATTCTCCACCAATATTGCCTATATGTCCGTGTTTTGGTGGACATGAAAAGCTTGTACATGTTTTTCTCTTATTACTTGGAATACATTCACCAGCTTCATCAACACACCCTGTAGGGCATTGCCCCATTCTTCCATATCTCCCTCCGTGTTCACAACATTCTAGAGGTGTCATTCCATTTGGAGGAGGGTTACAAGATAGATGTAGCGGTGTACGATGAGGAGACATATGTTGAACTATTGCATTATAGTGATAAGGATTATGATTACCCATATCTTTGTCAAGAGAATGACTGTAATGTTCGGTCTGATGACCTAGTTTGTTTATCAGATCTTCATAAGATTTTGGAGCTCCCATAGTACTCTTTCCAGTTACTTTACTTACGAAAGCAGGAAATCCATTGAATTTCCCAGAGGGTGCTTGAGATGCAGGAAGTACTTGTATTTT
>JAAGZO010001266.1 GCA_024206195.1 bacterium | reverse complement strand
TTCGATATTGTAGAATTCCAAAATTAAAAGTTATAAAATCCTATATATCTAAAATTGGAGAAAATGCTAATCCTGTTTTTAATTTTTCAGCTAAACTTTTTAGTAAAGACTAATTATTTTATTCAATATAAGTTTATTATCAAAGATAGTATATAACTATAATTTCACATAACAAGGCAATTCACTTGAGTGCGCCGTGCTACGGCAATAGAAATTGCGCTCTAAGAGCGTGCAAGGTCAGCTACCAATGACGATTTTTGTCAGCCCTGCAGGTCATCTCACTAACCTAGATTCGAAAGATGAAGGGGATGATATTGCCAATCATTCTCTGTGGGGACGCACAGCCGGTGAGAAAAGCGGAGATCGAGTGGTGCGACACGATGCGGCATAGATTAAGTGCTGACATTTGTTCGTGCATTTATATATAAATGTTAGATGCTTTAGTATCCAAAGTATTCCCACCCAAAGGAGCGCTTGATAGTCCACCAGTTATTAAGTGTTTCACAGCTAGTCTCATTCGCCTGTACTCAGTGCTGTATGGCCTGGGTGAAAACCAGAAGACTAGGCTGTAGAAACAATATGATGCAAACCTCACTGCGGGGAATAGTGAACAAGGCGACCGAGGAAGTGCCTGTGGTGCAAGGAAAGACAAGAAGTATCGTTTCGTGAACCTTTACACGATGCTCAATGTGGTTAATCTATTATTCTGTTGGAAGTTTATTAACAAGAAAGCTGCCCCGGGAATAGATAAAACTACAGCACCGGAATATGAGAAAGATATTGATACTCATGTAAAAGATCTTGTGGAGCGTTTGAAACGAAAAGGTTACCGGGCGAAGTTAGTTTTACGTAAGTGGATACCCAAAGGCGTAGATAAATTTCGTCCACTTGGTTTGCCATCGATTGAAGATAAACTGCTGCAAACCTGTGTGATGAAGATATTAGAAGCGATTTTCGATGTTGGCTTTTATGCCTGTAGTTTTGGCTATCGTCGAAATCATAGTCCACGAGAAGCAGCGCTGAAGCTGAAAGAAACACTTCAGTTTGGTCGATTCCGTTATGTTGTAGAAGCAGATATTAAAGGCTTCTTTAATAATATTGACCATGATATAATGCTTCGAATGTTAGAGCATCGAATTAATGACAATGCCTTCGTGCGTTTAATTAAAAAGTGGCTCAAAGCAGGAATCCTTGAGACAGATGGTCGAGTGACGCATCCAGTGACTAAGAACACCACAAGGAGGAACTGTTTCATCGTGGCTAGCTAATATTTATCTGCATTACGCTCTTGATATGTGGTTTGAAGAAGTCGTAAAGAAGTATTGCAAAGGAATGGTATCTATGATTCGTTATGCAGACGATTTTGTATGCTTGTTTGAGTATCAGGATGATGCCAATCGATTCTATGCAACACTAGCAAAATGACTTGGAAAATTTAATCTTGAACTGTCAATGGGAAAGACGAACATCATAGCATTTAGTCGATTCTCCGAGACAGAAGGCTCAAGATTTGAGTTCTTAGGCTTTGAATATCGTTGGGGAACAAGTCGTAAAGGCAAGAAGCTTGTCAAGCTTCGAACTTCAACGAAGAAATATCGCCAATCGTTAGCTCGATTCACCGAGTGGATACGAAAGAACCGACATAATCGAGTCCGTAGATTATTGAAGGCGGTAAATAGCAAGCTTCGAGGCTACTATAATTATTATGGTGTGATTAATAATTTTGAGCGCATCAAGAAGTATTATAGGATAGTTCGTCGATTATTGTATAAATGGTTAAATCGACGAAGCCAGCGAAAGAGCTATAACTGGAAACAGTTTAATGCAATGTTTATCCGTCATCATATCGAAGAACCACGAATTACTGAACGCCACAACGGACAACTAAGCTTTGAATTAATCTAAGCTGA
>JAAGZO010001265.1 GCA_024206195.1 bacterium | reverse complement strand
TAGTGGATTGTGAGCACCGAACTCCGCTAATTTATCTAGATAAACAAGGTTATTGGCGAACTGATCAAGGTAGTGTTCATGTATCTGAAGTGCCAGTAGAATTGATCTGGAAGAAACAATGGGAAATTTTCACATTCTCTGCTACAGCCGTGTTTCACAAAAAATTAGCTGGATTGTCCACTACGTTGATGCAATTTCGCGCCTATTATTTGCGCCTTCGTTATCTCGAACATCAGACAGACAGCCTAGTGAATTATACTGTCGCTATGTCGTTAAGTCCTGATGCTCTCCACGCCGCAATTGAGGGTGCCGGCAAAGGATTAGGAGATTTATTAGAAGGTGCTGGACTCGCGATAGAACACGTTATCGGAGGAATCTTTCATGGTGCTGCTAATTTCGTTAACACGCTTCTAAGTGGACCACTTCAACTCATCATAAACATTCTAGTTGCTGCAGCCGTAATTTTTGCTGCTGTATTTCTTGTCTACCTCTTGATAAAATGGTTTCTGTCTCAACGTCGTCGAAAGCGAACAACAATGAATGAGTCAAAAACTCAGATTGAAATGCCTGTTGTGAGTCGATACCTAGAACCTTTAGATATTGATGAATTTGGTGTTTGTGAAGAACCAGCTAAGATTCTTCATAGGATAGATAAGTCTGCAAAATCACCTCTTGAATCTAAGCTTAGGATTGAGATTGATCCACCTGAACAACAATCGGAACCAGAATATCTCTTGGAGAAATGGCCGCCTGAACGATGTCAAATTCCTGAAAAGTCCACCAAGCACTTCTTGCCTGAGGTCAATTTATTGCCACGATACACCGTAGAAGCAAATGAAACAACATCACAAAAACCGGTAACGCGATTGGATAACCAGGTTAAAAGACTAAAAGATCGGGTACCAATCAAAGCTTTTAACCTTTAGAAATTTTGAAGTTTCCACTTGCCATAGCAGATGGCCCCATTTCGTTCAAAATTTATAGAATAGGAATAAAAAAATTTATAAAATTATTGCTGCCAGAAATTACTGCTGAAATTTTGCAAATATTTTGACACTTTCTGACCAGATGTGACGAAAGTAAAATTTACCGTAAGGCTGCCATATACACAGCCTGGGTATTGTAGTCAAATTATGCACGTACTTTAAAATCAACTTGTAAATTCTGGTAGGAATGAATAAAAATATAATTTCCAGAATTGGAAGCTGTACTCCTGTTTTTAGGTGCGTTATGCTTCTCAGTTCGCCTTGCC
>JAAGZO010001264.1 GCA_024206195.1 bacterium | reverse complement strand
CTAATCTCTCAAGCGCAGATGCTTCATTTTGGGGAGAAGATGCAGGTGATGAATCAGGTATTTCAGTCTCCTCAGCAGGTGATGTAAATGGTGATGGTTATGATGATTTATTGATCGGGGCTTATAATGATGAAGATGGCGGAAGCATGGCCGGACAAACATATTTAATTTTAGGCAAAGCAACCGGCTGGGCAATGGATACTGATCTCTCAAGCGCAGATGCTTCATTTTGGGGAGAAGATGCAGAGGGTCTATCAGGTTATTCAGTCTCCTCAGCAGGTGATGTAAATGGTGATGGTTATGATGATTTATTGATTGGGGCTCCTTCCGATGATGATGGCGGAAGTAATGCCGGACAAACATATTTAATTTTAGGAGGAGGTACTCCAGTTCCTAGCATCCAAATTATCGAACCTGATGGCGCAGACGATATCGCAAATACCAGCTACACCATCACATGGACTGACGAAGACCCGGATGATGATGCCACTATCTACCTCTACTACGACACCGATAACACGGGAGAAGACGGCACCTTGATTATAGACTCCATCAGTGAAGACGACGAAACTGATGCATATGAATGGGATACATCAAGCATTCCCGAAGGAGATTATTATGTGTATGCCGTGATTGACGACGGCGTGAATCCGTCGGCAGTTAATTACAGCACTGGCCCGGTTACCATTGACCATTCCTGCAATCCACCCGCCACCGGAGACTGGACCATCACCGAAAGCTGTACTTTTGATGACATTGCCACGGCCCCTGCCGACGTCATTGTTGATCCCAATGTTGTCCTCACCATTAGCGATAGCGCCGTACTCAACATTGATTTTGTCAATAATAAACTCCTGGTTCAGGAGAACGGGGGAGTGCTGATTATGCCGGGAGGGAAGATTAGTCAATGATGAGATAATTATGAATAGACAACTCCGGCGGAATCTCCAGATAGGGGACTCCGCCGTTTCCATATATACGAGTCGAAACTCAGAGGTAAAAGTACAAGATACAAATAAAATAAAAAACTGGTTCTTCTCCAATTTCTAAATGTAAAGGGGTCAAATCTACTATTAGCTCTTTCCTTTTCAAAATAAGTATTGTAACTCTGCCTATGTCACGTCCATTAAGCACAATATGCAAGGAATTTGGACTTAAAAAAGATAGTTCAGGCGGAAGTATAGTTGGCAGAGTTAAAAAGTAGATATTAAAAGATAAGCAATTTAGAAACAAGGTGGCGGGGATAAAGAAAATAATAAGCAAAAGCTAATAAAAAAGGGGGTCAAATCCTCCCTTGACCCTTGCTCATTCTTTTTAAATATAACAGGCATGTCCAGACCATTAAGAATATAATATCCAATACCATGTAATGAATCGTGGTAGGCGTAGTGAAAAGATCTTCAGACTATTGGTTGTTTGTTGATCTTCTTGAAGAACTTGATGAAAACGG
>JAAGZO010001263.1 GCA_024206195.1 bacterium | reverse complement strand
TTCTTGAACATGCTGTGGTGTGAGCTTGGTCAATGGTACGTTACCTATATTTGGTTTTAGATATCGACGTATGATACCAGTGTAATCCTCGTGAGTCTTAGGGGCCGTATTAGTCTCTACGTAATCTCTCAGCCATTGGTCTAGAAACTCTCCTACAGTTTTCTTTGTTGCATCGATGGGAGTACCTTTGTCCAGATTAGTTAATAACTCACGTAGCTTCCGTTGCGCATCAGCTTTCGTTCCTCTCACTGTAACCGATTTGCGCATGCGCTTACCACTAGAGTCTCTGCCTAATTCAAGCATGAGCCTCCATGAGTTACTTCGTTTTTCAATACTCCCGTTCATTAGATTTTCTCACAAGTCATTTGGATTGATGGCAGCCTATCAGACTTTCAGCATCCAAGCAACGCCTATAGCTAATAATTACTCTACTTCCTTTTCAATCCATTCTTCTAGTGCTTTTTTAGGTATTCTTATACTTCTTCCAATGTGAATTGAAGGAATAGTCCCTTCTGAAAGAAGTTCATAAATAGTCGTCTTTCCAATTGATAGCATTTTTGCAGCTTCAAGTGGTTTTATCAGTAATTTTTCCATATTGTTTGTAGTCATTAGATATCTCCTTATTTTAAATATATAAATAGAGTCCCCGAAAATTTTCACGCTATTCATGTAATTTCTCGGTTAACACCTGCTATAACAACATTCCTGAATTTTAAAAATTATTTGTATTTTTAGGGTGAGTGCGATATCCCTGTTTATGGATGCGGTATTCCCTTAGTTGTATGCGGTATAGGTAGAGATGAGTGCGGTAAATTGGAAGATGAGTGCGAAAGCCTACCGCACCATTAAAGAAATACTAAGTAAATAACAACCTATCCAATAACAACATAAGAGAAGAGATAGTTAGATAAAGAAATAGGGTAATTATTATCTTGTTTTATTTTATCTATCTCTCCTGTTAATCTGGTGTTTTGCTATAGCAGAATTTACACTCTTTAATTAATATCATATCGGCTATACAGTAGGTATTTATATTTCCTCCTTTGGCTATCTCAACAAGGCAATCCTTGTGATTCCAGCAGGCTTCTGCTACAAGAGTATCCTTTTCATACAGGACGAATCCCAGTTGAATTGATTCTTCGTTTTCATTCCATCCACTATTCAGGTAATATTTCCCTAGCAGTGGATGGAATGGAATCAGTCTGGCTAAGACCTGCTCACATTCCTCTCCAACCAGCTCCAATTCTCCAAATTGATTTTCAACTTTAAAAGTAGTTCCGCAGAACTCATACCCCTCATCAATCTTTCTAATGATTCTCTCAACCTCTTTGGGGTCTGGCTTTGGGTCTAGAATATCTTTGATACTTCGACCCAATTTGAACCATCTTTCATCGAATGTAATCCACTCATCCCAGTTTTCGTTGACAACTGGAGTATGCATTTGCTGTAATCTTTTTGAGCTATCTGGGAAATACTCCTTAGTCATGAACACCACTCTTTGTTTTTCAAGCTTTTTGAGTATATCCCTGGTTGTCCTAATCGGAACTCCAATGGATATCTCAAAGTAGGAGAGTGCTAGCGTCTGCTTTGTCCTCCTAATGCTTGTCTTGGTCGCACCATCCTTTGCTTCTTCAAACCCAATGGTTTTCTCTATGATGAACCAGAATACCTTCTGCTCTTGTGAGCTGAATCCCATACTCGCTGCTTTTCTAAGCATTTCTTTCGGTATCGGTACAAAGGAATCCAGTGTCTTATATCCAAACTTCATTTAATTTACTCCTTTATTCAATTTTGTTAGGTAGCTGACCCAGCTCACTGCCTGATAGTTTTGCTGGGTCAGCATCCCTTTTAGTTGGGCGATTGACCACGACTTTGGCTAATCACGACATAATTTTGTCTGCCTTCTTCAAGGCTTCTTCTAGTAACGGTATGACTTGCATGGTTTCCTCAAGATGTAGAGTGATGCCTTTTGGGGTACGTACAAATTCATTATCCTTGAAGGCAAACACTCTAGTGTTTATGTACAATTTTCCTTTGAAGTCCTGAAGGAACACTCTGATTTGGTTTGTCCCCCCATTTCTGAGAAATGTTCCAATTTCTTTTTCCACTACATAACCTCCTCTGATTCTTTTGGTTTACCCTTTGTTGTTTTGTTGGGGAGCTAGCCCAATTTTGTTAAGTCAGGCTAGCTCCCAGTGGATTCCTGCTATTCAGTCTTCTCGGTTTTCTTGGTCTTCTTGGTTTGCTTGCCGTCAATTTCGTTGGCAGTTTTTCTTATCAGTGTTGCCAACTTGCGAGCTTCATCGGGAGTTACTCTGATTCCCATCTTGGTTGGATACCATTTGCCATCTTCTTGATAGTTGAGTCTGGCATCAACACATTTCTGTCCTCCGCTGGTTACCACCGAAACTTGATTTTCCTCGACTCTGCTGCTCTTCCTAATCTTCCCTATGTTGAACATTGTTGCCTCCAGTTTTTTATTTGACGACTGGTCAGCATTGCGCATTTGCTGTGGTCGTCATTTGTCTGTGAAATCATAACTTCACCCATAGAATACGATGGAATCCACACCTTCACGGGGAGTTAGCTTAAGACGCTAAGCATTGAGAATAAAAAAACTGAAATTAGGGATGTTGTG
This sequence comes from bacterium, assembly GCA_024206195.1. The sequence goes on along the minus strand of JAAGZO010001263.1, from coordinate 1,895 downwards.
GAATGAAAAAAGTGAAAATACGGGATGTTGCGGTGCTAGAAAAATCAGAATGGAGGATGATGTAGTTTTTTGCGCTGTGGTTTTATTAATAATAAAATATCAACATCAGCTAACACATAGCGTACTTATGTGGGGATTGAAGGGATAAACAGGGACGAAGCGGCTTTTAGTTGTGGCTAGGATGCGTCTCGGTCAATCCTGTTTTGGGGGAAGAGTCGTGTCTGGAAGGTTATCCTGTTGCTCTTGTTGGTCAGAGGTGTTACTGGAGTCTAGCTTCATAATGGAGTAGTTTAGCTTATTCTTGACCTTGATTTGTGCCTTGTGTGTATGACGATACTTGTGCCATGGAGTGTTATACCTGTCCTCATCTACTTTTTTATCGTAATACCGCTTATTTCTTTCCCGTCTTTTCCTCTGGGACTCTGTTTCAGGCTGCTGTTTCTTTGTTAAGCTCTTGCGGATATATGCGATAGGCTGTTTCACGGTCTTTGCCTTTGAATCAACCACGAAATAGGGGAATGTATATTCAATGTCAGGATTTTTCTTCTGCCACTCCATCAGGTCTTGCAACGTTGAAATGCGGAGTTTCTCGTTTTCATCTAACCCGATAAAAAACGTATCGTCCCAGTTTGGCATATCTTGGGGAACCATTTCAAATACTCCATCTCTAATCTCTTTTTCTTCCATGAACACCGTCAGTGGTGATATACTGTAGGTTTCTGTCTTGGGTTTTACCTTCTCTTCTGCGATGCGCTTCAACTCTTCATTATCAAGTCCGTACTTTAGTGCCGTTTTGTAATCCTTGGTGGCGCTTTCAAAATACTCCAAAGCCTCATTGCATAAACCACGTAAGAAATAGAATTCACCCGAATCGGGACGCAGTTCCAGTTGTTTATCAATGATAGCAATAGCATCACCATAGCCATCTTCCGAGAACGCAGCCCAATTACTTTGAGACAAAGATATCTCGTTGATTTCCCTCGTGACCACTTCGTTGAAACTATCTTCCATCGGGTATATTGTGCGACCATATTTCAACGCTTCCCTATAGCTTTTCAAAGCCTCATCAAATTGATTGAGTTGTCGCTGGCAATGACCAAGTAGATAGTGATATAGGGGATGATACTTTTTCACTTCCAGGAGTCCTTCAGCAAGAAGCAGTGCATTCGGATAATCTTCAGCGTCAATAGCTTTTTCTAGGTTTTCATAGTGCTCTGCTTCTTTCGGGGTCTGTCTGCGACGTTTTAAATTTGCAATGTCCTTTTGGAGTATTTTCACATATTCGTCACTGAAGTATCCTTTATCTCTGTGCTCCCACGCTTTTTCGAGGCACGTTATGCATTCATCAAAGTCATACATTGCGTCGTAATATTCACTGCGCATGAGGTAATAAATAGGGTTTTTTGGATTGATTTCCAACAGACTGTCATTTAGCTTGAGAGCAGTCTTGTAATTCCCAGAATCAATTGCTTTCACTCCCTCAGTGTAAAGCTCAATCTCTTTGGATGTATACTCACGAGGTTCCATTCAATATCCTACCCGTTGTTTCAATCAATAGTAATGACATCACCGAATCCAGTCAACCCTTAATACCCCCTGGGCGTTTTATATAAAAAAGGGGCGGTATTTCTCAGTTTGGTAGCATGTGTTGGGTTTTTTAGTCTAGAAACTAGTCCGATCTTTTTTCCCAGCTATAATCTATATGTACCGAAATACGATTTTATTGCTGTTTATGGTACACCCCGAAGCTAGATAAAAACGAGAAATAGCGTTTTATAGCCGCTTTGGGTACATTGTTTTCTCACTTAAAACGTTGAATTAGCTATGAATTTACTTGAAAATAGTCTTAAAACTCGTATTCTTCTTGCTGTATTTTTTGCAGCTAATCTTTCCAG
>JAAGZO010001262.1 GCA_024206195.1 bacterium | reverse complement strand
ATCGCCTATAAAACACTGGATATCGGACTAATTATCTAACATCCCTCTTACCAATGAAAGCTGGTCCCCAGCTTTACACTAAAGTGATAGCTGAGGAGGCTTCCAAAGGTGGGACAGACAAGTCTGGCCATCAAGTCTGACAAACTAACTACACAGTACAAAACAAGCTTAAAAGCTTATGACTCATCTTCGTCTTGGCCTTGGTAGTCGTCCTGGTTCCTTTCTTCTTCCCACAGATGCGATTGTCTCAGTCCCAACCGCGAATGGACATCGGAGAATCATCCTCATCTTGCAGGTTGACCATGATCTCTGTCGCTTGATCTGGCATCTTCTTCTTTGATGGGTCTTTGTTGTCGGCAATTGATTTGCAACTGGGTTTCTTTGAGAATGTATCTCCCTTGCGCATCCTGAGTTATACTAACTCCAGGACAAATATCTCTGAGAGAAATGGACTGATCTTTAGGAATCGTAGTGTAAATTTTATCTTTAATAATTTGTTGGTTGTCAGCAGTCGTGACAATAGTTTGAACACTTTTAGATTTTGGACATCTATTGGATCCAAAACTGATTGGTTGAATAGGTTCCTGAGACAATGGAAATTTAGAATAAAGTTGACTTTCTTGATTGATATCTCTTTCATTAGACCCGGATCTAGCAGAACTAGACCCAGATACCATAGATCTTCTGAACTCCATTGTTGGTCGTGGAGTAGGAGATAGTCTTCATCTCTGAATCGTTGCT
>JAAGZO010001261.1 GCA_024206195.1 bacterium | reverse complement strand
TTAATCTGATCTGCACCAGATTTTGCCAGCAACCTCTTCCTCTGTTTAGCTGAGCAACACTTCAATTTCTGAAGATAAGGGAAATGCCTCTTCAGCCATTTACAGGCCATGTTGCTGATTATGTCATGTATGTTTGACCATGCTGGTTATGTAGGTTTATAGTTTTTAGGGCAGTATACAATATGTGGCTCTTCATCCTCAAAGATTCTTGCTCGCAGTCTCAAGTGTTCTGGGGTTGTCACTGCAAGATCTACAAGTAAGTAACTGTATGGTTCTGAAGTTGCATCATTGAGGGCCTCCATGAAGTACTTGCTCAGACCTGGATAGATTTGCTTGGCCAATGTGAGTGCTTGTAGCTTATCTGAGGGATTTTTCAGCAGAACAATATACTGGGAGTTGATGCGAGATGTACGTAAGCCATCAAAAAATAGATTTTGAACAATTGTGATGCAGCTCACATTCCAATGGTGCATTCCCACAACACTTAATTTTACTAGATCAGAATTATTTTTACTGTCTACCATAAGGTCATCAAATATAAC
>JAAGZO010001260.1 GCA_024206195.1 bacterium | reverse complement strand
GGACCATTAAGGGTTGAAACTCCGAATGTCTTTCTGGATTACACGACACTCAATTCATACCTCGGAAATTTTCTGCCTGCAGCTAATGCACAAGCTCTTGCTGCCGGTATGGCAGGCGTTCCATTGGGAACAGTAACTCCGGAAAATATGGTCGATCCAGGTGATCTTTTTCTGACTTACCGTAACTTCGGAGATATAAATCTTACCGGCGCTGATTTCAGTATCGGTTATTATTTTAACCAGAACTGGAATGTTTCGGGGTATGCTTCGTTAGTGAGTAAAGACTTTTTTGAGAATCCCGACTGGCCAAGCGATATTTCTCTGAATGCCCCGAAGATGAAATTTGGGAGCTCTATTGAATATACAAACTATAACAGGGGCTTTGACTGTATGCTGAGATACCGTCATGTAAATAAATTCCCTGTTAATTCAGGTGTTTATATCGGTATGATTGATGCATATGATCTTCTTGATGTCAATTTCGGATACAAGCTGCACGCTGAATACAATGCAAAGGTAACTCTGACAATTCAGAACCTGTTTAATAATGAACATTTTGAAATGATAGGAGCGCCGCAGCTCGGAAGACTGGCATTATTAAGATTTAGTTATGGATGGTAAATAAGATAACTCAAAGAGTATGAGGTATAAAAATTGCAGGGGCTCAATACATTGAGCCCCTGCTTTAGTTTAATGCAAAATCTTTATCAGTAAGAATGGATAATAAATGGAATTGTATACTTGAGTCACCTCTTCTGCAATTAGAAGTTGTGCATCGAGATTTCTCAGCCTGCCCCTTCTTT
>JAAGZO010001259.1 GCA_024206195.1 bacterium | reverse complement strand
TATTTCGAGCGGTTATGAAATTCTGTTGCAGAACGGCAGATTGAAGAAGAGAGGACAGGGGAACCTCCTAGGAGGATGGCTAGAAGCCAGGCAGTCACTTTGAAAAAGTGATTCTAGTCGCTCTGTTTGTTTTTCGAGGGCCACCAAAATGTAACCAACGGTTTATTGGCTTTTTTCTTGTTTTTGCCTAGTGGTTACAACAACTATTCAGTTAGGTAAGGCTTAGTATAAGATAGCTCAATCAGTCTCAAGAAGTTCTTTAGATAATAACTCACAGATCAGTAAAATATGGGTTTATTCAACAAGAAAGCAATGGAGTGACTATTAACTACCTAGCCTCAGAGCCAAGTACCAAGAGGATTCCGTGTCAATACTGACAATGGGCTTTTATATGCCTAGGTGCAAAACAGGTAGTGAGTCAGAATGGCCAGGCGATTCCTATTGGCTGTTACCCATAAAAGTGGTGAACGCACTTTTATGCATTCGACCCAATCAGCATCCGCCACTGGAATCGTGTCGCCTTTCGTAACTCTGCCCTCATTGTCACCTATTACTAGAATCCAAGGACTAGACACCATGCACCTAAAGACTACAGATTACAGACCTAAAGTCCATGCACCACGAACCCAACAACCAGGATATACATGGAACTACATACCAACAGAACCATCGACTGAAATATCAATGAAAGCAGAGTAATTACACATGGAAATACATACAAGCACTAAAGCAACTAAAGTAACAGTACAGACAGGTCAATTATCAAGACACAGCATTACAGTAAGACCTCAAATAGAACAGACACTAAAGACAAGGCACAATACAAGATAAAAGACACAATAAATATTAGATACAAGTATGACACAATTACTCAAGACAAGACACAATACCAGATAGAAGATACTACATATTAGGCTATAGTTACACCACCCTCGCTAGTCTCAAGCTCCTGGGCTTAAGAAAAAGTTTGTTATACAGACGAAGAGAT
>JAAGZO010001258.1 GCA_024206195.1 bacterium | reverse complement strand
TGATGGTGTGGTGGTTGGTGATGAACTTTGTGATGGCATTCCAGGCTGCGATGCTTGCGATTCTCCCTATCCAAATTGGGTTTGCGATGAGACTCTATTGGTGAACTATTGTGAGTCTGCACCTGGATGGACCTGTGAGCTTACTAGTCCTTATCCCTGTGAACCTATTTGTGGTGATGGTATACTTCTAGGAGACGAGACATGTGATCACGTTGCTGGTTGTATGGGTCCTGGCGAATAATTAAGTTGCCGAGGACCTTAACCCGGCTGGGAGTGTAGTACGGATTAGCTAACCAATCGTTGTTGGCCTATATGTGATGATGCTCTTGTGGTAGAGACCACATTAGAAGGTGGAGAATACTTCTTAGAAGCTTGCGATATTGGACCTGACCCTACCAAGTTTGGGTGCTCACCAGTTTGAAACGAAGCCGAATAACGCGATATATGCGAGGAAGACATCAACTGGTTTTGCTACAGCGAGGATTTGGAGTCGCCTGGCTATTGGTCCACTTCAATTTGTATATGCGAGCCAACCATTACTGATGTTGTCTTCGACACCAGCTGGGAAGGCCTATAAATTGTCTTCGCTGTTGACGTCTGAATTGAAGAAGTGCCAGAGACTTTCAGCATTCCCGAGGGTGGAGGCGTTGAGTTTGAATGTGAGTTTATCTTCGCCTTGTCAACAGTTGAATTATTCGGACTCAGGCCGGTGTGCTAATTTACACCAAAGGCAATTGATGTCAGGTTTGGGTTTGGCCAGAACTTGGATAGGTACTCAATCCTCATATTGCGTTCAGATATGATCAAAAACAGCGGAGTTGAGTTCGAAAATTGCACTTCTCTTGTGCATAACTTGGAGCACATGGTCACAGGCGCACCTCCTGCTCCTGAAACTAAGATGGCTTTCGGTTTCGTGAAGAACATCAAGTGCAACTTTATAGAACTTGATCCTTAGGCCTGGTAGTAAAACGCGTATAAGGATTTCATCCGAGATTATTAATATATCTTGGTTAGCGTCTACCCTTATTCAGATGAGCTGGTGGACACAGTCAACAACCTCTTCGACGCACAAAAGGCTGCTCAAATGAAAGATCTCGATCCTATGTTCGAAGTAAGATTCAAGATAGACTCTCTTAAGTGGAAAATCTCCGACTTTCCAATCGATGTTGAGGGCCACTTCACCTTGGATATCCTCAACCATGACTACGTCAAGACAACAATAGATTTTGATATCCTGCCGACAGAGTTGAGTGATAGTGAGTACTTTGCTGAACTCGATGCTGCCAAGAATGCTCGAGGAGGCAATGAGATATCTTGTATCCTTAACCATTATTGCCCCATCAGGGTTGGCATCAGCTACCCTACTTGCATCTCAGCTAGCTCAGCAAATACAGGAGGAGGAGAGGAACCCTAGTTCCAAGTTCTCTGGAAGATCAATGGACAGCCCATAGGTGAATAACATGAAGCCTTAAACGATTTGCTTATCCTTAATGATTTAGGGGAAGGGAGATTTGATATATGGGTGATCGTGACGAGCGAGATGAATTCGATTTCTTTAGAGGATACTGCAACTTTGTTTGTTTCTTAGGATAAGATCCGAGCTAAGATAAGAGGAGGAGAAGGAATAACAATCTGTGCTGATGACTTTTCTCAAGTTGATGCAAGTGAATCATATGACCCAAGCAACCCGACTAATCCTCTCGTGTTTGATTGGACTGTCTCCTCCATATCTATTGAGGGAGCTTACTTCAATTATGATATTCCTTCTCCTGGACCCTCGATCCTAGAGTTCGATAGGTTTACCTTTGAACCTTCGATGGTTATCACGGTTGAGCTTAGAGCAACCGACTCGTTTGATAACTAGAGGTTTAGTATTGTTACTCAGACCTTAACGGTTTAAGGAGGGACATGTCCTGGTGTTGAGTTGCTGAGTTTCTGTAATCCTTGTCCTGTTGTTAGACCAGTTACAATAACAGCTTAACCTAGCCAGGAAATACCAGACTACGCTTGCTCTTGGATAATAGGTGAAACTATTAATATGGATCTTGTATTGTCTGAACAAAGAGACTCTTTAGTTCTGGATGCCTTTGCCTTGACAGAAGGTGTCATAAACTAAATCTCTATATTATGCCAGAAGGATGATCCAACTATACCTGACATCAGTACTACTGTTGGGATAATTGGAGCACCAGTCCCTTAGTGTAATGGCATTTCGGTTTCGGCAGAGGCTAGTCCTAATGAGTACAGTGCCTTCACAACTGCTTTTACGATCTCTGCTATGGGGTGCCCGTTTGGGTTATCTTATAAATACTTCTTTCAGAATGCCGTGGAGCGAGAGAAAGGGGAGGCTGTTATTCCTTTGGGGATAGCTATGAGGACTTCATCTTATACTGACTTACTTCCTACTGGTTTATTGAAAGCAGACTAGAATTTGATACCAGGAGATGGCTCGACTGAGGTCATTGTAGGAGTGACTGTTATTGCTGAAGATGGGAGTGAGATAACTTATGAAGAAACCTTAACTATCCTTGTCCCAACTTTTGACATGAGAACCAGTGAAGCCTTAATCTCCCAAATAAGGTAGACAATACCCAGCATTTCGAATACACTTAAGGCCTGGAAAGCCTTGATTATAGATGGGATCTTAACTGGTACTTATGTTGACGTTGACGACCCAACAGAAGTAGCGGAACTGGAGTAGATGGTTCAAGAAGGGGTTACGAGAGGCTTCGAGGCTTCTCTTGAACTTCTTTTAGAAGTTGCTCCTGAGAACATTGATATTGCGTTTGTGGGGTCAACTGTGGTTAAGCTCTTGTCTAGTCAGAATAAGGAAACAGCTGATACAGGATTGCTGAACGACATCTTAAATGGTTTCAGTTTGGGACTTTAAGCTTCTTCAGAATCTGGAGACGAAAAAGCTTCTGATGTAACTCACAACGCTAAGAATTCCGTTAAAATGGCAAGCGATGCCGGGGATATTATTGATATCTAGGACCAAGGAGATTACAGTGTATCCTCAGCTGAGAATGAGGAATTCATATGGACTCTTATATCTCTATATTCTGCCATTGCTAATTCGCTAAGCTCAAATCCTTCAAGTGCCCTAACAGCTTAGACCTTTATAAGCAATCAGTTGGACCTCTATTAAGTACCAGTTAGTCCAGGAACAGAGCGTATCTTGCAAGAGGTAGGGAACTTAGGCACAGTAGAGCTTCCACCAGTTCCAGTGTAAGCAGTTCTCTAAGTTGTTCTATCGAAATAATAAAACCTTCTTAACAAGGTTGTATCAAATGGCGATATTGTTTCTATGAAAGAGGTGACTACTGTTTACCTTATGGATGTGATAACAGGCGATCCGATAGAGCTAGGAGACATTGAAGGAAACGTCATCATAGCATTTGATAAGGAAGCAGCCATGCCCTCACCATTAGACACGTCTTCCTCAACTTCTTCGGGTACAGGATCAGAGTAAACACCAGTTAGAGACTTACAAGATGGTAGCTCACAAACCGAGGAAGAGTAAGGCGAGATGGCCTTTGACTGCAAGTTCTTCGACTATACTGTTAATCAATGGGATGACTTTGGATGCTGGTACGCAGGTCTCTAAGGAGACAAGATCCTTTGTGAATGCACTCACCTTACCGATTTTGTAGCCTCCTTCTCCGGATTCGATGCCCTTGCTTATATTGAGGAGGAAGCAACCTTAATGATGAAGGAAAGCAATCTCAACAAGATCGACAACGTATCTGCCTTGTATACGTTTAAATACTCAGAGTCCTTCGTGTTCTACTGCTTCATAACTATGGCTGTCCTTATAGTTCTTTCTGTTCTTTATGGAGTGAGTAAGGATAGAGTGGATTCTTCACTCAAGAGAACTTCTTATGAAAAACGAATGAGGTTGAAGCTGAGCTTTGATTTGCCTGAGTTGGGGATCAAAAGGAAATAAAACCGAAGGTCCTCTGTCTTATCAAACACTACCAGCGCAGATCAGTTAGTTCTATAAGCCAAGCTTGATGGATATCGAAAGAGGAAGTAGACTTGTTCGAGATAGGTCTCTCACGCTATTAAGGTTGGACACGTTTTGCTATCTATCTTCAACCTGTACGATGAGGAAATTTCCAGAGCCCGGCGCTTCATCGTCTTCTACTCCCGCTTAGTCCTGCTAATGACATTCTCCTCGTTATTCTTCTAAGGAAAAGACAAGAAAGGTGAAGTCTTCAACACAACTCAGCTTATCCTTATCGGAATTCTCGCTGCTGCCTTTGTAACGCCAGTTAGCAATGTAGTGCTCTACTTCTTAACTAATAAGTTAACAAAGAAGCCAGAGAAGTTTGCTAAAAAGAAATCATCTGCGGGGAAGTCTTTTGTTGGATATCTTATGGTTATTGTGATTTATGGAGGAGGATGCTATTTTAATTTTGTTATTGCCGCAAGCCTTAACTAGGAAATGGTTAACAATTGGACTCTTGCCTATATCGTTACACTTTTCATCAACTAAGTAGGGAATGAGGTTGTTAAGGCTTTGTTTCAACTTGGTTTGATGAAATGCTTAGGGAGATCACCTAAGGCAGGAGGGTCTTGCCGCAAGCTTCTTATAAAGCTCTTAAATACTAAGTTTGTCATGGCCTTTGTGGGGAAGTGAATAAGGGTATGATGTACTTTATTTTATCAATTTTGGAATTAATTAAATATAAATTATTGCTCACTTCTTTAATCTAATTAATATTACTTAAT
>JAAGZO010001257.1 GCA_024206195.1 bacterium | reverse complement strand
TAATCACCGCATTACGACAAGATAAGAGTGCCAATAACGGCACAGAAAAGGAGGAAGAAATGAGTAAGGCAAATGAATCTATAAAGGCTTTGGTTGAAGCAGGACTCAAAGAAAAAGGATATGACGGATTATTTAATGCTGATGTTCCGTGTGGCTGTCTTTTGTCCGACCTTGCGCATTGTGAAATGAATGGCGATATGCCTGTTGATTGTGAGGCTGGCTATCGTGAAGATGTCAAGGCTACCAATGATGCCTGTGCTGATGAATGCGAAGGGCATGGAACAGACCACTGGCATATTTGCAGAGAGAAACCAGTTTAATCCACAAACCTACAAATAAAGGGAGGTAAATTATGAAGCTACGTGAAATCAGAGACAAGATAGAAGAGATGTCTGATGATGTATTCGACCATCAGATCAAGATGCAGATGCATACCCTGGCGGAAGAGATAGACAAGAGGCTTGCTGGCTCCAAACCTGACAAGAATGATGTTGAAAAGAAGGTGTTCGAGGTTATCTGCCAACAACTTGGCTACGTGGAGTCTGAACTGAAACTTGAAACCAATGTCAAATTAGAGATAGGTGCTGACTCCTTGGACATCATAGAGCTTTCCATAGCCCTTGAAGAAGAGTTTGGTACAGAGATTGAGGACTCAGAGCTTGAGAAGTGGGACACAGTGAGCGCGTTTGTAGAGGGTGTTTACGAACTGGTTGTTAATAAATAAAACAATTTAATCAGAGGCAGCGTGAATGACATGCTCCAAAAATATAGAAGATGTTATCCCTTTCACCTTTTATATGTCATTAGTGAGGAGTGTTGATTGATCGTTGTCTCTGATAATTTCATGGGGGCTAACTCATATACCGTCATGTGGACTATGCGGAGGACAAAGTTGCCCCGGAAGTCGATTGGCTTTGTCCTTAGATCCTGAGAACGAGTCCAGGCGTTCTGTAATAGTCTGCACCTGGACATCAATTTGAATGATAAAGAGAAAAAAATGAGAGGCATCGTAGCGATTAACATACATACTAGGGATTCTGAAAAGGTCCTCGCCAAACTTATATGTATGCGCCGTAATCGGTGTCTCTCTTTAATTTGGAGATAAATAATGGCAGGAAAGACAGACAAGAGAAGGCCATGCTTAGTGCCTAAGAAGGTTTACGAGAAGAACCACGACGGCATTAACTGGAAATCAAAAAGGAGTGCTAATGGCAAAAGGAATAAGAAGGCAGATAAATAAGTTATCACGGCTGATTCCGAAGAGGTTTACAAATTTTCCATCATTCTTACATGGAGATGCTTTGTTTACATCTTTTCCTATATCAGTCCAACGGAAAGGCAAACTGTTTAAGGTTATATCTAAGGCTAAATTTGAAGACGGTTTTGACTTAGAGCCAGATGATATACCTGAACCCGTAACAGATAAATCATGGCTTAATGAGGTTGTAATGCTTACCAAGAAGAAATACGGTAAGTTTAAGGTGTTGAAGTGGATCCTTGTTACTCTCTTCAGCGGTAAGAAAAAATAGTTAAAAAAGGTGTTGACAAACCTCCTGTAATTTGCAACCCTGAATCAGGCTAAGATTAACAATTAAGAAGGAGTGCTGTTATGATCGATGTAGACCTTGTATTAATCGTATTGTCTGTAGTGGTTGGGCTGAATGCTGGATACATCTTCAACCTGAAGAGTAAGATCAAAAAGCTTGAATGCAAGAACGCTGGCATGAAGCACGACGTGAGGCAGTTAGAAGACAAGATAGTCGAGGTAAGACGCAGGTTAAATGATATAGTATTCTGTGAGGAATGCGGTCATGCTATATTCAAGAAGGATGCTGTTCAATCCAAAGAGATCGTATCTTACCGCAGATATAACTATTTAAGTGGCTTCTCGTCTGAAGACAAGATTGTCACAACATATCATTGTCCAAAGGGTTCTTGTAAGAAGAAAATTATCACCGTTACTGCAAAAGCAAACTCAAAAAAGAAATAACCATGGGATTACCTGGACCATTTAGCAGAACATGTTCTTTAAACGACTCCGCGCCGGCTGGAAATCCAAACCCATCCCGGTGGGAGTTGTTAGAGTTCTTTACTGCTACCCATGCTCATATTATCAAAGTTCGTTACATGGATTGTACGAACTGTGGCGGTGAGAAGATATTGGTGTTTACTGGAGAATTCCAACAGAAGAAGTATTTGGATCCTCACTTCAGCGATGAAGATCAAACGCTGGTGGCACGCTTCCATCCCTCGAAATGGGATATAGCGGTTGTGTTTACGAAGTCTCTTTCTTTGATGCTTTCCAGTCCTGCTGAGGTACTTGGTCAATGGGGCGCTTCTTTCACTATCCCGATAAAGAGGAAGCGATGATGGACGAGATTATTGGAAACTTCTACAAGAACCCTGAACTACTGGAGGGCAGATAATGCCTGGATCATTTGGATTCACTGCCTACGCGGAGGATGTTGATTTACAATCGCTCAACCCGTGCTGTAAAGGCGAGACGCTACACCATGCACCATGTTGTATGAATCATCCAGACAATAAAAATGAGATCAGAGCCCTGAAGGAGCTCACGCGTTTTGCCAAACACCATGAAAATTGTGACCAGATAGCCAACGGAATAAACGGTGATTGCTGGTGTGGATACAACTTACTGATGGAGGCAGTGGAGGATGGAAACGTTTGATGTTATAGAATCAAAATGCTCCTGCGGTCAAAAGGTTCTTATTGATCGAGACGCTAACAACGGTGGTGTAAGACGAACATGCAGGCGTGACGGCAAGAGAGTATTTTATCCCGGTGAAGAGGATAAAGGTATTTGTGTTTTCCGATGTTCTTCATGCCTGAAACCAATAGATGAAACATGTTTAGAGGCTGCTCATGGATGAAAAACCAATATCAGCATATTACAGACCAATGGAGGAAGTTGTAGCGCAGGCAAAGAATATAGGGGCTGAAATTCCTAATTGTCATTCTTGCTCATACTGTAGCACAGATGATGATGGATCCGACTATCCTTCTCACTCTTGGCGAATTTGTGCGAGAGGTGGCTTTAGCCATCCGGTCTGCAATCTTAAATCATTTCCATTTAAGAAACCAATGAGGTGTTGGGAGCCAGATTTCTGGCAGAGTAGATTTCCAGACCTTATTCAGAATGGAAGCGATGAAGAAATGCTGGATATAATTAATCAATATCGTGCGGCCGCTGGATGGGCATTAATAAACTCATATGGAGAAGCGAATGTACAACAATTAAGTGGAATAACAAAATGAAGATAAAGATTGATGAGAAAGAATACGAGGGTATCCTTGTTCCATTTAATAAAGAGTGTGATGGTTGTGCCTTTCGTGAATCAAAGATACTTTGTTTGTCTGTACTTATGGCTTTAAGAGAACAACACCCAGACAAGCCGCCTACTTGTAGAGGTTATTGCACAAAAGAACAGGTAATCGAATGGAAACAATTACCTCCTAATTCGACAGAACAAAGCAAAGGGGCAATATGAAAATAAATGTAAACGAACATGGCAACATTGTGTTGAAGGAAGTCTTTAGCGGCGTGTTGATGCAGACTAAGGAAGGCAATCAAATTGGTATATGTATGCGTGATGACTCCTTCGAGATAAATGTCATTCCCAAAGGAACGCAGTTGCTTAAGTCCGAAGACAGGAACTGGTGGAGAGTCAACATGCAGGACGGGACAATAATTAAAGATGTCGCTAAACCTTCTGTGCCAAGCGAAACGGCTTGCTGTGATTCGCAACCTCTTTCGACAAAACAAGGAAATTGATATGCCTAAACCAAAGACAACAGAGATAGTCTTTAGAAGCGTAAGCGGCAAAAAGATTGTTCATTATCGCAGACCTTACGGATCTAAAGCCGCTAAGAAAATGATGGACGAAGTGGATAGCTTACCAAAGGATACACCGTACTTTTATAGACACGTTTAAACGCAAACATTTCGACAATAGAGAACAAAACTAATGGATTAATCCAGAATTGACACACAGGAGTTGATATGATACCTACAGACCATGGCAAAGAAGAAGACAAAGAAGCGCAGGACGGGCTTGGCGCGGTACAGGTGATGAACCGTCGATCATTCATGAGCAGGGTTGGTATTGGAATTGCTGGCCTTACTGTGGCTAAACAGTCACAAGCGGAGATTAAGAAGTTCTTCAAACCATCTCTGGCGCAGCAGTGGAAAGAGTCCGCGGAAAGGTGTCAACCGCTTGGAAGATGGGAGTATCGCTACTTTTTTGAGGACGGATTCAAACTCTCTTCAGACCACTACATGACTCACAAAGAGATGTTGTTCTATGTATCAGAGCATGGGTTATGCCCGATGGTAATAGCTGTAGACCTTGAAGCTACATGCACTGTGGAGGTAGCAAAATAACCCATGAGGCTTCCTCTTCCGATAACCGCTACGTACGACAAGGTGCAGAAAATCTCTACCCTTCAGTTTGACGAGAAGGAATTCAATGGAGACTACATGATGCGCGGAGCAATAGCGTGGCCTGTACAGATCACAGATTACGAAGTCACAGGCATGGCTATAGTTGCTGGCTATCATATCAGGAAACAGAAAGTCTACATCTTCATGGAAAACCACTTCAACTGCATCGATCATATCCTGGATGAAAACAAGCTGATTAAGTTTATGGGTATAGCGCCCTGGTTCAACGAAGCATTCATGAAGTTCTACTGCATGAAATGGTACTACCATGAACACAGCCAAACCCACCGCAAATACATGCTGAACATCAGGCGATCCGCCATGATAAACCCCAAACCTCACTTCATAGAGTTAGACTGGAATGAAAGTGATGACATGCCTCTCCAGGTAATAAGAGAATGGATGAACCGCGAGAAGCTGATAGTCGGTGACTACGAAGGTGGACTGTATGATGAGATGAAAGGGATGAAGGTCAAGCCGGAGAAATACAGCCCAGAGCTCAAAGCATTGAAGACTTTACTTATCGGCTTAGATAAATTTCCATACCGTAAACGTGTTGTTACTTGACAGTGCGCTCCTGATTTGCTATAGAGAGTGTTTTAAGACTATAAAAATTTCCTCTAATCAAAGGAGCGTCATGGCCAAGAAGAAAGTAGTTAAAAAGAAACAGCCCGTTAATACTCACAATGCTAATATCGTCAAGACCTGCAAGAAGTGTAACTGGTTTCGCTCAAGCACGTGTTATTATTTTCCAATAGCCACATCGAAACACACTGACATGTTCTGCTCCAAATGGGAAAAGAACGATCCAAAAGATCATCGCAACCTTTCATAACAGCATTAAATACTGATAAAGGAGTCTCATGCCAGAAGTAGACCTTAAGCTTACCCAGAAGGAAAAGAAGAAACGGCAGAACGAAATGAAAACCTGCTCACCGAGTCCTCAAGAGTATCCATGGGGAACAACTCTTACTCTTGAGAAGGCGGATGTTGAGAAGATACCCGCGCTGATGAATGGTAAGAAGGGCGACAAACTCCGGCTTGACGGAAAGGCTTTCATTAAATCTGTAACTGAAGCGCAGCGCGATGGTGAACCAGACGAACACTCCGTAACTATCCAGATTGAGAAGATTGGTATCTACGGAGAGAAGGACAAAGAGTTCAAAGCTGGTTTTGATTTAGAGGAATAACATGGGGTCAGATGTTACAAAACATGATACTGGTCAATCCAGTTTAGGCCAGTATGTATCCGATACGTATGATAACGAATTGGCCAACCATAAACCTCTTCATACCAAATGGAACAATAACCGCT
>JAAGZO010001256.1 GCA_024206195.1 bacterium | reverse complement strand
TGGTGTACCAGGATATAGTCCTGACTTTGCTAGAGCTGCTAATCAGTTTGGTTACATGGGCGCAAGGTATGCATCACGTAGTAGATTTATGAACGAGGCTGAAGAAAAGAAAAAAGTTTTAGAAGAATATGTAAAAGAAAGTAATGACAAACAAATGGGTATTGCTTTAGATAAGTGGTGGAATTACAGCAATGATCCACATCAAGAATTTGCACAGATAAGAAGACTAGGATTTTGGTGGTACTTAGGTGGTAACTTATCATCTGCTGCTCTCCAAATATTCTCAGCGGTACAATTCACAGGACCTATCTTGTCACAATTTAGTAGTGTAACTCAAGCGGGTACGCAATTAACTAAAGCATTAGCAGATGCTACAGCTATGTTGTCATTCACAGAGAATGAATACGGCGATGTCTTTATTGACTGGAATAGAACTCCTGAAGATGTAAAGCAAGCTGTCTTAAATGACATGCCTCATTCTATTAAGCAAGGACAAGCGCTACAAGAAACAGGACAAGATCCTGGCACAAGTACCATAGATAAAAAGACTGCGTTACGTAAT
>JAAGZO010001255.1 GCA_024206195.1 bacterium | reverse complement strand
TGACCACAGTAGCCCATTCGCTAAGTCGTTGGATATCGTCTTCACTACTTTGAGTAGCCTGGTCGACTAGCGACGGCTTAGAAGGCTGCGGCGAGAATGACGGAGACGCGACGGGTGACGAGGGAAGAGAGTAGATAAGGACGGTTGTCGGTAACTCGTCAGCGTCATAGTTATCCTCGCCTATCGGGAAACAAGCTTCAGGCAATTCGGCATCAGAGAAAAAGATTTCTTCGAACGGCGAAGAAGCAGCAGAATTATTGTCATCCAGACAAGAGAAATAATCATCGTCAACAGACGAGACAAGGGATAAGGAGCTAGCCGAATGGCTAGAAGTAAGCGATGAGGCAGGACATTCAGAATCAGTGGACGACGGACGGTCAGATTCTGATGAAGTCATCTCGATCGTTTAGGAACGAAACGAGATAGGACGGAGCGAGCAACTGTTACAGACAAGAGTTGCAATCGCGGATGAGAAGCATTCGTTCGCATAAAGCGATCTTATGGCGGGGTATCCTTTTTCCAAGCCGACGGCGTCTGTTCGAGTGGGCCAAGAGGCGCGTTTTGGCGGGAAATGTGTAGGCGAATCGGCCTATCAAAGGGGCGGCAAGGCGTCCTAAAGGTGTTTTGGCTATCGCAATGGCATCTTATAATGAAAGGAACAGATAGTTAGTGCGAAAACTTGCACAGATGAGTTTCCTGGCGAATAGCCTTATAGAACACCAAAAGAATTACGACCCTCTTTATCATACCGATTGGCATAAACGGGCGCGAAAATAACCTTGGCAGAGCAAGGAATTGGCTCTGCACCTGACAAATGGAATAAATTAGAATGCCTAAAGAGGAGAGCGAGATTTTCGCGTCTTTTAGTCAGACCAATTCGGCAATTCGGCACTGACGCTTTTAGAAGAAAGATAGGAACGGCACGGACCGTTAAAGTCGTTCGAACAAAACGAAATTCATAACAAGGGCTGATCAGGTCAACCATAGTTAACATAGGAGCTATAATACATTAAACGGACAAACTGAAAGACATAGAACATTTAGCACAGAAGACTATTCACAAGTTATTCGTTCCAAACCGTATTTTAAGGGTTAAATTTTAATTCATGCTCATAATTTGACAAAATACCTAGGCTGTGCGCGGCCCAGTCTTACAGTATTTTAATCTTTCGTCACATCTGGTCGGAAAGTGTCAAATATTTGCAAAGTTCTAATTGTTAATGTAAAGCTCATTAATATTTGAAATATCAATTTTTATCCCCATTATGCAGCAATGTCACCAGGTTTTTATAATAATATTTCTTAAAAGTCTAGCTAAACATGAAGCTAGCTTAGTACAAAACGGACTTAGAGAAATTTCTAGGACAACATATATCACTGGGTAGTGACTTATTTGTAACTATGTTCAGCTGCAGTATCTATTATGTTTCACACAATCAACGGAAACGAAACATCAAACTGCAACAATGGCTATGAAACTACGAATAAGATTACAAACAAGAGAAATAAATGGTGTTTATGGTACAATCAGTCTAAGATTTGTAAACAAACAAAATTATACGTTACTTTCAACACAGGGCTTGATTTTTCAACAAATAATTGGATGAACAAGCCTAAACAATTAACCTTTTAAACACTCTCATAGCAGTACACCTTAGTAATTGCTAAGCAGCTCAAACTTAAGCTTAGAAAACAAATCAAATCTTAATGCTGTTGGATTGTATTACAACGCGATAACAAATCAGACGTGCTTACGGTAGTTGTTACACGCCGTTACAGTTACGGAGACGGACAGACAGACAGTGCGAACAAGGCAAGATAAATAGACAATTACAGGAATAGTCGCAACATTTGCGGCAAGGAAATCATTAGCTAATAACAAATATTATTCATGACACTTTTATCTAATGAAATAACAGAGTATAATAGGTAGAAATTTTACAATATGTTTTCAACGATAATTTTTGATTTGATTTACCAGCTATAAAACTAAGTTACTAGTGACAAAAGCAAAACTACGGTAATACTGCAAAGCACGCGATTTCTAGCGCGGCGCAATTAGCGGATTAGGTAACAGCATTACATAAGAATTTTCTGCTGGCCAGAATGCGGTGCGCTGCGAAAACAAGCTCGGACGCGATCGCAAAACAACGGTAATTTGGCAGGCTGTTACCGTAAGGGCAGACACTGAAGAATATTGACGGCATTCTAAGCAAAATCGAGCTATGAAAGTCACGGGACAAAACGAAAAATGACAAAGTGTCAAACCTAAACAGGCAGTCACAGTCTTAACGAGCAATAGACACAAAATTTCCCCATACAAATCTTGACGGAAAAATTGTAGGCTGAGCAAACAATTTATTTGAACAAAATTGTCATTTCCTATGTAGACAAACTCTAATGGAAATGTTGCTAGAAATCTTAAATGTTTTTAACTAAACTCAATTATTTTCCAGCCGGTCAACTACAATGGTATTCTCGGGTTCCTAAACGAGAATATCATTGCGAAGACTAGCTACCGGTGACAAAGCTGTTGAGAAAATTGAATTTTTACCACACATAAAATATCCTACCACGTTAAACGTTATTTTAACCTAGCCTGAACCTTCTCAATAAATTTTCAACTTTGATTTATAGTGTGCACACATTAGGTCGCCTTTTATCTGGGACTTACAATTAGCAAGTTACAATACTTTAAATATCAATCCAATTCTGTTCTTGAACAATTTGGTTCAGGTACGAAAAACTCAATTCTCAATTTCTTTCTGTCTTACCACGCAATCCTATTCCCTATATCAATTTGGTTCGGTTACGAAAAGCAAATCCTATTCCTAATCCTTCATTCTTTATCGGCCCAGAAAAATTTGTCCTCAAATTTGAGAAACTTTAAGTTAAAGAGAGATGCAAACATGACCTGGCCGGATGAAGTCAGTAACCGGCATATATTGATGACGTCGACG
>JAAGZO010001254.1 GCA_024206195.1 bacterium | reverse complement strand
TTCAGAATCAAGTTTATTTCTGAGATTATACCGTTTATTATCTTTTCTGAAGGTTCATCTTTATCATCGTATTCCTCCAACAAACGTTTTACTTCAGAATCTAATTGTTTAAAAATATATTCTGAGATAGCATCTTTCTTATCTCTTAACTGTAAAATAAAACCCCTTATATCTTTATAATTATCTCTTGTCGGGAAAGTACTACCTTCAAAATATTCTTTATCAAATTCAGTTATTTCACGCTCCTTTTCATTCCAGAACTCTTTGTCGCCACGGAACCTTTCTATTGCAAAGTGTTGGTCGCCAGTCAGTTCTGTATAGTACTTTTTTACAGGACTATCTGTACTATCTAAATCTCCCACAGTGTTCTCCGTTTTATTTTAATAAATTACATCAACATATTAAGGTTTTAAACTAAAATCAACTAATTTACTAAAAATTTGACTTCTGGGCGTTCTATGGTTATATTAAAGTATAAGCACTTTTGTAACACCTCCAGACAACCTCACAACTACACATCTGAATAACGACAACAAGTAATGCTTCACTATAAGAAGCATTTTAGTTAACTCCCTTTATTGGGTCAAATAAAAGTAGAAATGTAGATAAGTATAAAGATGAAATTTAGCAATCCTATCAGAAGAACCATCCTCCTTATACCCCATTCTACAGTTCAAACCAGGACTAAACATCATGTATAAAACAAGAGATTTGTATTTAGCAAGTACACTTCTGCTTTTCGGGCATGCTATCGATTCGCATGAACGAGATGGTAGTAAGTGTATTTTTCACTTTAATGATTCAAAAGAACTCCGAGAGATCGTGCAGGGGTATCTTTATGATACTATTAATGTATCGCCTATGAAATTCCAATCGGCAATTAAATCAGTAAAAACCGTCATTTACTCTTAACCATTATTTTTAAATGTATATTAAACAAGAAGTACCTCATGACGGATTAACGAAAAGTAAAAGCGTATTGGAATATGCACAAGAATACGCTGCAAAGGGCTTTTCGATAATTCCCATAATACGGGATGACAGTAAAAAACCTGCTATTCCATGGAAAGAATACCAACAAAGAAAACCTACCGAAAAAGAGCTAACCGAATGGTTCGGGAACGGTTCTAACTATAACATTGGTATAGTAACAGGACATGTCTCAGGAGTTGACGTGGTTGATCTCGACAATCAAGAGGCAATTCAGTATGTAAAAGCAAAGAATTTCCCGAATACGCCATTAGTGAAGACTGGCAATGGCTATCATCTTTACTACAAACATAAAGAAGGTACTAGATGCTTTACAAAGGAAAACACTCCTCTGCCTGGAATTGACTTCCGGGGAGAAGGCGGTTATGTAGTAGCACCGCCCAGTTTACACGAGAATGGCAATCAATATCAATGGAACGTAGATGACATTCCGTTTGCTGATCTGCCGACAGAAATATTAAGATATGCCATAAAAGGTTATAATGATCCAGATCAAAGGGACCTGGGCCGAACAACCTATAACCTTAAGGCTATTAGAACTCCTGTACAAGACTTATTAGAGGGTGTCTCTGAAGGCGGACGAAATTCCGCAGCTACGCGTGTAACAGGGATCTTACTTAACAAGACAAACGATCCGGAGTTTACTTTTCATGTAGTCGAGATGTGGAACAGGTTAAATAAGCCGCCTTTATCCGAGTTGGAATTGGAGACAACTGTTCAAAGCATCATAAATAAGCGTTGTAACGAGGAGGAATCCTGGCCGGAGATCATACCGTTAGACAAAAACAATGAGCTGCCCCAATTTCCAATCGAAGCATTACCTGAGGCCGGTAGAAAGATGGTTGAGAAGGTTGCTGAAGTAAATCAGATCGATATTGGCTTAGCGGCAAGTATTTATCTGTCGGTATTAGCATCGTGTTTATCTAAGAAGGCTAATGTAGATTTAGAAACTCATAGAGAGCCTCTAAACCTTTATATATGCTCAATTGCTGACTCCGGAGAAAGAAAATCGAGTACCATGAGCGCTCTCACAAAGCCGCTATTTAATTATCAGACTGAAAAGCAGGAAGAGAGTCTGGATAATATTATAAGCACCTCTAATGCTGTTAAACTCTCGAAAGACAGAATTAAAGTGTTACGGAAAGGACTAAGCAGCTTAGAGCAGGGTGACGAATACGAGGAGATTAGTAATGAGCTATATAGAGAAACCTGCTTTGTAAGAGACAACGAAACTCTCACTACACCTGAATATATAGTAGATGACATTACCTCCGAAGCTCTGGGTATTGCCTTAAAGCAAAACAATGAGCGCTTAGCAATTATCTCGGCAGAAGGAGGAATATTCAGAGTAATGGCTGGGTTGTATAACGAGAAAGGTTTTAATATTGACCTATACTTAAAAGGGCATTGTGGAGATCCATGCAGCTTTAAAAGAGTATCCAGGGATACAATACACCTCGACTCGCCGGCTATTACAATAGGTCTTGCTGTTCAGCCGGATGTTATTCAAGAGATCGGATCAAATAAAGCCTTTGAAGGGAGAGGATTATTAGCGCGATTCTTATACTGCCAGACCAATCCACAGGCAGGCAGCAGAAAAAGACAAAGGGAAGTAATACCAAAGGATCTAATTAAAGAATATGAAGATCATATTATGGACTTAGCCAAGTCGTTATTGACTGACAACCCAAGTGACTTAAAACTGAACACCAAAGCACAACTATCCTGGGATCAGTTCTATAATGAGATAGAAAAACAGTTAGGACCTGGAGGGAGCTTACATGACATGAAAAGCTGGGGAAGTAAGTTACCGGGAGCTGTAGCGCGTATTGCAGGTCTGCTGCACATCGCCAAACATGGTTATAAAGAAATAATGGAAAGCATTAACGCCGGTACAGTTTGTTACGCAATTATGATCGGAAATTATTATCTAAAGCATGCTAAATCTGTTTTCATAAACATGAAGGAAGATCCCGCAGTTGAATCGGCAAGGAAGATACTTGAGTACATAAAAACCCATAATCCGGGGAGGTTTAATGCAAGAGAGGTACAGCAGAACAAAAATGCATTTAAGTCGATAAAAGATGTTCTTCCAGGACTCGAAGTGCTTATCGAACATGGGTATATTAGAGAAACGAAAAAAGAAAACAAAAACATGGGTAGACCCAAGGCAGCAGTCTTTGAGGTTAATCTTAAAATTATTAAAAATTATTAATTAAGTTTTGTAGGTATTGTAGGTGTTTTGTAGATATGTAGATGAATAATGGGTCCTGTAAATACATACATATATATATTATTTAATATCTCATTTCTACTTTTTATATACTATGAAATCAACTACAATACCTACGAAAGTAAATTTCAACATAAAAGAGGGAAAATAATGAAAAGAAAAATTCACAATTTCATTAAAAAACATTCCGAAGCAACAATAGTTGATCTGGAGGAAAACATTGAAGGCTTTACAGGCGATCATATCCTATATATACAGCATTATAAACCACATTACTGGACAGGTATATCTGAAGAAGCCATCAATGCTCTCTCTGATTTACTGGAGCAGGATAAAATTGATGTTGTAGAAAGCTATAAAACTCTTCATTTTGGAGTTTTGTATGAGCCCGATGTTCCACTTCTAAGAAATCTAATAAGGCTCAGAGATGGCAAGACTTTGACGTTTAAAGCAAGATCCTATAATTAGGCACTAATACACCCGGATGGGGAAGGCTGTTTCCTTTGGTTAGTCACTCCCCTTCCCCCTTTCCCAGGGTGATCGGCGAGACTACAGTCTGAAAAGTCATAGAAGCCACCTATTGGCCTCTATGATTATAATTACAGTATAAAATAAGGAGAAAAAACCCATGCACAAACTACCAAATAAATCCAAGTTCTTCAACCAAAACAACACGCCCGAACCCGAAGAGGACTTCGAAAACGTGGTCTTCCATCCCGAAATGAGTGAAGCCTACGCTGGTGCTTCATCTGCAGCTGCCCAACCTAAGAAGATGAAGGGGAAGTT
>JAAGZO010001253.1 GCA_024206195.1 bacterium | reverse complement strand
TTAATTATTATTTTTTATTGTATAAATAGCTCCTTAGTTAATATTTTATAGTATTATTTAATAATTGACAAGAATTTATTACCAAATATTTTAGGCTTAATTGTCTTATTTTTAGTCACTACTTATTCTAATGCTTCAAGTTGTCGCTGGTCCGGCATGAGAAGTAAGATTCCTTTTTAATTATAGAAACCGTTCTCGATAGAAGCAACTTAAACAGAGTTGGAAATGCTAGAACCTCCCCAGTATCTATCAACTGGAAGCAAGGAGTTGGAGGCTTATGGTTAAAAAATAAGGTCTTGATCACTCCAAGATTTGAAGTTAAATTCACAGTCGATATCAATAACAAAGGCTGCTGGGATATTTGGTCTTGGGCCATGGATGGATTCACAGTTATCCTCTCCAAGTTCTACACAAACTATCTCTCAGGAGACGGAAGATATCTAGGATACAAAAACCTTTATGAGGCCTTTGTCACTGAAATCGATATGTTCTGGGATGTGCTTTTGAAGGATAAGGGATGGAACTATGCTTCCTTCCACAGATGTTATAAATCAAGGTGTAATGGCAAGGAAAACAAAACTCAACAAATGCCCCTAGGATTTGTAAGTTTAGCCCTTAACTTCTTTAGAAATACAACAAGTGCAAGAGACATGTTATCACTGTTCAGCTCTTCGTTGAGAATGAAACAGCATTCCTTTACGTAAACAACAGATTCATTGGAAAGAGCGCCTTAGATGCTTCCTATTTGAATCAAGTCTATTTAGGATTTACTGGATCTTTCAAGGGAAACAAGAGAGATTTGAGGTTCTATAACGCTTTTGTATGCCAAGATGATTTCAGCTCTTTCAATGTTGAATGGGCAAATACTAAAAAGAGCGCCTCAAGCTGTACTGCAGGAACTAAAAATACACTTTATGTTAGACCAGTTAACGCCCAAGGAAAGCCTGTTAGCACTAAACTCATCCCCAACTACAACCTAAGAGCCACTTCAAGCTGTGGAAATGTAGGAAAAATCGCAATCAAAGACGACAAAACCTTCTACTTAGAAGTCTCCAACTGTAATAAAGTTGGATCTCACTCTGTTACCATTTACTCTACTAAAGGAGAAAACAAGCAAAAGGCCACTTTCACTGTCACTGTTGGACCATTTGCTAACTTGAAGGTTGGTGAGAGTATTCAAAATATCAGTGGAAAGAACTATATCAAAGGAGGAAGAAACAACGGAGACTATGTTATCAGCGACTGTCAAGGATTCATTAAATTTAAATTTACTGTTTGGGATGCTTTTGGCAACTTAGTTAATTTCGGATCTGACCCAAGAACTATCTGCGCTAAAATAGGAGCTTATAGCGTACATCCCGGAAAACAAATCGGAAAGGTTACTTGTTCTGGAAACAACGGTCAGTATATGACTCATGTTCCTATTAAAGAGGCTGGGCTTTACAGATTCTCACACAAATTCCCTAAGGAGACCGGTTACTACTTCAATGTCTTACCTGGTGCTCCAGTAATCGAAAAGTCACTAATGCAACTTTTTGGAGTTAAGTCCACCCCAAGGGTCAACATTGGAGTGCATATCAGATCTTCATGTAAATTTGTTGACAGCTTAAACAACGCACTTAAGGGAGTTGATATTCAAAAAATCCACAAGGGGAATTTTTCTTGCAAGGTAGAAAGAACCAACTTAGCTGGAAAGAAGTACACTTATTCTGGAGATATTAGGCCAACTGAAGGAGGATTCGAATGTTCTTACAAAGTAGCAGCTCCAGGTATGCACTATGTAAATGGATATCTTCAGATAAATGGAGGCACTGTTCTCTTAGTACCTTCTGGAGTCAACAATTTCATTGCTACCTTCTATCCAAATGATATCAAGAAGGTCAAGTTCTATGAGTATTCAAGGAAAAAATGTACAACTTTGGACAGACCAGTACCATTACCTACCACATTTCTTCTCCTATTATTACTATGCTTGACTTTTTAACCCCTGAGGGTGGATCTTTATGCGGAAAAGGAGGAATAAACTACAGTGCCAAATTCGATCCTAAGGTTATTTCAGGTACTGTTGTTGCTGAAGATGACAGTAGTTATACTGCTAAAGTTATCGTTGAGAAAATACTCCTTGAAGGAAAAAGATTCTATGCAGTTAAAGTTAATAATCCTAACGCTTTCTTCAGAAAGACTTCTGGATATTACTTCCTTAACTTAAAACTAAATAAATCTTCTTCCCAAATTAAGATTAAGTATCCTTTGGCTGCCACCAATGGCGAAACTGTATGCATTGACCCATTAGACCCAGAGCTCACAATTTTCGAACCTACCGAGTTCTTACCTAAAATTACCATGAAAGTCAATCAAGATGTTAAAATCGGAAATATCATCCTTAGAACTAAGAAAGATTGCCTTTACAACTACTGGGTAGAAAAAGAAAAGTTTGACTATAATCTGCAAGGATGCTATGTCGCGAAGACTGACGTTGAAGGTTTCTATGATTTACGATGCAAAAGTAGCAAGGGAGGAACCACTTGGCTTGAAGTTACCTTAGAAGATTATGACTTTGTTGGAGGATACGAGATTACTGTTAGGGCTGAGCCTATCATTGCCCATTTCATTCCTGATGCTAGGCTCAACAAATTCGCTGACAAGGCTAAGAACATCTTAGTACAACAAAGTAATGATGAAAACACCCTTTTCTACTTCAAGGGACTAGACGCCGCAAAGAATCACTTAAGACTTAACCCTGCTAGATACAACAAGTACTTAGGATTAAGACTCATATTGACTATTAATGGAAAGAGACATATCTCTAGATTCCAAAGGAGATTGACCTCTAACATCTCATACGACAGAAGAAAAAGAATGTTTGTTGTTTGGGACTACTACAAAATTGCAGGAAAGTACACTGTCACCATATATGGAAAGGGAGGTTCCAAGTATGAGTACTCTTACACTAAGAGACCTGGAAAGACTGAAGTCTCCAATTCTTCTTGCACTGTTTCTTCAGCTCCTGAAATTGTCTTCGCTAAGACTGCCACAATCGCATTAAACCTTAACGATAGATACAACGCTGGCGTTGAGCAAGATCTCAGCCACTTGAAAGAGGAGTTAAAGAATGTAAAAGTTCAAGCTTATTCAGGTGATATGGAAACCACCGTTAATTTCAGCTACACCAAGGTTGATGGAAAGAATGTCATCTTCACCTCTGCTCCAGTAAAGAGAGCTACTAGCTTCAAAATTGCAGTAAAATACGGTGATTCTGCTCTTCCTACACCTAAGAGAGCTGCCTTCAATGTTAGATTTGGTGATATCTTCATCAAGAACACTCAATGCTCTATTATTCTTTCTAAGACTACCCCCATTTCCGTCGACTCTACCCAACAGGTTGCCAATACTAAGGATATTCCTTTATTCAAATGTAAATTCTATGATGATGGCAAGAACTACATTGGAAAGATCAAGGAGGAGGATAAAACCAAATTCAACACCGTCATTAGTGGAAAGAGATTCGAGATCACCTTAGAACAAGAATGGGTAAATGATAATGAGTTACACTTCAACATAAAGAAGGATGATGAGAGAGACTTTAAAAACGCTGTTTCTACCTCTCCTTACTCTCTTAATATCTTCTACAAACAAAAGAAAGGAATTAAATACCCTCTTAAATTCTTGGGAGATGGAAAGATCAAGATGCTGGAAATGGAGACAAGGTCATCTCTAATACTGTTCTTTACAATCCTAAAGTTTCCTGTGTTGCAGGAAACTCAGTTGATTCTCTTCTCGAGTTAAGAACTGAAGACAAACTCAGAGTAAATAAGTGGGAAGACACTAAAATGTTTGGTGTTAAAGATGAAGGACAGGACAAGAGCTTCAAGTGGAGTGTTACCAGAGGTACTAAAAAGGGTACTTACCTCTTCACCTTTACTTCTACTTTAAGAACCAGTCCTCGCACTAATGACCTTCAAATCTTCATTGAGAAGAACAAGATCAAGACTAAAATTAATTTCAAGATCTACTGCTCCACTCTTCACCACCTCAAGATTGCTAACGACTCTATTGCAGATGCTAAAGCTCACAAATTAGTCGATGGCTCCGCTGTTAACCCCACTGAGGTTAAGATCACTCCCTATGACAAATACAACAACCAATTTAACCCTATTTGCGATAAGAATGCCTTCTCTGAAGATAGAATTGTTAACTTATTCGGATACGATCACAGTAATGGAGAGAACGTCACTGTAAAAGTAAGCACTGACTGCGCTAAGGAGAGCTTCTCACTTTTCGTAAGAAGCAGAGCTGCTGGAGTAGTCAAAATATCTTCAAGACTACTTGATGCTGAATACACCGCCTTATTCAAACCAGGACCAATCTCATCTCAAGCTTCATTTGTTGAGGTCTTGAAAAAAAATGTAAAGGCAGGAGATGAAGTTCATATAAAAATCCATGCCCACGATAAATATGAAAACCCCATCCATGAAGAAGTTGTCAAGAAAGAAGCTGAAAACATTTTTTGTATCGCTATTGTAACTAAAACTAAAGATGAGATCGAATTTGGAAAGTCAAGATTCGATAAAGGAAAATTAGTTCAATTCCAACCCCTTAAAACCGCTGGACAGTCTATCATTAAGGCTTCCTACAAGGGAGAGAATCTTAAGTGTAATAATTGCAACGTCCAAATCGCTCTTGGTGACATGTCATGGAAGGACTCAAGAGTTGCAAGAATGGAAGACGATAATCAAATCCCAGTATCTCCAAAAACTATCAATAACCTCCAAAAGGGAGATTACCCAACATGGAGAACCTTTATCTACGATAAGTTCAAAAACCAATACACCAAGATCCCTGCTAACCTTCTCTTCACTGCTACTTTAGTAGGACCTAAGATCACTGTTAATCTCTGCACCGAGGTTGTGAATAACTACGTCGAGACTGTTGTCTGCCCAGATGCCAAATCTCAGAATGTCTGGAAGTACTTGATCTCAAAGAAAGGATACGAGTTGAGACTCTACAAGTCCTACACTGACAAAAAAAAATTACCCGAGATGATTAAGTTCCCAATGGCTATTGTCGGTGGAAAAGGAAATGAAGATGCTTCAAACGGAGATATGGACATCAACCAAACCTGGTTCAGCAAGAAGGAAATTAAGAGCAAGGCTGGTGAAGTCTTCACCTTCCAAATTGAAATTAGAACCAATGAAGGAAAGAGAAAGAACTACTGGTTCTTGGACACCAAGAAGCAAATGATTGTTCTCTTCGGAAAGAATCCACAAGCTAAGCACTACAAGTTTGAAATCATTAAGGGAGCCAAACCCGGACAGTACGTCGTGAAGGTCTCATCCACGATGGCTTACAGCATTAACGATCAGAACACCCTTACAATGGGTATTGATGGAAGGCTTTGCCCTACTAAGTTAAAATATATAGTAGATCCCGATGTAGCTGTAAGAGGAGAGCTTAGAAACGATAATATGGAGGTAATGAAAAAAATCCCAGAAGGAAACGCTGATGTCTCAACTAAATTCAACTTAGTATTGTTCGATAAGTATGAGAACCATGCTATCTGTGAACCCGAGGAGTTAAATGTTGAAACTAAAGACCCAAGCGGAAAGAAGAAGACTACTAACATCACCAAGAATGCTGATGGATATTCTTGTAGACTTAGAGCTTACACTAGAATTGCAGGAAACTGGTCTTGGTCATGTGATTTAGTGAACGATGATAAACCAATCGTCTTCCCTATCTACCCAGGAAGAATCTGCAACAATCACTCAAGACTTAACGCTCCTAAAGACGCAACTGCTGGAAAGGGATTCAAAGTTCACTTAGTTCCTTTCGACTGCTATGGCAACTATATCGATATGAGAACCCAAGGTGATAATCCTTTCGCATTCATGCATAAATTCGAAACCAGACCTGGAAAGTACTCCAATTATATCTCATATAAAACTGAACCTGAGCTTGTCTTCCAAAAGCCCAAGACTAAGTTTAGAAATTTCAACAATGTTGAAGCAGGAGTAAGAGGATTCAAGTTCATCGAAGGAAAGAACTATGAAGTTAATATTGTTAGCAAAGCCTCAAAATGCCTTAAGGTTACTAAAGACTCATCATGTCTTAAGAGCCTAGCTCTTAACCATAGTTATGGAGCTTGGTACACTTTAATGGATACTAGTAACAAACAATGTCTTCAGGAAACAAGATTAGGATACGTGTATGTGAAGTGTAATCCTAAAGCTCTTAATCAACACTTCAGAATAGTACAAAACTTCGATAGTACTATCGCCATATTCGTCAGATCAAACGGTTTCTCTCTTACCGTTAATTTCGCTGGAATTCTTACCAAATTTAGACCTCGTGGAGGAAAAAACCAAAGATTCCAATGCTCAACAGTACAACCCCAAAAGAGCCCATTCTCAGGTGATGGTAAGGAAGGTGAAATCGCCGTACTTGAGTACAAAATCAGTGTCACCAGGGCTACCGACTATGTCTTCAGAGCTACAGTTGACGGAAAAGAATGCAAGGTAGTTAACGCCATGACCACAGTTAACCCTGATAAGCCTCACTTCGAGAGCTTCTTAATTCAAAGATTCAGCTCATGCAAGGCTTTTGAGGAGATGGCGGATGAGTTCTCAGAGGATAATACTAAGGTAGATCCCATCTACAGAGCCTATCCTAGAGATCAGTATAAAAACTTGATTGATGAAGTTGTTAAAGACGATTGGAACGTTACCTTCGTTGATGAGAAGAAAAATGTCTACAAACTCAACGTTAACGTAAGAAACGAGAAGAAGTTTGTTGAGTTCATTAAGAACGACGACAAGAAATTCAACGTCAACTTATACGAAAACTTAGTAAAAGGAAACTACTCCTTTAACATTGCCAATAAGAGATACGGTGAGAAAGTTCTTACAAAAAAAGTTTTACTTCACGGACTCTTATCTGATAAGGGAGCTGATAACCACCCCTTAGATATCCAAAAGACTGTAATTAGAGAATCTAAGCTTAAATTAGTTGCTGGACAATGGGGATACATCATCTTTAAGCTAAGAACTACTAGTGGTGCTAGAAGAAATGAATGGGGACACAAAATCACTGTTAGTAGCTCATTAAATGACAACTTTGAGTTTAAGGCTAGAAACGCAGGAGTTAAGGGTTCTTACTACGTTAAAGTCAAGACTGATAAGGCCAATAATTTCCCTTCTGATATTAAGAACTCACTTGCTGTTTCAATTAACGGAGTATTAGTCAAGAACTTAAGCGCAGAATTAGACGTCTCACCAGCTGAAATCGACGACTGCGAAGTCATGGAAGAGAATAGACAAGACGAGAAGACTATTAGATCTGGAAACGCTGATATTCCTTTATCATTCAAGGTTAGATGCCAAGATAAGTTCGACAACTACTGTCTTGCTGCCTGTGATAAGATTGACTTAGATGTGCTTGATTCTAACAAGAAGGAAATCAAAACTGAGACAAGCATCGAAAGAACTTCTGGTATTGCCACATTCACCGCTAGAACTAGAGAAGCCGGAGACTACACCATTAAAGGAGACTCTAAGATCTTTAAGCAAGTTTACACTTATACTAATGAATCAGGAGCTCTAGTCACCAAGAACACTGTTCTTACTCCAAAGTTCAAATCTATTGTTGCTGGAGAAACTGCCGAGCTTGAAGTCATTGCTAGAGATCAATGGAAAAACGAAATCTTTGCTGATGATGTTAAAGAAAGATTTAATGTCCACTGCAAAACTCCTGATGATAAGATCATCAAATCTGCTCCAGATACTGAAGGAAATAAGATGACCTTTAGCGCCCTTCTTACTAGGGCAGGAATTACTGACTGGATCATTAACTGCGACAAGAAAGGAATCGCCTGCAAGGGATGCGAGATCAATGTAGCAGCAGCACAGCCCGACCTTAAGAACACCTACTTCAGCACCTCCAATCTTGCTACTGATGATCCTAAAGGAACTGTAACTAAGACTAATAAGTACTTAACCACTGCCAAGGCTTACTTACATGATCAGTACTTCAATAGAATTACTGACATCGACACTAAGAAATACTCCCTTTCTGACGTAAACCTTAGTGGACACAATACTGAGCCAATTAAATTCTACCATTTAGTCAGTAGCAGCTTAGAATACTTCGATATTGAGGTCAAAGACTACTTATCCATTAGAAGATACAGTAGATTAGTAAAAAACAAAGGATATGACTTTAAATGCAATATTAATGGACCAGGAGAAAAAAAAGAGTTCCAGTACAAGATCAACATCAGAAGTTGCAGAGACGACACTGGAAGAGGAAATGGAAATTATGTCGCCGAAAAGACTGATGTAAGCATTGGAAAGCTCTCATTTGAAGCTGGAGACGAAGCCGCATTAGATGTTACCTTAAAGACTTCTGAAGATAAAATCTTCAATGACGGAGTCAACACTGCTGAAACCTTCAAGTACAAACTTAAGTATGAAGATAAGAACTTCAAGTTCTCTATCAAGAAGAAGGGATACGCCAGTGGAATCTACTCTCTCGCTGTTTCCACCACATCCATCTTTGCCTTTGATCAAGAACTCACTCTTTCTGTTAAAGAGATGGAAGGAAAGAAATGGGTTGAACTTAAGGAGAAAATCACTATCCTCGTACTTCCTAAATTACCACCTAATACTCGTTCAACTAAATGGATATCTAAGCCAGCTTCTAAACACCCTGCTGCAAAAGATGTGGTATTCAAATTTCAAGCCTTTGATATGTTTAACAACCCTATTTACGATCCAGGGTGTTCCAGCTACTTCATCTTGAAAAACTACGATTCTACTATTAAGAGCAACACTGTTCTTGATAAGGATAACAAGACCTTCATATTGACTGCCAATATCGAATATCCTCCAAGACTTGCTAGACTTCAGATCATATACAAGGACAATGAAGGTGAGGCTGAAATGAACAATGAAGCCTTTGACGTGGAATTCGTGTCAAAAACCGCCTACGACAACTCTAAAGTTAGAGGATCTAACCTCCAACAAATGGCTGCTGGAGAATCATTAGACTTAAACATCTACCTCTTCGACGTTAAGAAGGTATGTGTTGACACTAACAAAAAAATCGATATGAAAGTAACTGTTACTGGACCATTGAAGACTAAACACGAGAAGAGAATAAACTATGACGTTAAACTCGTTAAGAGCCCCGCTAAAGAGTGCATCAACTCCTACAAAGCAGTTGTTGGTGTAAATGGAAGATACATCTTAACTGGAGATTACAAGATCCAGGTTTTCATTAACGGTAAACACTTCAAGGACATCAGTCAAAGAGTTGTTAGCGGACCAATTGACTCCTCCAAATTCGTGATTACAAACACTTCTCACAAAGTTGACTACAAAAAACTCCCAGCTGGAACTAAATTCTGTCATGATATCAAAGCTAGAGACTCCTTTGGCAATCATGTTACTACTCAACTAAGCGATGAGGTTGAGGTTGAATTCGTACCCAAAGATAAAGGAAGTAAATTAGAGTCAGATGACTTCTCAATTGATATTAACGAAAAAGTTGCTGGAATTATGAATGTCTGCGCAACACTTAACCAGGTTGGAAGCTACTACATGGCTTTATTACATAAAGATAAGGTTGTTTCTGGTTTGGATAGATCAGCTGCTCCTGCTACTTATGAAGTTCAGCCTTTAGAGTGTGCTGGTAAACATACTAAATACGACACTAGTTTAATTTCCAAGCCATTTGTTGGTGATGAGCTCAGCCTAACCTTCGGATGCTTCGATAAATTCGGAAACAAGCTTGTTAAAGGAGGATCAAAGGTTACTGCCACTGTTGCTCTAGAAAATGATAAAAACTGCAAGAGCAAGCTTTCAGATAAAGGAGATGGAGACTTCACCGTTAAATTCACTCCTGAAATTCCTTCTACTTACAAGATTATTATTAACATCGGAGATGATGTCTACGGAGAGGAAGCTCTTGAGTTTAAGATTGATAACAAACCTTGTGAAGGAGATACCCCTGTCAGATGCCCTGCAAAACCTAGTGTTTGTGTTGCTCAAATTAAGGATTGCTTAGGAAAAAATAATTGCCCCAATGAAACTCCATTCATGGTCATGGTTAACCACGAAGAGAACTGCATGGCCTCTCAAACTGACGCTGACTGTTCAAAAGAACATGTTAAATGTAGCCATCAACCCATCTGCGTAACTGAAAAAGAAAAGAAGGAAAAGTGTGTTGAGATCAACTATAAGGGAGTTAAGAAATCTAATGACAAATTCTTATGTTTAGACGGAAACAATCAAGTAAATGCTAATCAATGCCCTAACCAACATACCTGCCCAGTTGGATTAACCCTTTGCCCCAATCTTTCTTGCGCGTTAAGTCTTGCTAAGTGCGCTCAATATCCCGCCTGTCCTGCCAATATGGTCAGATGCCACGATCAAACCTGCGCTTCTGAATATAGTAAATGTCCTTCCTCAGTTGTATGTAGTAATGAAGATGATATAGTCTGCCCTGATGGCACTTGCAAGGGTAGTGAATTAGAATGCGGAGTTGTTGACTTATGTGACGATGAGAACGTTGTAATTTGTCCTGATGGATCTTGCGTTGATGACATTAAGAACTGCTTAAAGGGAAAAATCTGCGGAGTTGGAAAAGCTTTATGCTCAGATGAAAAATGTAAGGAAATTTGCAATTCTCACAAGGTTGAGAAAAAAAGAGAAACCGCCGATGAAATTGCAAAGAGAATACAACCTTCATATGAATACGAGAAGATAATGGAGGAACAACAAAGAGTTCTTAACTTAAAGATCAAGAAAGAAGAAAGAGAAAAATTAGAAGAACTAGCTGAAGAAGAAAAGATTATGGCTGATGAGAAAGAAGACAAGAAGATCGAGGAAGAGAGAAAGGCATTAGAAGAAAAGAAGATTAAGGAAGAGGTAGAAAGAGCTAAGAAAATTAAGGACAAGAACGAGAAAAAGAGAAGAGAAGAAGAAATCAAGAAAAAGAAAGCTAAAGAAGAAGCTAGAAAGAGAGCTGCTGAAGAAGCAAGAGAAAGAAAGAAGAGACAACAACAAGATAGAGCTAGAAAGATCGCTGAAGCTAAAAAAAAAGCTAGAATACTCGCTAATAGAAACTGGATGTCCATACATATCCACCCAAGAGTTCCATTCTACACTGCTAAGGGAATTAACGTGAAATGCGGACAAAGACTTAAATTCATCCACTGGAACCTCAAGAATGCTCTTCACTCCCATCACAACAGATACAACACTGGTTCAAGAAAACAAGAAGTTACCTCATTCTGGCATAGAGATGACAACGATTGGTTTATCATTGACTGTAACGACAAACTAAAATCTGGATCCATCATTCAAATTAGACACTTCTTAACCAACAAAACTATTTTCTGCGACAGTAGACACAGAGCTCCTACCTCCGGCCAGAGAGAGTGCCACGCAGAAAAGAAGTCAAACAGCAACTACAGCAACTGGAAACTTGAAATTCTTAACAATTACAATGGCAATGGTTATTTGAGTATTGGAGATATGGTTAGATTCATCAACGTAGAAACTAAATACAGTTTACACTCCCATGGACTAAGAAATAGAGTTACTAGGCAATGGGAGGTAACATGCTTCCACAGAAGAGATAGTAATGACAACTGGATTCTTGTTCAAGCTCAATAAAATAATAAAGATAGAATTTTTGCATAAGCATAATTTCTTTTAATATTTTTAAAGACTTTATATAATAATTTTTTTATTTTATTACAATATAACATATTATATAATATAATACATTATATAATATAATAAATTATATAATATAATAATATACCATTTAATAATTATATTATAGATAATTAGTTATTTTTTGCTTTTATTTAAATTAATGAAAATGTATTCATTTAACAACACCTCAGGGAGAAAAAATAAAACAAACCAAAATCCGAAAACAAACTATAAAATCTCAGGTAAGGTTTCATCAGCGAATAAAATGGGTAACTATGATAAAAAAATTGAGAAAGTTGATAAAGATAAAATGGATAAGATAGGAGAGTCGTTTATTTCTGCTAGTTCTCATATTCAGGAAGAAGAGTAAGTTTTTGTCTTAAACTAAAGAAATTTCTTTAATGGTAAGTTGAGTTATAAATTATCTATTAAGAAAGAGCTAAGAATATCATCTCTTTAGTGGAATCGGAGAAGTTTGATTTTATTAATACTCAGTGGTTAGATGATCCGTCGTTTATTTCTTATGGGATAAGAACTGGTAAAGAGAATAAACTAGGGTAAATAGTTAAGCTTATTAATCAATTACCTTACCTTATTCGCTTGAATTTTTTTCTTATTACCTAAATAATGTTAGCAAAATTAATGCAAATGCTCAAGACTACGAAATGAGACTTAAAATCATGAAAAAGTCTACTAAGGGTAGGGTGAATATGTCCGGAGCGGCAGGGACGGCAGGGACGGCAGGAATGGCAGGTATGACAGGAGTGACAGGAACGGTAGGTAAGTCAGAAACCAGCCCAAATAAGAAAATAAACATTACACCAACAACCATCTTCAACAGCTCTGTAAAACAAGGCACTGATAAAACTTCTTCCTATAAAAACAATCCAATCCAAAATAAAGGAAGTAAGAGTGTCAGTGATACTTTTACCTTACTTAAAAATGTATTTTTAGTATAATAAAGATAAGATGGAAATTTTTTGCATTAAAATACAGAAGAAATATCGCCATTTTAAGTATATAAAACTAAACTCTTTTCTCATTGAGAATTACAAGAAATTATTCTCATGGATAGTAGACGAGAAAAAACTAATGCTAACACTTTTTGTAGATGAGTACCAGCATAAATCCCACACCGTGATTCTCTTAATCTTTAACCTCCAAACGCTAAACTCAACTAAAAAGGATTTCTTACTAAAAGATATCTTTGGAATGGACACTGTCGATATAAACTTCTTATTCAAAAGAAAAGACTGTAAGTTTAAATATTCAACTCATCATTAGTTATTATAAGCTACTTTGTTGGAAATAGGATATCTGAAGTAGAAGATAAGCCAAAACCAAACTACAATACAAAAGATAAGCAGCATTGTAACAAACCAAGAAAGGAACAACAACCAGAAAAGGATAATGATGAAGATGCATATTTAAATGACGAGTTTATCGATGATAAAGAAGAAGAGAATAACAACGTTAAAGCTAAGAATGTAGATAACCACGCCAATAACGCAAATAGCGGAAACAAGGTCATTACTAACCAGAGTAGTAAAGCTAGTCCAAGAAATAAAAAAGCTCCTGCAAGCAACAAAATCGAAGCCAAAAAGGAAAACAACGACAACGACGAAATCAGTGATATTTACTCATTCGAGTCTGATATAG
>JAAGZO010001252.1 GCA_024206195.1 bacterium | reverse complement strand
TTCTTTTGGGTCTGGACGCAGAAAGGTTACAATGGTCGACCCGCGTACTAAGTTGGACAGAGAGTTGCTGAACCATAGTTGTACGGACCCTGATCTCTCAGACAGATTACTTAAACTGCAATGTACTGATTTGAATAATCTTCTCAAAAAGCTTGTAGCTTCCCGGGATCTTCACCATTCAGATCAGCATCGTCTGTCAGCACAACATCCGTATTCTGGAATAATACCTAGATTTTATGGTCTTCCCAAGTTGCATAAAATGGGCCGTTTGAAAATTCGACCTATTATAAGCAATTATGGTCTTTATTGTGACCCAGCGGTTATCCATATGAAAGGCATTTTGAATCTACTTGTCAACAATAAAACCTCAGTAGCACACTCGTACTACCTGTCTCAGATTTTGGACGATTTGGAGTTCCCGCCTACAGCTTTTATGGTGTCTTTCGATGTAACTTCACTTTTTCCCATGTACCTATACAAGAAACTTTGAAAATTGTTGAAAAACGCCTGAATTTATTACATGAAAACAACCCAGAACTTCTCAAGGCTACCACAACTTTATCCATTTCTGGCATTATGCAGCTTTTGTCCTTTCTTTTACATGACTGTTATTTCGTATGGTCAAAACGGCTGTACCGTCAAACCAAGGGCCTCCCGATGGGAGGTTGCTTGTCGCCAGTTTTAGCTGGGATTTTTATGGAAGAATTAGAAGAAAGATCTCTTAGACTTTGTCCTGTGGTCCATATTTTATACAAACGCTATGTAGATGACATTATTTTAAGCTGGGACCTTAATAGAGGAGCGTATATGATACTTTTGGATATTATGAATGATCAAAATCAGAATATTAGATTGACGGTTGAGGAAGAGAACAATGGGGTTCTACCCTTTCTGGACCTGAACATTATGCGCCCGGATACCAGCAAGGGCCGAAGCTACTCACTTGGTATTTACTGCAAAGATACTCATTCAGATTCGTATATCCATTATCGTTCATCGCACCCTTATTCTTTGAAGAAGAATGTGCTAAGGGGTCTGCTTCTCAGAGCGAATCGGTTACTCAGAAATCATCTGGCGAAATTAGAATCTGAATTCAAACACTTGCTCAGAGTGTTTACGCTGGAACGAAATGGCTACCCAAGAACTCTTGTTCAAAAATGGATCAGGCAATTTCAAAGAGAAGTG
>JAAGZO010001251.1 GCA_024206195.1 bacterium | reverse complement strand
TTTCTGGTGTTTAGTAACCTTTGACAGCCAAAGGTTGTACTGATAATCGGCATCAAGTCTGTCTACCTCTTGCTCTTGTAAATCTCCGAGCATCTCTTTAGTTCTTCCCATAATTTTAGTGTTTAATGAATTGTAAATATAGTGATTAATTATTTCTCGTCCAAGGATAGTTCATTTAATTTCTTGATTAAATCCTCGTCTTCTATTGGGTTGTGAAAGTCTTGGTCTACATAGTACCCAGAAGGGAATGTGCCCATAGGATTTGTGTGGTCTGCTTCAAGGAAGTATACATCTTCTCCGTTATGTTCTATGTGGCCAGACCAGTCTGGCATACTCCACTCTAAATAATACGTTTGCTCTCCATCTTCAAACTCCATATCCTCTCCAAAACCTTGCTCTTCTTCCCAAGTCATCTGTAATGATGGGATAACATCTAAAAGTTTGACAAGGATATTGTCACTAAATGTTCCCCATGCAGTAGTAAACGAGTATTGGCCACCATTGAACTCATTGTCATAGCAACCCCACTTAGTTCCCCAGTTTCTATTCGCCCATGTATACCAGTCTGCACAACCATACTTTTCAATTAGTCTGTCGTGCTCGTCTTGAGATATTGTATCTGGTATTCTCTGTGGACTTGTAGTTCCTTGCAAGTCTTTCGGCATTGGCAAAAGGTAACCACATAAACCATGTGGGTTTTTAGCCATTGCTTTTAGTATTTCTGTACCCTCTTCGGTACTCGCTGTAATGTGATGATAAACGTGATTAGGCATGATTATTTTTTTTAAGTGATTCAATTTCTTTTCTAGCATCTATTAGGTCTAGCTTTGTCTGGACTAACTCATCCTCGTCTTTTGCTAACTGGACTTCAAGTGCACTTATCCTTGCTTCAAGGTAGTCCACCAAGGTTTCTTCTGTGCTCATACCTCAGTTAGTTTGGTTAAACGTTCCATCTTAACTTCATCTGAAAGTGTATCCCAGTCGCTTGGTGGTTGCCAGTCTGGAACAGCATTACGCATTGTCGCAAACGCTATACGCTGTTTGTAAGCTACCTTGTCTGCCAAGGTGCTGTTTTCGTTGGTCATGTCTCCAAGGAGCATGAACATTTTCATTGCATTTATACTCA
>JAAGZO010001250.1 GCA_024206195.1 bacterium | reverse complement strand
TTTCTGGTTCTCCAACTTCTTCTGGCTCATCAACTACGATGTTATCCTCAGGTTCCTCTTTGAGAATTTTGTCAGGGGCATCAACTACCAGTATCGGATCTCCTTGTAACCAACCTCTTCGATTTACGCGATCTTGTCTTTGTGCAGCTTGTATTGCTCTATGTCTGTTTGCTTGTTCTCAGTCGGCCCGAAACATTCACACAAAAATTTTCTCTATTTTATCTTTATAGTGTGCACTTTTGGTTACTTATTCTTATCTGGGACTTACAATTATCAATTTACAATAATTATATAACAATCCTATTCCCTATGCAATTTTGGCTCGATTACAAAAAACTCCAATTCCTATTCTTTCTGTCTCCCTCACCACAATCCTATTCCCTATGCAATTTGGTTCGGTTAAGAAAAACAATCCTATTCCTTTATCCTTCTTTCTTTATCGGCCCAGAAAAATTTGTCCTCAAATTTGAGGTTTTATTTTATGGAAGATTCAAATGGACCTGAGTGGATGAAGGATTAACTGCTATTGTAGATCAGCGATGCTCGATCCTTCGGTGGCATGCACTCCATATGAAAGACCGGGAACGGAGTCGAGTCTTCAGATTAGTAGAGGTGGGCGGAGCTGAAGTAATTCGACCGGGACCTCCACGTCTGTAACAAAGGCTAATCTCAGGCCCTTCCGAGAC
>JAAGZO010001249.1 GCA_024206195.1 bacterium | reverse complement strand
TGTCACTCTTACAATTTGGGGGCAGAAATTTCTGTAGAGGTTATTGAGCACTCGCTAAGTAGCAGGGCTGATAAGAATCGGTCTTCATCGTCAGTCACAAAACTGTTATTAATATGAACATAATAACGAGATAAATTAAGAGCTACTGAAGGAAATCAATCAGTTTATGCTAAAAGAACCACTTTTGTGTAGGTTAACTATAAGCACCAGTTCAATAGCTTCTTCAGTAAATCCTAAGGATGAGAAGGTATACTGAAATAACTTTAAAATTGACGTTCAAATTATGAGAATACTTCTGATAGAAGACTCCTTATCATTAAGGAACAGTTTGAGCTTAGGCTTAGAAAAGTTGGGGTACTCAGTCGATACTGCTGGCACTGGCTCTGAGGGATTGAGTATGGCGTTGCTTGGTAGCTACGAAATAATCATCCTTGATATGATGCTACCTGAGTTGGACGGTATGACTATTCTTAAAACGTTACGAAAAAGACATTTAGAAACAAAGGTTATCATCTTATCTGCGCGATCTGAGTCTGAAGACAAGGTAGCGGGGCTATTGGCAGGTGCTGACGACTACCTTTCTAAGCCGTTCTCGTTTGACGAATTGACTGCTAGACTACTTAGCTTGATGAGGAGAGGTGCGGCAAATTGTCTCAATGACCAGGTTACTATCAACAGTTTGACACTCAATATCCAGTTTAAAACGCTTTCATACAATAATGGCATTATCAACCTGACCCCGAATGAGTACAAAATTGTTGAATGTATTTTCCTCAATAGACACAAGATAGTTACCTCAGAAATGCTGAGTGAATTTATTTCTGGAAGCTATGACCATATCTCAAAAAATGCTATTGAAGCTCACCTTTCCTCAGCAAGGAGAAAAGTAAGAGAAAGCGGCGCGTCTCTACCCATTAAAAGTAAACGTGGTTTTGGTTACAGAGTTGTAGAAGCTAATGAAATCAATACGTAAAACATTAACACGTAGACTTTCTATTATTATTTCACTGTTAGTCATTGCCGTTTTACTTGCAGCAGATATTGGTGTCGATTCCTGGATCGAACAAGAATTCAACCAGGCTATGAAGGCAAAAGTAGGTATGCTTCAGAGCTTGGTAAATGAAGATGTCGAGGGTGTGGAGTTCGAATTTGCAGGTGAGTATTTGCCTGAGTTTGAAGGGACATCTTCCCCCGAGTATTTTCAACTTTGGTACAAAGATTCAACGTTTGAAAAATCAGATACTCTGGCGCTTTATACCATCAATGAATTGCCTTACAGCAGCATTGGCCTGGATGAATATTCTTTCCAGGATATTACTCTGCCCGATGGCCGTACGGGTCGGGTAATTTACACTCGATATATACCTCAGATTGATTCTGAAGACAGAGCTGGATTTTATCGGGTCATGGATAAGGGTAACGATACTCGTCCGTCAATGGTTATCGCGTACGCAACATCTACAGAATTGTTAAATTTCACGTTGTGGTTTATCGATGGTGCTTTTCTATTTGCATTAATTATCGTGCCGCTAGTTGTTCGATTTACAGTGCGTAACACTGTGGCTTATGCTCTGGCACCCTTGGATGCCTTAAATGCCAAGATAAAAGGACTACGATTTACCACTAGGCAAAAACACGAAGCTTTTCAAAATAATGTCGAGGAATTGGAACCCATTACCCAAAGTTTGAATCACTTTATTGAAGATAATTATTCGCTTTACCTGCGTGAGAAGAGGTTGACTTCGGATATCGCACACGAGCTAAAAACACCAGTCTCTGAATTAATAAATATGACTGAAGTAGCAATTAAGTTTCCAGGAGAAATAAGATTAGAAAAAGATTTTAAGCCACGTGTTTTGCAAATAGGCACAAGAATGAAAAATATTATTTCTGGCCTTATGTTAATCCAAAAATATAGTTTTAAGACCCTAGAGCTAACTGATGAGATAGATATCCACAAATTAGTAACTCAACTTATTCAGATAAAAGAAGCAAGAAATGTTAAGGTAGAGATTAGCTCCAATTTTCAGTTAAGCGTCAAGAGCAATCGCGTTGCAGTAGAATCGATAATAAGTAATCTGATAGATAACGCTATAGAACACGGAAAAACTGATACAGAAATACTTGTGAACTTAGGTGTAAATAGTTCTAGTAATGTTTACCTCAGAGTGACAAATAAGGTGGGGACAGAGGTTAATGAGGATGATCTAAAGCATATGTTTGAACCGCTTTGGCAAAAAGATGCTTCTAGAACATCTGAAGATAACTTTGGGCTAGGTCTTTCTATAGTAGATGCATTGTGCGACGCTGTATGTGCAGAAGTTTCTGTAACCAAAACCGCCGAAGAAGACATATCGTTTTTGTTGACTTTTAAAAATGAAACTATTGGTCCGTAATCTTTGGCAGGCTTAAGTTACTGTAACCTTAGCCTTAATATCACTCCTGAAAAGAGAGACTGCGACTTAGCAAGAGAATAAAAATAGGGTAATGAAACGTAACCTAGCTTTCGAATTTGGTATGTAGTAGAGTAAGCGATCAATATAGACCCGGATCACCCCATTTTATCTAAGTCGCTCGTTAATTTTTTGTCCGCGAATCTCTCTTTCCAGACTCTTGGCGTCAGGTCGAGTACGTCTTTGGCCGGATGCAGTGCTACACGCTGCA
>JAAGZO010001248.1 GCA_024206195.1 bacterium | reverse complement strand
TCTTTAACGCACAAAATGCTTTCTTTCCGTCACCGTACCACTTACATTCTGCCCAACCAACCATGTCACCACGACTATCAGGATCATTGCCATTGTGAAACCAACCATCAAGTCTATACTTTTTAAGATTTGGTGACTGCTTGTACTGACAACCTAGCCGCTTTGACATTGCCGCCAATAACCTTTGCTCCTTTGATCTGTCTGCTGATGTTTCTCGCATCTTAATCATATTAATATCCTTTTATTATGACCCGTTGTCGCCACAGGTGGGTCAATCCTGCTATGAAGGCCTTACAGACACCTTGGCTAGAAGGGGATATCTTCAGTAATTGGGGCAGAGTTAGATTGTACTGGCGCTGACTCTCCATCAGTGTAGAAAACTTTAACATTTCCTAAAATGGGTGGTCGCTCTCCCCCTGCTTCTCTCTCTTCTTTGCTTTGAGATTGTGCGATAAAGCCATTATTTTCATACTGGTCTTGCTCAACAGTATCAATAAAGGTTGTCATGTTGAGATACCTAGCCTCAGTGCCATCTTTCTTGGTCACTACAGGACAGCGTTCTAAATCCAATTTTTTTAAGTCTATAGAGACTGATACACCTACTTTCATTTTAAATTCTCCGTTTCATTTACAATAATATCAACAGCTTTTTGTACTTCAGCCGCCAACTTCATTATGTACTCATCATCACGTTCCACTCTTACGATAAGGTGGGGTATAGTTTCAGAGTACGCCATTAAATCCCACCAACTACGCCCAGTAATCATCATACAACCCATGATTTGTTGTTTGTACTTGTTGATAAAGGATTTATTGTTTCTGTGATAGCCTATCAGATTGGAATCAGTAGGGCATTTCACCTCCAAGCCCCCCTCATTTCCTACAAAACCATCTGGACTGCAACCAAACTCCTCAGAATCGTCCAATATAAACCCATATTCTGTGACTTCTTGCTCAGTTACAAACTCATACATCTTTCT
>JAAGZO010001247.1 GCA_024206195.1 bacterium | reverse complement strand
TTCTTTTGTCTTCCGTTTTTTCTATTTCTTCTGCTTTT
Organism: bacterium; assembly: GCA_024206195.1. Next base: position 2,034 of record JAAGZO010001247.1, on the reverse strand, counting down.
TCTGTTTCTTCATAGGCAGAATCAATTATAGTCTCTTGCGAAGTCTGGTTCTCGTTTTGAAAATAAATCTTTTGAATGGGACCAGTTAAAGTCTTGATTTGTTTATTGAGAGTTCCAGGAAGAGAAACTTCCTGAATAGGCTTTCTTTTCAGTGGTGTGACATTAAGATTTGTCCCACTGAGATAGGTTATTTTAAAATTCGCAAGAAGATCTTTTAAAGCTTCAAATATGGTTTCATAAGGAGCAGGGAAATCTATTGGTTGTGTAACCGTGTTTTGCGTAATGTAAGAAGGTGATTTACTGAACGTTATCTTACAAAACCAAATCGGGTTACAGTTAAAGTGAGTTTTAGTCTTTTACAATAATCAGTCTCAAATAAGAATCAGTCTCAGGAATTCTCAAAGGTAATTTGTCAAGGGCTCAAATGCTACTTTATTCAATAACTAGAAAGGCGGGGACACGACCTATACGCTATCTGGTAGCCAAGAGGTTTCCCGGGAGATTTCGGGAACACTGAATAGAAATGAGCTTTTATACTGAATATTTATGAGTCACAAGGCCAGGCGGTGCGTGGGTAGATATCTGAACATAGTACAGCCAATCAGCGTACGTCGCTGGTTGCGCTTCTAAGCTCCACCTCTTGTCGAACGCATGCGCATGCATTCGACCCAATCAGAATCCACCACGGCATTGCGTCGCCTTTTGTAACTCCGCCCTATTGCCTATTGGTAAACTACACCGAGCAGATACCAGTAACCTAAGGACTAAAACACCAAGGAACTAGGGACCAAGTATCAAAGACTCAAGGACTAAGCATTACAGAGACAGGAACCAAGCACTAAGAACCTAGTAACCAAAGTATGCATGGACCTAAACACTGGAAGAATCAAAGACTAAGAATATCACTAGAAGCCGGGTATTTGCACAGAGAAATACATACACCTACACAAAGAGATTGACAATCAAAGCATAATAACACAATTACGGTTTGAAATACAACAGACATTATTTGCATGACTTATTACAACACATTAAGCATACTATAGTCACACCACCCTCGCTAGTCTTAAGCTCCGGGGGTTCAAAAATCTTATTGTTCATTTAGGAAAACAGTTATTTAGGCAAGAAAGTTAAGAACATTCACGTTACTATTAGGATTATTCATCAATATATTTCATCAATCAATCTGGCAGCTTTCTTCTCTGGTTCCAGTGGTAGCAATCCTCAGCTGGTCAGTGTCCGACTTGTCCGTGCAATTCCCACTGAATGTCCTCAGTTCGTATCCGTGATTGCTTGGAGAGAGATTTGTCCATGCAGTGACCCATGTCCCCTGCAGGGTTCCCTCAGGAGAAAGTTCCTTCAATTTCTCAGACGGATACCACTGAATTGGTAGCAATGCCGGTTGGAGTCCACTGACTGGTTCCAGTCGGAGTCCACTGACTGTAGTTCACGACTGGGGTTGTAGTTTGAATGTCTTGAAACGAATTTTTCTTCTTGCTCTATTGCTTATATGTAATTACATAAGAGAAGCAGTGTGACATGGAAAACCTGATAAGCTAATACCAATAAACATGTCTATGGAAACAGGTGAAACAGGGAGCACAATATCAATTGCGTAATACACAATTCTAAGCATATTTTCTACATATTCACATTATCCGACCTAGTATTGCAGCTTTTACACGATCTCCTAATCAAGATGATCAATCAAATACTGACAGCTGCCGTACTAACTGGAATAATGCATTCAAAGCTTTAAATACCTACTCGCATTTCTTACGCTTCACTTGGTTCCTATGTCTCAGCTAAAAATCCGATTAACTGATTAGGCTATCCCCTTTACTTGCTGAGCCTAATTCCATGGCTATTTCCTTCCATGGATTTGAGTGTTCGGGGTAATTTTGTTAAAAATTGTTTAAAATTGTTGAAATGGACTTTATTCGAATTTCTTATAGGTGAATTAAGTCGCCAAGTGGGGGCGTCTGAGGTAAATTTGGAAGCAAATGAAGGGGAGGTTGAGGAACGTTCTGTTCC
>JAAGZO010001246.1 GCA_024206195.1 bacterium | reverse complement strand
AATAAGGAAGTTAAAGTGATAACTAAGCAAGAATGCGACAAGAATAGAGTATCTCACTTTATTGCGATCTTTTTCCGAATAGTGTTGCAGATTGTTCTGTTGGCACGATTTGATTTCACTTCGGAATCCTTTTAGTTGAGAGACATACTGGAACTTGCACAGTTCCTTACAGTAGACCAAGCACTGGCAACAAAAATGGTTCTCTGCTTTCTGCTGGTCCAAGACTGGTGGTATTCTGACGGCGCAACTGGCCACGTCAAAGAAGATAGATTTTAGTTCCTTTCCAATCGCAACGGAGAATATGGTCAAGAGCAGTAGAATAAGCACGAGTGCTGTCATTGAATCAAACGACCTAAAAATGTTCTTAGAAGTGCAACTGTTCGACTGAGAGGCTTTGCTAAGAGGAGGAAGAGTTATTTTTAACATATATAAAGAAATCCTGACAGCTTCTTAAAATAACCGGAGAAGAGTGGGCATGATAGCCATCCGGAACCGCCTGAAGCTGGAAATAATGTCCATATGACTGTTTCAATTATTTCTTTTGCTCCTGAAGATGAATCGATCGATGCTAATCACCACTTTAGTTGCATGTCTGACAAAATTCGTCCGACCAGTATTTTCTGAGTATAATAAAGGAATTTTTGGATTTTCCTGCAAAAGATGTTGAAAACCTAGAATATTACAAACGGCTATTACAATTTCGAAATCAGCTCAAACAGATGGATCGAGTCATACGAAACACATGGCAGGTAAACTTATGCTGTAAAAATGCTATATTTGGCCTTTTTTGAATATTTTGCTCACAATTGTGTTCTAAGGAACCCAAGTAGAGCTTACATATATGTTCCACTTTTTTTTGCTGCTTAAGACGAATCGAACGATGAGAATAACATCAATGCTGAAGACATTATGTAGGTCTAGCCTTTTCTTTTGCAGTCTAGAATTAGTTATGCGACATTAGGGGAGATTTCCTCTAACAGAGTTGGAGAAAATAAGTTTAGCTTCTT
>JAAGZO010001245.1 GCA_024206195.1 bacterium | reverse complement strand
AGAATGAAAGGTTTATTCAAGAAAGCACGCACATTGGCACAAGTATGGTAACGGAGCAGTGAGACCGCTCGCATAACAGTTTGTTTAATTCTCAAGCACCAAGGAGCAGACTCCTGGTTAAACCGCATGTATGACTGGTATCAATGCGACTACCCACAAAACATCAAACAGACTAACTCGATAGTACCAATATCAATATCAATAACAATGTGCATATTAATATCAATCTAATATAGTAAATGATTGCGGGGGCGCACGGCCGCGTGAGGCAGCCACCGGTCCCTGCTAGGAAAACAGCTTCGCACGCACTAACAAAAACAGCCTCACGTCTAGACAGAATGATCGATACTGTCTGGGGCTACAACACGGCGCATACATAATGCACAGGCAAGGCGCTGAAACAACACTAGCATTCTAGATAGAAACTAAGCAAAAACATGTGCGCAAAACGAATGCAAAATGAAACAAGGCTAGAATCGCCTATAATACATGGGAAGTTGGACTGATTATCTAACATCCCTCTTACCAAGGAAAGCTGGTCCCCAGCATTGCAATACAGTGATAACTGAGGAGGTTCTCAAAGGCAGAATGGACAAGTCTGACCATCGAGTCTGAGAGGCTAACTACATGAACAAATAAACTCAATAGCTTATGGCTCATCTTCATCTTGACCTTGGGAGTCATCCTGGCTTCTTGCTTGTTTGTCATCCTCGTCTTGCATTCTTCTTCATTCATCTTCGCGCTTGTCTCTCATTCGTAACGGGAAATCCAAATCTTTCTTCTTTTGCTTATACCATTTGTGCCCTGCACCATGCTTTAGGAGAAGACTTTTTGCTTCCAATCGTAATTGGTTTACAGTATTTTCTTCTGAGTCCCATTCTTCTTTAGTGAGAGCGCCAAATGGTTGAGAAACAGTTTTAGCGGCTGATGAAACAATAGCTGCTGCAACAGAAGGAATTTTGGGTCTTGGGATTTCATGATTTAAAATTGCAAATTTCCCCGAAAAAGAATCTTGCGCATAATATTGTCCTTCAGCTAAAAGTAAATCTGAAGGCGGTTTAACTTCAGTAAAATTTTTAAATGGATCTTCTTTCTTCTGAACTTGAACAATTCTTTCTTTAGGAGTAGCTGTTATTGTAAGGCTACTATCTTTTGGCTTCAGAGTAGCAGGAATTTTAAAGATATTTTCTAAAGGAGT
>JAAGZO010001244.1 GCA_024206195.1 bacterium | reverse complement strand
GCTTTAACTCTCCAGGAATATACCTTTGAAATAAAACATAAGTCAGGACGTTTAAATACCAATGCAGATGCTCTTTCTAGGCTGCAAGTCGTCTCAGCAACTATCAATTCTGCAACCATAGCCAAAGCACAACTAGAAGATCCACTATTAATGCCAATCATGAATTTCCTAATCAATAACCAACTTCCTGAAAATAGCAAGAAAGCGGCATGGGTTACCCAGCAAGCCAAAAACTATCATTTGGAAGATAATGTTCTCCTTCACCCTTCACCATGGACAACTAGAAATAGTCAAGAATTCTCTGACCCAATTGTTCTTCCTGCCAAACTTCAACAAGAAGTTCTAGAGGATTTTCATGATTCAGTGTTTGGCGGTCACCATAGTTTTAGCAAAACTCTAAATAAAATTCAACTACGCTTCTTTTGGCCCAACATGCGAAAACAAATTGCTCAATACTGCAGCAAATGTGTTCAGTGTAACCAAAAGAAAGGACCTACACACAAAAATCTTGCCCCTATGAATCCTATACCTGTCTTTGGAGCCTTTGACCGAGTAGGAATGGATGTTCTTCAGTTAACTCCTACCCCTTCTGGAAACCATGTTGCCATTGTAATCACTGATTACCTGACAAAATGGAGTGAAGCATTCGCTAGTCCAGATGCTAAAGCTCTTACTGTAGCTAAGCTTTTCATGGAAAAGATAGTCGCCCGATTCGGATGCCCTCTAGAAATTCTCACGGATAGGGGAAAGAATTTTCAGTCAAAACTGTTACAGGAAATCTGCAATCTCTGTGCCATTCGCAAAATCTCTACAAGTAGTTATCACCCAGAAACGAATGGCCTAGTGGAACGCTTTAACCGCACTCTTTGTAATATGTTGTCTATGTATGTGACCAAAAAACAGGATGACTGGGACCTTTGGTTACCTTTTTGTTTATTCGCATATAACACTGCCAAGCAAGATAGTACTCAGGAAAGCCCTTATTTTCTGTTGTATGGACATGATCCTAGACTACCCATAGATGTAGCATTCAATGCGTTTAGAACCAGAACGATTCCTTGGACCTCTGATTATGCCAAATACATAGC
>JAAGZO010001243.1 GCA_024206195.1 bacterium | reverse complement strand
AGTGAAATTCCAGAAAATTTCTTTTGCTATTGAGCAAATTGCATTTTTATTAGGAAGCATATATTTCATAGGCAAGGATTTATTTCTACCGGCGAACTGGAAGAAAGTATTAAACAGTGTTGGGAGAGCAAATCTGTACCCTGTTCTGTGTTGTTGTTTCTATTATTCAAATACGTGCTCAAGTACAGTACTACTTATTCGTGGTAGTATCAATTACATTCAGGACCTTTACTTGCTTGAAGGATAGACATGTATTAGTAGTTGTAGTTGTTGTGTGGGTACGCATGTGGTGCGGTTGCTTGCTTGGTATTGATTCTACAATATGGGAAGAATAAAACTTTGTTGATAGTTAAGGATCGAATCTACTCTCTTCTGACAGGTTCTGCCTATCTATCTTGGTGAAAAAGGTGTTGGGATACGTCTCTTTCTGACATTGGATCTTGATCAAATTCATTGAAGGGAGGAGGCAAGCTACTTCGTCCTACTAAAGAACAGATCAGGTACGAATGAAACAAAGTTCATGGTGCTGCAGAAATTCCACTACACATCAAAGATATACCTAAAGCCATCACACTCACTAAAAAGTGAGCTGCGATTTCTATTAGCCACCGAAGTGACTTTCTTTTTCCTGATCTTTGGCCTCCCAGTT
>JAAGZO010001242.1 GCA_024206195.1 bacterium | reverse complement strand
CCAATCTTCATTGTATTCCACCACGTTATTTCCTCCTAAGCACCTTGAAAAATTTAAACGGGGAAAGGGCTTCGCCTTTAAGTTTATCGAGCTCAAACCAGCTGCTCGAGGGCTTATACAAGCTTCAGAAAGAAAACTCGCCTTTCGCACCTGTAAACTGTAAATCTTTCTCAGTTAGTTCTTTCATCAATAGGATAACGTACTCGCTTTCGTCAGGACTAATCCTCTTATGAGCTGTAACTCTCGCATGACGTGAATCGTCCACACCAGTTGCTCGAACTACTGCGTCTTCACATACTTTGAGCATGTTAGAAGCATCACGTCTTTTGTACCCATTCTTCTGAATAAGAAATACCATTAGAATACTGTACCATTTGTCCTTGTCTAACTTAATACCCACATCTTTCAATTGTGCTCTTAGCTTACCGGCCATATTTACCTGAAATTTCTCTATCCCTGGATTCTTATAAAGATAACCTTTCCGATTTTTTTTGACACCTGCTAAGACTAATACGTTCCCTGACGGGATCTTATCCTTCTTAAACTCTATAGTAGCATTTACCATTAAGACCCATCGTGGAGCTTCATATGAATATATTCAGATGTCTCAAGTTCTCTGAGAAAACCGTATGGCATCTTCTTGTAGGGCGTTTTAACACCCTCGTCACCTCGTCTCATCTTTGCAATGGTCATATATCCTGCATGACGATCAGGGATCGTATAATCTCTTCCGATCGTGATCATAATATCAACAACTGCTTGTTTTCCTGAAGACTCACTAGCACAGGACTTTGGCAATTCTGCATCACCCCAAAATGCAACTTTTGGTTGAGATGCTATCATACAGAGCCTGAAAGGACGACCTTCTGGTCTTGCAAGTTTAGCCATTCTATTGTAAACAACTCGACCTTGTGCAAACATATTGTTTTCGTCCAGGTTTTGAAGATTTGAGTCATAGTCAAGAACAATTACGTCAATATCTTCATCAACAGCTACTTCTGACTCAATAAAGTCCGCAAGAGTTTGCATATCAATAGAATCTGCTGGAAGAACAGTAAGTCTCAAATTCTTGGTTAACTTTTTAACCTCGTCGTCGAAATATTTGTTAAGATTCGACGAAACTATCTTGTAAGGTTTCTGTTTAACCATCGAAGACATTCTAGCGATGAAGTCAACTTTCATCATGTCACCGAGAGAAATCCAATACACTTTTTGTCCGGACTTTAGAAACTCAATTACCTCATTTAGCATAAATAGTGTTTTACCAACACCAGGTGGTG
>JAAGZO010001241.1 GCA_024206195.1 bacterium | reverse complement strand
TTCATTCAAGGCCAAAAACTAATTCTGTACGGTAACAGCTACCAAACTAAAGGAAATGTCATGATTATACCAGATTACAAAGTTAAAAAATGGCAAGAAAAGAGGTTTACTCTGGATGCAGACCAGTCACAACACGTATGCGACCAAAGCAAAACATAATTATCACCTTGCTCAGAACAGTAACGTACATATCAGTTTCTCCATTGTAGACTCTGAACTTGAGCAACAATATAGAATTAGCATCCACCAGCCCTTCAATCTGAAACGGAAAAGGAATCAAGGAAAGCAACAAGTTTCCCCCGAGTTGTCAACCTTCTCCCGGCGCAGTGAATCTAGCTCCCACTAAGTGATCATGCAGTGTCAGGATCATGCACTAATCGGAAACGGATATAAATGATATAAAATATGGAAAGAATTGGTAGTGTTGTATATGAATGTGACGAGCATTGTTAGAGGAAGATATACATATGGTGCGATATTATTTAATTTTTATTATATATTTTGAATAGAGGAATAACTTAGTGCATGATCAAAAAAGTGGAGATCATAGTGAGATCATGCACTATAGTACTAGAGTCGACCGATTAGTGCATGATCATATGAATGTAAACCCGTATGATCATGCACTAATTACTTTGCCATTACAAGCCTTGTTTGTTGCTGTGAATGTTAGTTATTATCCTGTTTGTTGTTCTCATACTGGTAATTGAGCCCGTTGAGTAGGTTGTAATTTCAACATGATTGAGCGCGTTGAGTAGCTTGTAGTACATTAGTATGCAGGCATTATTCCGCCGCAGGGCACCTCCAGACTGCGCAGTCTGTCGTGGTAGTCCAGGTACTCGATGCCAGCTCTGAGCAACACGCCTCGTGTAGTCCCGCTGGACACGTTCCAGTGTCTCCGCGTCATGAGCAAGATAAGGGTTAACAACTTCACATGCATATTCAAGTATAGGCCTAACATAAGTTTTGAATGCGCGCATAAGTAGCCTACTGTCTCGAGATGTGAACACTCTCAAAATCATATTCGCTACAGAAGATGCCTTTCTTGCAAGCCAGAAATCAACTACATATAAGTGCCCAAACTCACTTTTTCTGCCAATTTGTCACTAGGGGAGGGAAGGAGCATTAACTACTTCTTCAGGCAAAGCATTCCATTTCGACCTATATCTGCAAGAAAAGATGTTCTTTCTGCATTCACGGCTACATTTCTCGAGAGCAACATTCTTGGAATTATGTCTACGCAGTTCTAACGTTGTCGGTAAATTTTCTAAGGGGTAGCATGTGTGAATGAATGGGGCAGATTGCGCTTTCAGTTTATTACAAGATGATCAATTTACTTTCCTGTCAGACAGTACAGTCTACTACTATGTCCAAAATGTCTGCTAAGAGGGATTGCAGTTCCTGCTGTTGGCCTTCATCCTGGACGACCTCTATATCAGCAGTCGAGCATGAGAGACTTCTGATTTGTAATCCAGTTTCGAACCTAAACATGTTTATTGTTGTGACAGTATTAGTGCATAATCTCATTCATTATACAGTAATAGTGCATGATCCTAGTGATCATGCACTATTAGTGCATGATCATAGTGATCATGCACTAATAGTGCATGATCAATG
>JAAGZO010001240.1 GCA_024206195.1 bacterium | reverse complement strand
TGCAGCTACTGCCACTGATGTTTCCTTCCTTACCTTCAAAAGCAAATCTTGTGAAAATCTTTCTCAAAATTACCAAGCTGAAATGTTCGGAACTGACAGCGAAACTGTGAAATACTTACCTAACATTGGCGTGATGATTGTCAAGATGGATGTCTACAAACTTATAAAAACCATACACACTAAATCTGAATTCCATGAATGTATCAAAGACATCTCCAAGGATGAGATTATCAAAATTGATGACCCCGTTATTAAAGTTTCCCCCAATGAAGACAGAGAACAATGGCAATTAAAAAGAATCAACGTTAGAAAGCTTCCTTTACCAGATAAATATACGAGATTTGAAGTTAAAGACGTCCCAAGTCACGTTTACGTCATTGACTCTGGAATTGATGGAAAGCACGAAGACTTCAAAGGAAGACTTGCCCCTGTTGATGAACATAAAACCTTCACTAGCGATATTTGCGCTTGCGATAAGGACGGTGCTCTTTGCGATTGTAATGGACATGGAACCCACTGTGCTGGATTAGTTGCTTCTCCTAACGCTGGATACAACCTTAACACTACCCTCCACTCCGGAAAGGTCTTCAACTGGATGGGATCCGCATCTTACGCCATCATTTTAGAGTCAATGGAATGGGTCATTGAAGCTCACAAAAAGCATTCAGGAGAGGCGGGAATTGTAAGTATGTCTCTTGGAGGAGGAAAGAACACCGCACTTAACCAGGCTGTTGCTAAAATCCATGAAGCTGGAATGCTCATTGTTGTAGCTGCAGGAAACTCTGACAAAGACTCTTGCTCAGGAAGTCCTTCATCTTCCCCTGAAGCTTACACCGTAGGAGCTAGTGAAATTGACGACTCAAGAGCCTATTTCTCTGAATGGGGGTAAGCACTTTTACTTAAATTTTTAAGAAACTGCGTTGATATTTTCGCCCCAGGAGTCCAAATCTGGAGTTGCAAGCCAGGAGGTGGATACCAATTCTTATCAGGTAAAATTATTAACTAAAATCTTTATAGGAACTTCAATGTCCACTCCCTTCGTTGCAGGATTCGCCTCATATGTCGCCACCTATCTTAAGACTACTGACCCAGCTAAAATTAAAGCCGCAATTGACGCTGCTTCTACTCACCAAGTAGTAACTAATGCAAAAACTGCTCATAACAACTTACCTTATGACCATCTGGCTGATACCTTAAAATATCTTATTGGAAATTTAAGATAAGTAGTCTTTAAAAGCTTATTAAATAAGTAAACAAAAAGTTAAAAATTATTTTTAAGTATTTAAATAAATATTAATGTATTAGTATTAATAAGTAATTATATGTACTGAAAACCCCAAATTTTCATTAATTAAGAAATGGGGATTGGGGATTGGGGAT
>JAAGZO010001239.1 GCA_024206195.1 bacterium | reverse complement strand
CCTAGTCCTTATCCTAGAAGAGACCTCAGTCAAGTGCAATGTTATAATTGCCAAGGATACAGACATTTGCAATGGACCTGTTGGAAACCATTTAGGCAGGTTCATTTTGCAAAAAGGACTGAAGCCGAAGATTCCAAACAAAAAGATGAAGATTCAGAACAGAGAAGCCCACAAGCATCCGGAAGGACAAGTTCTTTTAAAGATCAAAACTGGAATCGTCGAACCAGAAGCAGAACTCCATCTAGAGAAAGAGAGTATGATTCTGAAAAGACAAATATGTGAAGAAACAAATTTACTTGTTCAGTTAACTCTAAATCGGACATTGTTAAGGGCTTTCCTTGATTCAGGAGCTCAGGTTAGTTTAGTAACAGAAGAGTACGCCAGCTTGCTAGAAAGGAATGGAACTTTTCAAACAGTATACTGTCCTTTGTCAGCAAGAATGGCAGACTTTTCAGTTTTCACTTATGAATATTATATGCCTCAAGTACTGGTGGTTTTCGATAATCATCAGGTTCTCAAGAATTTGTGGATTAACCTTGTTCT
>JAAGZO010001238.1 GCA_024206195.1 bacterium | reverse complement strand
ACAGATAACGCGAGGTTGAGAACTTTAATTTCAGGTTCTGTTTCAGTTTCTGAAGTGCGACTAGAGCAGGACATTTGTAGTTGACTAAGTAAGGAATCCAACTTATCTACACAAGTGTCTAAGTAGAGAATTCCCTCACATAACCGTGCAATCTTGTTTTGCAAGTTGAGTAGCGATTGTTGTTCTGTAATGCATTCTAGCATTTGTGTCTGATTGGAAATGGCGTCTAAAAGTATCTTGGTGTCACTGGAGAACAGTGCTGATTCTGTTCTTGTTTTGGCAATACGTCGCTGCACTTCCAGTTCTATTTCATGCTCTGTCTCTAATCTATGCTCTTCCAACATGTCCTTAACTTGAGCCTCAACAAAACTTTCTATTACCTCAGGTAAGTCAGTTTTGTTTAAAAGATAATCTGCAGACAAATCTAGGTTACTTGTACTGGGTTCTTCAGCCATCGTCATCAGTTCATCAGAAACCAAGTCGATACAGCTTCAGACTAGCACAAGATAAAGCCTAAAAATTGTCAACCTTTTCTGAAATGTTATTTACACTATCTGTATGTCTGTCTGTCATATTCTGACACCTAGATCCAAATTTAGCGCAATTTTATTTTGTAGGGCTAAAAGGAAAGAAAACCAGCCATTTGATTTTCTATTT
>JAAGZO010001237.1 GCA_024206195.1 bacterium | reverse complement strand
GAAGAATAGATCATTACGTTTTAGTAACAAATAAATGAAAAACGCCATATAACAACAGCATATAATGGGGCAATGGGGTCAAATCTACTCTTGACCCATGATGCATATTATTGTAAGAATAAATTATGTCTAGGCCATTGAGAATCCAATATCCAGATGCCTGGTATCACGTAATGAATCGTGGGAGGCGTGGCGAAAAAGTCTTTGAAGAAAAGAAAGACTATAATGCATTTATTGATTTATTAATTGAGATTGTGGATGAATATAAAGTAAATATTGCTGCCTATTGTTTAATGCCGAATCACTATCACCTTTTAATCCAAACTCCAGAAGCCAATATTTCAAGATCGATGAGGTATCTAAATGGAGTTTATACGCAACGTTATAATCGATTTCATCACTGTGATGGGCCACTGTTTAGAGGTCGGTATAAAAGTATTCTTGTTGATGCAGATAGTTATCTTCTGGAGTTGATAAGGTATATTCACCGAAATCCATTAGAGGCCGGCATAGTGGATAACTTAAGAAAATACACGTGGAGCAGCCATAATGGATATTTATCTGAAGCTAAGAAATGGACTGGCTTTATAAAAAATATATTCTGGCCTTATTTTCAAAAGACAAAACAGAAAGTACTCGAAGATATAAGCGCTTTATTTCCAAGGAAACACTTGAAGAGATCAATCTGATATTAAGTAGGAAAAAATTGCCTACGGTGATAGGCAGAAAAAGTTTCGTTGATAAAATTAAAGCAAAGTATTTTGATAGTAAAATTCATGAAGAGATCCCTGCATCCAGGTTACTAGCCCCGGATGTGGATAGGATAGTTGGTGAAGTATGCAAGTTCTATAATGTTAACACTAATGATCTGCTTTTATCCAGAAGGGGACACTTTAATGAACCAAGGAATGTTGCGATTTATCTTATAAGGCATCTTCGTTGTGATACGTTAAAGGATGCAGGGAAGTTTTTCGGGATAAAGAAGAATAGCACAATCAGTAGTGTTGATAGAAGATTAAAACAGCAGATGCTAAAGAACAAAAAATTCAAGAAGAACATTGAAATCTTGAAGTTTGAATTGAGCAAGGGTCATGAGTAGATTTGACCCCATTTTGACCCCATTTCCAGGCCCCCTTCTCCGGTTTATAGAATACTTGAGCATTCCGAATAGTTGGACGCACGCAAAGAACAGGGCATTTTGCCTGGCGCACAACACGATCCGTAGTTGAGCCCACAAACAGCTTCTCAACCAGCCCATGTCCCCTTACTCCCAGAACAACTAAATCAATATCATTTGTCTCGGTGTATAATATCAACTCTTCATGTGACTGACCTAACAGAGGGGATGTCTTCAGGGTGCACCAGTTGTTGACTCCTTCAGGAACCATGTTCTTGAGTTTCTCATCTATTCTCCCACTCATAAATTCCAGGGAATCATCTTCTGCCTCAATCGGTAATTCAAGCAAATCTTCATACATATTGGGTTCAATGACATGAACTAGATGCAGTTCAGATTGAAATTCCTGGGCAAGACCGAGCGCGTATTCAAAGGCCAGACTGGAATCAGAGGAGAAATCACATCCCACAAGGATTCGTTTAAATCTGAGTTCTTCACCGTCAAAAGCTGTAGAATCTTTTTCCGGGCTGTGTACCACAAGCAAGGGGCAAGGAAGTGTATGCATAATACGTTCGGTTACCGAACCCAGGAGCAATCGTGTCAGACCTGAACGGCCGTGAGTAGCCGAAATGACAAGGTCAACATCTTTCTCTTCAGCAACACTTGTCAGTTCATATGCAGCTCGTCCGATTTTTATCACCGGCTCCCAGTCAAGCAACTGTTCGCCGACCAATCGGTTAAGATACTCATGGGCATAATTCGTGAATCGGTTTTGCTGCTCCATGGGATCCGAAATACCTTCTTCATATATGGCGGCAGACGGTAGATCGACAACATGGCACATATAGAGCTTAGCTTTAAATTCCTTGGCCAGTGCAATACCATAGAGGCCAGCATGATCAGAGAAATCTGAAAAATCGGCGGCACACATTATGCTTTTTAATTCTACTTTCATAGCAATCCTCCCTATTTTTCATATTCCACATTCTATTCAGTGTCCATCCGGAAATGGCTATTTTGTTCAATCTCTGCGTTCTCTGTACAACTATCATGCAAATTCTTTAAATTATATTAAGCAGCCAATACTGATGAACTCGTAAAAAGTCGTCAATACCGCAAGTTCTGAAATCTTGTAAATAATCACGGGGTTACTCTGGGCTTCATGAGGGTCTCTTTTTAAAGATCACAACCTTCCGCTGAGCGAAGCGAATGGGCGGCGAACAGCACATAATTTAACGACATTGAGGGCAAACCGATGGCACCCTGGTTTGATGCCACCGGTTTTCACCGCATTAAGGGTTCGCTCAAAAACAAGTTCTCATGCCTTACGGCTCATAATAGATTGGTTTTCCAATATCAGAAAATGAAAAGTTATAGAAAACATTATGCCCATTATAGTCCAGGACCCTCAAATCATCCGTCTGGTTTAGATCTCCCATTATCACCGAATAATGATTCCCGTACTTTTCTTTTACCTTGTCCAGGGGAACCTCGCTGACAATAAATTTATTAACCCCTTTAACTCCGAGTTTTGCCCTAAAGCTGGAATCTTCAAAAGATTCGTAGTTTGTTAGGATAAGAATCGGCCCTGTCCCTGTAAATATAATTCCTGCTTTCATGGCATGTCCTCCTTTCTAGTCTAAAGGTGAATAAAGACTCACGCTTGAAGCGCATTTTTCAGGCAATACCACATTAGTTCATAATCAGATCCCTATTGCACTCCTGACGACCTTAACTGCTGATTCCACACTTAAAGTGCCTGTATTTATAATAAGATCATAATTTACGGCGGCAGCCACATCATCGTGAAAATATTTTCTAACAAAAGCCCTGCGGTCCGATTCCGTCCGAAGGACCCTACGTTTGGCTTCCTCAGATGTAACTCCAAACTCACGCACCACGTTTTGGACCCTTGTCTCAAAGGGGGCTACAACACGAACTCTCAAACTCGATCCTGTAGGAAGTATAAAACTAGTTCCTCTGCCAACTAATACGGCACCACCGTGCCCTCCTATGGTTCCAATAACCTTGAGAAGGTGGCGAAGATATTGGTCCGGCCAGAGATGCCTGTCATTGACAAGTGTAGATATCCAGTCATCAAGGACCGAGACACTTTTCTCATCAAGGGTATCAAGTAACCTTTCATTAATACTTGCACTTTCAGCCATTTTCTGAATGATGGCGTGGTGGAAAAAATCGAGTCCAAGCTGGTCTGCAATTGCTTTTGCAATGATGCTGCCACCGCTTCCCGGCTCTCTAGACACTGTTATAATTGGTTTTGAAACCTCATCTTTCCGTTCCTCTGCTTTCATTATTTCCCATCGCTGTACCTGATCTTCAATGATCTGCTCTAATGAACGTGTTTTAGTCTTCATAATACCCCTCCTTATCAATCTGATATTTTCATCACCAGAAAAAATTTATGCCCACACAATAGCGATG
>JAAGZO010001236.1 GCA_024206195.1 bacterium | reverse complement strand
TCTAGTGAGAAATATAATTATTTGCAATTGCATCATTCTGATACTTTGCCAATGAGTCATTCTTTCAAAGAGCCAATTCAGCCTGCTGATTTTGGTTCTGGTAGATGTCCAATATCCAAAAGCATTCAGACTGTTACTACTGCTGAAGATGGACAGCAAATCATCGAAGAAGAATGCCTTACCAGACTCGACAATACCATCCTTACTCTCTCCGACATGTGTCCTGCAAAAAGTCTATCGATGGGCAAGGATGGGACCATCGTTTTGAAGGAGAGTGGCTCAAAGATCGACTTCCATTCACAAGGACCGACCGGAGAAGGCGCCGAATCGAGCAGTGGATGGAGACATCGGATGGATCATTCACAGACTCGAAGTGCCCCTCAAAGCGTGGAGTCATCTTCAGAAGAGCCACAAGAAAACGATGAAGAAAGAAGACCACAAGACCAAGATGACGATGAATAGTGAGCTTTTTAGCTTTATTATGTACCGGAGACTGCTGTTTAACATACCATACCAAATAACACCCCTGATATGTTAAATGGCAGGTACTGCCAAATAACATACCACGGTATGTTACTTGGTGCCAGATATAATGTCTCAGAGTACATAGGCCATCCCATTTTACTGTATTTGCTCAATAATATTTTGACTTTTTAGTGGCTAGTGACTTTGAAAATGGCGCCAACAAGAGCAGCAAAACTCAAGCAATGCACATTAGACATATGCTTATTACTCTGGTCATAAATCAAGTAGAAGGTATTATTAAAATGGCAACCGATTTACCAAGCTATACTGACAATATTCTAAGGAAAAAAATTAGCTGCCAATTAACATACCTGGTATGTTATTTG
>JAAGZO010001235.1 GCA_024206195.1 bacterium | reverse complement strand
TTTTGTTGATTGAGTAAACCTATATTAGTATTAGTTGTAGTAAAAGAAGCTTGCCTATCAGCATTACATTGTATTCCTAGGTCATCAAAACTAGGAGCAAAGGCAGTCCATAAGTCACCAAATAATTCCTTGTAGGTAGGAAGGTGAGAGAAATCTCTATATGTAGTATTCCTCCACTTAGGTTGCTTAGCTCTAGGAGCTTGTGGATCTGGAACAGGATCTTCTCTGAAAGGAGGATACTTCTCGTAGTTACTTTCGAACTCTAACCACAACGCATAGTATGCTGTGTGTAACCCCTGTGTGTCGTATACTTCGGGTAGCCCTTTTGGCTTTCCTCTTCTTCCAGTAACAACCTTAAACAAGGATTTTTTAAATCCGTCAGAAAACTCTTCGTACCCTGCAGCTAATTCTCTAACTAAATTGTCTGCTGCTCTATCGTCTCCAAACAATGAAGCTGTAAAAAGCTTCCCTAATCTTGTTCTCCTCTTAATGAAACTAGACACTGGACTAAGCACACTAGGAGTATAATGATTTGAGCTATTCATAGCAAACTGCAAATCATTAAAATCATCTCCGGCTTTTAAATTTATTCCATATTTTGATAAGGTATCAAGTAAGCCGTCTCCAGTAAACATTGCATCTACTGCTTTTATGAGAGCAATATCTGCCTTCTTTACTCTAAAATCTCCTAGGGAAGGGACAGTAAATGGCGCTACATTATCTACGATTAGCATCAACTTTCTGAAGAATCCTATCTCCTCATCTCCAGGATTTAGGACACCAGTAGCTAGTAGATTGTTCCTTAGAGCAGATTGCAATTCTTTCCCTGCAGGATAAGAAGGATGTAATAGAGTAGCTCTAATAGTATCTCTGTTTAATATGGCATGTAAATTAGCGAGTGGTCCTGATATGAATGCTCCGGGCCTATAGGGCCAAAAGACTTTATGAGCATCGGCATACCATTCT
>JAAGZO010001234.1 GCA_024206195.1 bacterium | reverse complement strand
TTGAAGAAATGCGTCAACTGGAAATCGATCCTATCTCTGAAGTGACGTCTCTATCAAATTTTGCGATTATGAAGCTTCTGTGCTGGTCCCTCGGACAATGTTATTTTTCGTGGGATAGTGATCTGTATTGCCAGATCTCAGGTCTTCCAATGGGCGGGAGGCTCTCCCCCATCCTAGCTAACATCTTCATGGAAGACCTTGAACACAAGGTACTCAGCACTGCCATATCCATTCCTAGACTTTTCTTCCATTACGTTGATGATGTTATCTTGGTTTGGAACACTGAAAATGGGTCGTATGAAGACTTCTTACTCTTGCTAAATGAATGTCATCCTGATATAAATTTAACTGATGAATTGGAAAAAGAAGATTCACTTGCTTTTCTGGATATACGAATTACTAGACCTGCTTTTTCTCTTGATTTGTCTGCTTGTCGGCCTTTACAAATCTCCATCTATAGAAAAGAAACCCATTCTAATCGTTACTTACATTTCAATTCAGCCCATCCGTTCAATCTCAAGAGGAACATTGTTAAAGCTCTGTGGCTACAGGCCAATAGACTGTTGAAGAATTTCCCAAGAGAATTGCATCGTGAGCTGCATTATCTTCGCTTTGCACTGAACCATACCAATAATGACTATCTGTTGTATGTACTGGACCGGTGGTTCAGACAATTCTCTGCTGAACTAAAAGAACACCCAGAGAAATTGTTGGTTCAATCTCGGTTAACTTTCGAAGAAAT
>JAAGZO010001233.1 GCA_024206195.1 bacterium | reverse complement strand
GATTGATCTTAAGCACTTGTCTATCTGCAATCCTTGAAGACTCTTGGATGGTAATACGAATCCGATTGAGACGATGCTATAGAATGCATCCTTGTATGTTGCGATTTATCAATCATGTAACCTATAATATGGAACTTTTCACAACTCTTACCCCCGCAGACAGAGCATCAATTGCACGAGTCTTCTCCTTTCCAGTACCAGATGAACCACAAGTCTTCTTTGAAGTACTAGGGATAGATAGTCAACTACCCAATCATCCTAGTCGGTGGAATGATGTTGAAGTTGACGTCGTAGTAGAAATCATCAGACAATTAGTGGATGAGTGTGAAATTTCGATCTTTGATATTGCTGCTCTTGCCTTCTATGAGGCCCAACGATGAGCAATAGCCTACAGGCTGTTAGAAGTGGGACTCCTTCGATCACTTGTAGAAGCACATTCTATAGTTGCCAATGTGGATTCTTTTCAAGGCAGAGAAAAAGAAGTCATAGTGTTGTCTTGTGTACGAAGTAGTCCTCAAGGTCAAAGACCAGACATTGGATTTCTCAGAAGTCCTAACCGAGCAAATGTTGCAATGACGCGAGTACGAAGTGGTCTGATAATAGTTGGTAACCCCTATACCCTCTACACTGACAATTACTGGCGAGCATTAATTGAGGTTTTTGCTTCCCGAAATCAAATTATTCCTTTCTATCATAATTAATCTAAGGCATCAAGAAAATTTTT
>JAAGZO010001232.1 GCA_024206195.1 bacterium | reverse complement strand
CGCCTTGAAAGCGCAGGGAGTATGAATATAAGCATCAAGGACGATACTAGTACTATAGATGGTAGATTTATTCAATCCGTAATGAACAATGTAGCCAATAGGGATTTTGTGAGATGATTCCAGAAGATCTTGAGCGTTTAAAGAGACTTAGGCAAAATATGCCTGATAGTACAAAAAAGTATTATCAAGGAAATAATCCTCCTAGGTTCAAGCCACAAAATCAACCTTTTAGATTTAGGAAACCTGCTGGTTGGAGTCCTAAAGTAAACAACCGGGCTGAGCTTGCTGCTAATGCAGATGTTACTACAGAAACGAGCCTTTCTGATTGGTTCCAGGGCGGAGGAGCTGGATTTGTACTTAGACTAAAAGAGTCTATGAAGAAAAGTACACTAAGGACTGATAGTGTATCAGAAAATAGGTATGTTTACGACCAGCTGAAATCTGATTCAGCAAAGTCGGAGCTTGTTATAGGGCCGGTTAGATTTGCTCATTCTGTTCAAGAAATACATATAACTGAGGACAAAGCTATATCAGCTCCTAAGGCTACTAGGAGTGATAAGCCTTTACTGGTTGACTCTGGGACAGGTTCTCATAGAGCTGTTATTAGATTTCTGTTCTCTGGCGTAGACGAGATTAATACATTTTGCCGTTCTTTGGTTGTCTTGTTCAGGTCATGCCCAATTATCTCTTTGACTAATGAGATGTTAAGGAGTGCGTGGGCTCCTAAACCTATAGACATAATTAGGACATTAAAGAAGGAATTTAGGTTTGTAGATGCAGGGACGAGTGACCAGGAAGCAGTTAATAGATTATACAACAATCTAATAGAAAAAGTAAAAGCGGGATCCCTTATCCACTTTAGCAGGGATGAGGTAACTAAAGCACTAGG
>JAAGZO010001231.1 GCA_024206195.1 bacterium | reverse complement strand
AGCAGCTCATCGCATTTTTTTATCTGTATCAAATCAACCTTTCTCAACTTCCATGATTTTTAGAATTACTTGGCTAAAATCTTCAACGCCTAAATCTGTTACTTTCTTTTCAAACCAATCAACTACCTTTTCATATAAATCAGAATCATAAACAAGATACAAGCGTTTTATCTCAGCATTCAAAAAGTTCTCTAGCTCTGCATTAGGATCCGCTCCTGCGTATTCATTTTCGTTTGACATGCTGTCGCCCATGAATGGCATATCTAGGCCTAAACTCTCTAGCTCATCAGCATCCCAATCATTCGCTAAGGCATCCCAATCCCACTCTCCTGAGCTAAGATTGTCCTTTACTATAAATTGCCTCTGTTGTTCCTCTGATAACTCGCTAGCTTTTTGTATATAAATTTCCTTCATTCCTGCCTCTTTGCAAGCTCTCAATCTTTGGTTGCCTCCTAGTACAATCATGTCATCATTTACGACTATTGTTCTGTACTGCAACATCCAGGGAGATTCTTTTATTGACTTTACTAGCTTGCGATATTTAAAGTCTTTAATTACTCTTGGATTGTTTGGGTTATTCTTTACCTCTGATATTTTTACCTTTACTAAATTCATTCGTGTTTTATTAGTATGCCTCGTAAACTCTTTTCATCTTGTCAGCAATATCTCTTACGCAACTACTGCATGTCGTTCCTGTGTCTTGCTTTACCTTGAATACTCTGTTGTATATCTTAATGAGTTTGACCTTATCATGATGGTTCGCTCCTTTGCCCCATTTCTCTGCATCTTTATCCCAATGCTCTGACATAAACTTTCCTAGCCATATGTATTCGTGTTCCTCTAGGCAATTCGGATTTCTGCGCCAAATCTTATTTAAAAATTCTTTACGCTCGTCGCAGCCGCAGTCATCTCCTGCTAGCCATTTAACAGCGTCTTTTATTCCTGTAGCCTCTGTTATCTTTTCTACAATATCGCCTAGGCCTTCAGCCTTCTGCTTCTTTTTCCATTCTTTGTACTCCTTTGTACGTTTGTCTAGTTTCTTCATTCGTTTTTATTTAGGATCCGCAATAAAGGCAATCATCATCCTCTCCAGGATTGTTTTCTATTGCAGGGTTTAGTATAACCTTTAATTCGTAAATCTGTTGCATCAGCTCCATGTCTTCATACATATCGCCTGTGATTTTTGATTCTAGGCGCTTAATCTCTGCCTGTACATCTTTTTTGTTTATAGCCATTCGTAGTCTCCGTTTATATAATCCTCGTAATCTTCTGCGATGTTTTCCTTTAGTTTCTCTTTTGATTTCTTTATGGAGTAGAATATTGTCTTTGTGCTTATTCCTGTTTCTGCAGCTATCTGCCGCATGCTCATTCCTGAATCTCTGTAAACTTTAAACAGCAGCTCGTCAAACCATTCCCAGGTGTTCATCTCTTTTCGCATTCTGAGTTCTAGATTGTACTCAGCTTCGCCTTTGGATATGTACTCGTAATTAACTCCCATCTTGTCAATGTATTCTAGCGGTACTTTTTGCAGCTTCTTTTTCTCTGCTCGCAAATCACATACTATTGCTCGTAATACTAAATAGATGTAGCTCTTGTTTATCTTGCCCTCTTCGTTTACAATCTTAAAAGGCTTGTAGTATTTGGTTAACCTGATGTACATCTCTTGTACTATATCCTCAGCGTAAAACTCTTCGCCTAAACTTTTGACTATCCTAATGTAGTCGTCATGTAACTCAGCAACTTTTGAAAGCCATCTCATGATTAGTATCTAAACAAATGTAGTGATTTATTTTTAATAGTTGTAAGACGCATTTATGAACAGAAAGTTGTGCATAAAAAAAAGCGCCCATCTCTGAGCGCTCTCCACTTGGTTT
>JAAGZO010001230.1 GCA_024206195.1 bacterium | reverse complement strand
TTTTGAAGAAGTTTTGCGAACTCATATGACTCAAGAAACAGCCAGAGCCGCAACTATTTCAAAACAAAGACTGAATACCGGATCTCCTAGAATATTTTATGGAACTTCTCTTGCAAGACCTCCTATTATGCTACAATCTCTGTCTGCTAAAGTTCCGAAAGAAATTTCAACTCCATTATTTTCTGGACCTTCGGATCCAGACATCATTATTGAAACTTCAACTCCTTCAGACAAAACTTTTACAATTCCTGCTACTCCAAAACCAAAAGAAGATAACCTTACAATAACTGTTACTTCAAAAGAAAAAGTAGTTCAGGTTCAGAAGAAAGAAGATCCATTCAAAAATTTTGTAGAAGTTGAAGCACCTTCATATATATTTCTAACTGAAGAACAATATTATGCAAAAGATACTATTTCGGGAAAGTATACGATTTTAAATCGTGAAACCCTGAGAACTAAAATTACTGAACCCATTTCAACTCCTACTGTTGTGACAGCCATTGTTGCATCAGCTGCTAAAACTGCTTCTAAATCAAGAAAACCATTTGGTACTCTTCCTAAAGATGAATGGGAACCAAGCAGGACTACTATAGAAAAGCTACAAAAGGAAGCCAGTGTTCTTCTCCACAAATATGGTGCTGCAAGTGCGCCGTACATACAAAAGAAGAAGGATTTGGATTGGACGATAAGAGCAAGGGACAAACTCTGAGCTGAACGACAGATGATCCAAGACCAGGCCGACAAGCAAGCAAGAAGCCAAGACGATTTCCAG
>JAAGZO010001229.1 GCA_024206195.1 bacterium | reverse complement strand
GTTTTGTACAGCATAGGGTTGAGATTACTGGAAATGTTACCATAACCTTTAATTCTGTCATTTAAACTGAAAGGAAAAGCAGTTACTAAAGAACGAATCCAAAAATCTTCCCTTATTTCTCTAGAAGACTGAGTTGTCAAAATGTTCAATTTTTCGATAATAACAATCTTGGCGTCATGATGTGTATGGCCATCAGAGTTAAAATGTAAAACCAGGAAAGAGTGGTATTTTTGGGATTTTATATTATATAAATGTTCAGAAAAACGTTTTTTCAGAGCCCTTTTGGTTTCGCCCACATAACCCATGCCACATTTATTACAATGAATAAGATAAATAACATTAGTTGAATCGCAGGTTAAGATTTCATTATTATCTACAGTTGCAAAAACTTTAGAAGTGGCATAAGACTGTATTGTGTTACTGGGCAAAATTTTAGGACAAACAGCACATCTAGGTTTATTGCAGGGCAATGTAGGATGAGCAGAAGGTTGGCCTAAAGTAAAATGGGCAAAAGGTAAGGAGGAAGAGGGGTTATAAACAAGAACCAACTGTCGATTTCCAGTAGCCAATCGTCCTGGAACAGCTTGGTCACTCACTACACCAGGAAGGGAATGAGTAGCCAGACGACCCGGACTGCCCCAATCCACCACAGACCGGGTTGGGTCCCTGGAGATTGTAGAACCCCTTTGCCAGGTACCGGGGCCTTGTTGATTATTCTCTGTCATTTTTATGTTTTGAAAAAGGAAAAGGTCCAAGCAAGTAGAATGGGCAAGAAATACTAAGAAAAAGCAAGTAATTAACTACAGTTCTAAGCAAAATTGGGGTTAAACCGAGAAAGGGATGAAAAGCAAGGGTAACCCCTCATGGTGGACCAAAATACAGGACAGAAGTAAGCCAAGAAAGTGAATAACTTGCCAAGGCGATCCTGATGAAGTAAAAGCAATAAAGGCTAGAATGCAGCAGGAAGGAAGCTGATAAGAATAAACCAATAAAAGCTAAAAGATCCGTGAATCCAGAACGTCACAAGATCATTTAGCCATATATCGGTTTTATTCAAGCAATCAGTTCACAGAAAATCACGTTAAATTACTGTAAGGTAGTGGAATCAAGGCAAAACTAGGAAACAAACAAGAAAGGGGCTGAAGGAACAAGAAACACGTTCACCATTCATGGAACAGTTTCACCACGTTGTCACAGGCAATCCTGTTGAATGGAACGATTTTGTATGTTTTGTTAGGATTGCCGCTCTTGAGAGCTTTGAACTTCGCTCGACACTCCTTTTCGGAGGCGAGCTGCCCTGGCTCCAAATCATCTTTGATAGAGATGAGGGTGTCGTGTGGCTTATACTCTGCCAAATTCTTCCACAGCGATTTGATGTAACACAGATCCATCCTTCGAGTAAACACGATGATCAGAGCATTGTCCTTGGTCCAGTGGTAGGTATCAAGTGCCTGGACGATGTTCAGTGCCCGGTCATCTGGAACCTTGAACCCGTCACAAAAAAGGCGAGAGATCACTTCGAGAAGGGGATTGTCATCAGAGATTTTCGCATTACTCGCATTGTTATTGACATTAC
>JAAGZO010001228.1 GCA_024206195.1 bacterium | reverse complement strand
TTTAACTACATATTCTGAATCGTGTTCTATGTTAAGCTTTTTTGCAATTGAAGATTTCTTTGAATTAAGAATATTAATTCTGCCCTGCCAGTTTGTACTAAACTGATTGCCTTTGCAAATTGGGCAAACGTTATCATCAACGAATACTTTGCATTGCTTACATACTTTTTTCTTCATTTTTTGCTCTTCTTCTTAGTATCCTTTTTCTTCTCTGGTGCTGGCTTCTCTTCTTTTGGTTCATTTTCTTCATCCAACCAGTCCAGCCTGCCTAAACCCTGCTGTCTCATTGTGAGACCAATCTTTGGGTTTGTGACTTCTTTGTAGCTTACTGCAATTACTCTTGCCTTGCACTTGTCTCCAACGCTTAGAGTGCGCTTTGAGTCCTTGCCTAGCAATACTTTGTCCTTGCTGAAACTTACAAAGTCATCCATTGTTTGAGAAATGTGGATCATTCCGTCGATTGCTCCCATGTTAATGAAAGCACCAAAGTCAGCTACGTCCTTTATCTTACCATAAAGAACCTCCTGCATCTCTGGCTTGAATGTTAGTAGTTCAAACTCTGTTTTGTAGTATGATGCGCCGTCACCAGGGATTATAACACCCTCATGTATTTCCTTTAGATCGCAAATATCAATGACTATTCCCAAGTCCTTTGAGATGTAACCATCGTACTTTCTCTTTATTCTTTCAACTATTGCGTCCCTCACAGGCATTCCGAATAGTGCTGGAGGTACTCTTATGTGGTCCTTAACCATTGTTCTGTAAAACATTTTTAGATCATCTCTAGATAGCTTTTCTGCCTTAAAACAATCATAGGCTTCTTAAGCTTATTTTTTAATCCTTTATCCTGCGTTGCTATAATATAGCCCTCTTTTTGCTGAGAAGCAATAATATTATCAACACTTTCACTTGTGATTTCGCGGGTATTTATAATATTTACGTTTTTGGCCTTTATAAATGATAGTGCCAGACGGGCTGCCTGGCCCTGTTTTCCCTTATTTTGGGCCAATCCTTCCAATTCATCTAGTGTTCTATCTACTACATAGAGCTCGTATTTCAGGCAAATCCTGTCAAGCTCTGCAAATATGTCCACTTTGAACTGAAATGGTATGAACAAGAAGTTCGTATCCATAAGGATTTTCATACTATATAGGAATAAGGGGGGGTTTAAAAAGCTATCTTAAATGCTCTAGAACAGCCTTCATCTTTAATGCATCCTGCCAGGTGACTGGGCTTTCGCTGATGATTGTGATGTCTGTCTTTCGCTTTATGATTTCTTTTAAGAGTGGTTCGATATCTTTTTCATTCATCACAAGATGCCTTCTTTCTCCCTTTGCAGTGTATTCTATGCCTGAGAAATGAGCATGTACATGCTTGATGTGCTTTATTTTATCAAATACTTCTTTGTAGTTTATTTTTCCCTCTCTTGCCCTGAGGTGTGCGAAATCAATGCAGATCTTGCACCCGGTTTCTTTTGACAATTTCAGGAGTTCATCCAGGCTGCCGAATTGGGATGCTTTGCCGGTTGTCTCTGGAGCTAATGAAGTATTCCACTTCTTTTTTTCCATGTAAAGCTGCATGTCTAATATTTCCTGCTTTACCATTTCGTATGTTTCTTCATGCGTTCTTTTTCCGTAGAAGGCTGCGTGGAAAACAATATGCGTTGCGTTCAAATAATGACCGCGCTCTGCAGAATCAAGAATTCTTTTCTTTGAAGCGGCAATCTTATGTTTTTCTGCTGATGCAAGATTAATGTAAAAAGGAGCATGAATGCTGAGTTTTATTCCCAGTTCTTTTGCTAGCTTTCCTGCCTTTTTTGCAGTGTCAAGAGTCATATTTACGCCGTAGGTGAACTCTACCTCCTGCGCATCTATTCCAAACTCCTTTAACCTCTTCAAAGAGGAGAGTATATCCTTTTCGCAATTCCCAGCAGTGCCTAAACGTATCATTTTAAGAAAGATGCAAGCGATTTCTGGTCCTTAACTATTTCTTCTTTTACTGCTTCTTTCATTCCTTTTTGTTTTAGAAGAACATTGAAGAATTTGTTGCTTGTGCGCTTTGTAAGGACATCATTCAGCGCTTTTGCCAGTCTTTCTGGCTGCTTTAAAGTTGATTCTTTTAGAAGTTCAATAAGTATTTTCTCGTTAGCAGACTTTCTGAATATCTTCTTTGCAACATCCTGCTTTAGCATTTTGCTCAGGAACTCCTCTCTGCCCATGTAAGTGAGTGATTTGTGCTTCTTGTCCTGGCCCATTAGGGCTGCAATTCTTTCTGGGTCTGACATCAGCTGGTATTTCACAAGCTGCATTGTCCTTGTTGTAGGGTTTCCATAGTTTTGCTTGTCAAGGTTTTTCACAACAAAAGAAAGAACCTCGCTGAAATTTGTTACATGGACATTTTCCAGGATAACATCGCTGCTTGAAACTAAGACTTTGTGGTATGCTGCTTCTGTTCCTAAGTATTCCTTTATTGATTTCTTGACTGTTTTTTTAACAGCCTCATCATTGAATTTTTTTAGAAGCTCTTCTTTTTCCTTTGAAGTATGAACTTTCTGAGAAATAGTGCAGTTCACCTCTACGTGCTGCACCTCAGGACCATCCTTGACCTGCTTAATTGCAATGATGTCAATTACTCTCTTGCCTGCATTGATATCCTTAATAGTAAAGAAACCTTTCCTGTTTAACCAAAGGTTGACAATCTCCTTTTCAGGATTCATAACCACACCCCCATAAGAGAAGAAGTTTGTTTTAGGGTATTTAAACTTTGTGGCTATTTAACTGAGCTGATGAAACCAAAGGATTCATATTCAATGAATGCGCTACCAGTGATCTCTCTTTCTTCCCCGCTTTCCAGAGTATATTTTGCTGTTGTTTCAAAAAAGTTCTTCTTGTTTCTTGCCAATTTATCCAGGCCTGTACATCTAAGCTTAATATCTGTTGAGCCTGTAACAAAAGTGTACTCCTCTGCCATTTCCACAAAAGAACCCTCATCCATCTGCGGAAGAAGAACTAAACCATTTGTGAATATGTCGTATTGCGTTGAATTTGTATATATGCATAGAGCATCATCATTAGCCAGCTGAATGCCTGATAGAATTATCTTTTCTTCTTTGAGGTTTTGTATATTGATGACGAGTCCATCATCATTAAGCATGTAATCCCTGACTACTAGTTCACGATAGCCCACTTTAAATGCGGCTTGATATTCACTTTTGCTTGTTTTTATTTCCAGATTGTATTCGCCTGGAGAAAGATTTGCTTCATTAACAAAAATCAGAGGGTATACAAGATCAAATGAATATTCTGTTTCGTTTATTAAGATTGTTGAATCCTCCAGTTCTTCATCTGGAACATTTGTTGTAACAATAAAGACTCCTTTGTAATGTGGAAAATAAGAAAGATAGCTTATTCCCTCGAATTTCTCATCTGTTTCATCCAAAAACGTCTTTAAGAATGTATCTGCCTTGTTTTGAGTATCAAAATAATCTGCATAGTTCTCGCGTCTCTGCTGCAGACTCATATTAACATTCTTTATGCACACAAGGTCTTCTTTTTCAAGACAAAAAGGCAGGGGTGAGTCTTCAAAATGAAGAACACTTGAACCGCCAACAAAGTCAACTAAAGACCACCAACCATAATTCATTGCAGCTATAGCATCTCCATATGTTGTTGGCTGTTCTGATGAATATGATACTGCGCCATCCAAATCAAAAAATTCGTAAAGAAGAGAAGAAAAGACTCCAGGATCTGATGGCAGTCTTCCTATAGTAGTAGATCCTGTCCGAATATGAGGGAGGCATTTTAAGAATAGGTCCTCATTTGTGTTTTCATAACCCAATATTTCTGTGCATAGGTCATTTTGGTTAGGCGATCTAGAATATACTAACCCTCCTATATCAAGAAGTGCGAACATTGTTTCTGAACCCATAATAATTATCTTATACATTGGCTTGTAGAATGTAAAATCATTCTTATGAGGTCTGTGTTCATAGATGGGGCTAAGTTGAGCCCTTGATTCCTTACTTAATACAAAGCTACTTTCTACATCATTGTTTTCATCTAATACACCAATCTGAGGAGACAGATTAATGAATAGTATCTCAGCTAAAGAAACTATAAGACACGCCACTATTATGATGATCAACTGTTTCTTCATATGAGGCCTCCGATGATTATTTCTAAAATATACCACAAGAAGAAAAAGTTAGAATAGATTAGGGAAATTGTTATTGCAACCAAGCAGAGCAGCGGAAATAAGATTATCACATATCTTTTCACTGCACTGAGATCATTCTTTTCTTTGAATATTTCTGTTACAATAAATAGGAAGAATACCTGCCCAACAATCGGGAAGAAAACAAAGGTTATAACAGAGAATTTTCCAAGTATGAGGTATAAAATGATGTTGATTATTTGGCTTATTGTAAGAAAGATGATTGGAACAATGAAGAATATTGTTGTTGTTCTGAATGTTTCCTTAAATGATGCAGATGTTCCAAGAATTTTCAAGGATATGAAAAAGTAAAGTGCATATAAGAGAATGGAAATTGTGGTAAATATGGCTAAAGAAAAGCTGGACACAACTGCGGATAAAATAATACTGTCTGGAGAGATGTCAAGTGATGAAAAACTAACAGGGCTTGCCATATTCATAATTTGATCAATAAAATGAAAATTATCAAATAGCTCACCAAATGGCCCAAAACTAATAAAAATGAATGATGAGGATAGTGTAATGATAAAAACCAAGGCAGAATATGCAAATATTAAAGCAAGAAGGTGTGTTATACTGGAGTTCTCTGCTTTTTTTGAAAAAGAATCTAAGAAACCCTGAGAAGGTTGCTTTGGCTGCTGTTTTTTTTGCTGAGGTTGATGTGTCTTTTCCGGCTGAGGAATTTCTGACTGCGGATTTTGAATATCATTAAGAAGGTTTAATATGTGATCAGCTGGATAACCATGATTCACCATAAAAGTAATTATTTCTTCTTTAGAACGACCCTGAGCAAGATTATGCTTTAGGTACTCAATAAGCTTTGCGTTATCTTCCATTATACCTCTTTTTAGTTGAAAAATGAGGTTTATGATATATAAAAGTATCGCATTAGAACTTCATAATCCTGTCTTTGCTGTCTTTTTTCATCATTAAGGCTACTCTGGATTCTTCTTTTTGATCGATTAGCTTTAGTGATGTGTGCTTTGCTAGTTTTTTTGAGAAATCAATTATTTCAGGATGTAAGGGCATGTTGCTCATCTGAAGTCTCTTTTTAGAATGGCCAACATACATGTATGCTTTCAGCTCAAAGAAGTCTGCTGCAGCATTGTTGAGTATTTCTGCGTACTTTTCTGGCTTAATCATGTTGACGTCTTTTACTAGAGTCATTCTTACTGCTTTTCTGCATTTGAATTTCTTAAGAAGGTCTATTGAATCCATAATTCGTTGCCAGCCGTCCTTTAACACAGGCTTGCACGCTTTCTTGTATGTTGCTTCATCAGGAGCTGGAAGAGTAATGTATAGCTGAGTTGGTGGATGTTTCAGCAGCTTTTCAAGCATATCAGGATTATTTGCATTGGTTACAAGGAAAGATGTCATGTTTCGCTTGTGCAGTTCATCAATCAGCTCTGGCAGCTTGGGATAGAATGTTGGCTCTGAGATCAAGCTAATTGCGAAGTGCTTTGGAGCCATTGC
The DNA here is from genome assembly GCA_024206195.1 of bacterium. The sequence goes on along the minus strand of JAAGZO010001228.1, from coordinate 81,069 downwards.
CTGAAAATATCTTACTTTGTCAACATTCTTATTTCCGCCAAAGCCACGGATGTATTTTACGTGCTCCTTAATGCAGCCATCTATGATTTCTTTAGGATCATCAATAGGTCCGCTCCATTTTGGCAAAGTAAAGTCAATATCACGCCAGCACCAAACGCAACGCTGCGAGCAAACCATGCTTGGTGACATTTGAACGCAACGCCAGGTATGGATGCCATAGAACTGGTTTTTGTAGCATGCGTCCTGCCCTCGCAATACCTTTTTTGTCCACAAGCAGACCTTGATTGAGCTGTGGTTACCAACCATTCGATAACCCTGCTTCTCAAGATCCAGAGTTTTTTCTTTTGTGAGCATATTGAAAAGAAAAAACTTGCATGTTTAAAAAGATTTATATAAAAGAATGTTACTAAATAGTGTATGAATGCAAAAGAAGTTGTAGAGAAACTTGAGAAGACACCCGGCTTTATTGAATGGAGAAAGGATAACAAGGATGCCTACCTAATCAGCTTGTTCACAATGTTCGAGGAGCTGAAGGATGGGGAGTGGATGGCTAATTATTATGATAAAAAAACCGAACAAGCAACGGTTTTTGTTTTTCACAAGAATGGTTTTGAGGAACAGCCAAAGTCAGAGGTTTTCAAGAAAGGCGCTGTGAAGAAGCTTGATATGAATAAGGTCAAGGTTGATTTTGATAAAGCACTTGTTGCAGGAGCAAAGGTAAGAGACCAATGCTGCGGAGAAAGGATTCTTAAGATCATTGCAATTCTGCAGAACCTGAAAGAAGGCTTGGTTTGGAATTTAACGTATCTAACAAGCGCGTACAGAACACTTAATGTCAGGATAAGCGCTGTCGACGGAAAAGAGATAACACACAAGGTTAATTCTATTTTTGAGTTCAAGGAGTAGTTCACTACTCGAGGCTCGTGTTGCCTTTCAAACTATATGTTAAAGATTGATAGAACTTAAATATCATTTATGTCATGAAAATAGATAAGCATGAAAGGAATAAGTTATAAGGCAATGAAAAAAAATAAGACACTTAAAGATGTCCTTAATGCTGAAGAAGAAGAGTGATTACTGATTCTTGATAAAATTTTCCCATGCTTCTATTGTTGCCTGTTTTGTATCTTCAACTGTCTTTGGAGCATCAGTGTCTATGTAGATAACCTTTGAACCGTGGCGTTCAAAGAGTGTTTTCAGCCATGGAGAGTTATAGCGCTCCTCTATCTTTCTCTGGAATGAAAGATTGTCAAAGATAGAATTGTCCTTCTTTTTTCTCGTGTGAAGCCTGCTGATTACTGTTTCAGGGCTTGCCTGCGCAACAACCAACAAACTTGGAGCGTTCTGCATTGCAAGCTTGTTGCCTGCCATCTTCAAAAGCTCGCTGAGCTGGATTCTGTCCTGCACAGGATGGTAAATAATGGATGAGACAACGCCTCTTTCCTGGAAAATGAATTTGCCTTCTTTGATTGCAGGGATTATTACACGGTTGTATAGAATTTCTCTATCTAGAGCAAAGGCATTTGCAATGGTCCATGCAGAATAATTCCGGTCATTTGCTTTGATGAGCTCTTCTCTTATTGCTTTCCCAACAAAGGAGTAGGTTGGCTCTGAAGAAACAATCACATCATAGTCTTTAACTTCATCCGGCTTAGGGAGTTCATGGTTTTTGCAGTATTCTCTAAGATCCAGAACCTTCATAGCCTGCAGCTCAGCCCATTCCTTTAGAGCATTAACAGCAACACCTTTGCCAGAGCCATCTAGGCCATCTATCATAACAAATTTTCCACGCCCCATAATACCTATAAGCTTTAGAAGAATATTTAAATGTTGTGTCTTTTTTATTGAAAATGAAGAATAACAGAGTCAACGAGTTTGCTAAGCACCCAAAAAAGGCTTTATTCAAGCTTGCTTATCCTATGGTTATTGTTGTTATGGTTCAGGTGATGTATAATATTGTTGACACTGCATTCGTTGGAAGGCTTGGACCTGAATCAATTGCTGCTTTGACATTTGCTTTTCCTTTATTCTTCATCCTTATTGCAGTGAATTCCGGGGTTGCCTCTGGAATGAGCTCAAGGATATCAAGGTTTATGGGTGAAAAGAATAAGAAAGGGGCTGAGAACACTGCGATGCATGGACTGTTGATGGCCCTGGGTATTGCAGTGGTAATCATTGCAGCAGGTTTGATCTGGCTTAGGCCGATATTCGAGTTTTTAGGGGCAAGAGGTACTGTTCTTGAGCTTTCCATGAGTTACATGTCAGTAATACTCATAGGAGCTATCATCATGTTCCCAATCTTCATAATGTATCATTTGTTTGCTTCCCAAGGAGACACTGTTACACCAACATTAATACAGTGCTTTGCACTTGTGCTGAACATAATCCTTGATCCAATTTTCATCTATTGGCTTGGTTATGGTGTAAAGGGAGCAGCGATTGCAACTGTTGTCTCGTTTACAGCATCATTCCTAGTGTTTATTTACTATGTTAACAAGAAGTCGTATCTTAAGCTTGGTTGGAGCTATTTCAAATTTTCACCAAAGGTTGTGAGAGAAATAATATCTGTTGGGCTGCCTGCAACAATCATGATGCTTATCCTGTCAGTTTTTTTCATGTACCTAAACTGGATAATGGTTCATTTCGGAACAGAGTATGTTGCAGCACTGGGCATACTAATGAAGCTTGAAAGCGTTGCAACAATGCCTGTGATTGGCTTTTCAATGGCACTGATGATAATAACAGGCATGTTTTATGGCGCAAAGAGATATGATCTGCTGAAAGACATTAGCTGGTTTGGAGTGAAGATAGCTGTGCTTTTTGTTTCTGTTATTGGTGCAATTCTGTTCATTGCTCCAGGCACATTCATCAGAATATTTACTAATGAACAAGCCCTGATTGATATTGGCTCTTCGTTTGCAAGAATTTATGTTTTTGCCCTTCCATTTTCTGCAGTAACCTTAACAACAAGTAGAATCCTGCAGGGCATGGGTCATGGTTTTCCAGGCCTTGTTTTCATTATAATCAGAGTACTTGTTGTGATTATCCCTGTTTCTTTATTGTTTGTATTTGTGCTGGGCTATAGTTATCATTGGGTTGCTATTTCGCTTATTTTCGGAGGATTAGCTGCAAATATTGTTGCATTCACATGGACAATAAGAACTTTTAGAAAACTTAGCACACACTAATCTCTTCGCCTTTTATGATTTCCAGATCTTTTGCTTTCATTGTTGCTGCAAGGTCTTTGTTTATCTTGTCCAGCTTTTCCTTGTCAGGTGTTGTCAGCTTTAATTTCTCTACTTCTGCGCCAAAGCTTATGTTCTTCAGCTTCTTCCACTTCCTCATTTCAGAAAGGGCAATGACTGCTGCTTTGCCTATTTCAGAAGCCTCTTCTGATACAAAGTCTTTTTCATATTTTGGCCAGCTGGAAGTATGAATGCTCTTTTCTTTTTCAAGTTCAGAGAATAATGTTGTGTAGAGTTCCTCTGTTATGAAAGGCATTATTGGAGCAAATAACTTCAGGATTGACTGCAGTGCAACATAGATTGTATATTGTGCAGATTCCTTGTCAATATCATTGTATAAACGATATTTGATTAGCTCAAGGTAGTTGTCACAGAATGAATTCCAGAAAAATACCTCTGCTGCAAATCTAGCCTTGCTGTACTCATATTCATTGAAGTATTTTGTAGATTCCTTTACAACCTCATTAAGTTCGTGAAGAATCCATTGATCTGTTAGCGTGAGTTTTGTTTTCTTTGGTTTTTTATCAAGGTTTATTGCAAGGAATCTTGCAACATTCCAAAGCTTTATTGAAAGTCTTATGCCTTTTGTGACATCCTCTTCTTTGTACCATAAATCTTCTCCAAGCTTTACGCCTGCAGCCCACCATCTGAGAGCATCTGCAGAGAATTTCTCAACAACCTCTAATGGGAAAACAACATTGCCCTTTTTCTTTGACATCTTTTTTCCATTTTTGTCTAAGCAATGGCCTGAAATCATCATGTCAGCAAATGGAGGCTTAGATTTATGGAAAAGCCCCATAACAACTGTGTTGAAATCCCAGAATGTGATTATATCATGAGCATTTGACCTCAAGGTCATTGGATAAATAATATCTGTCCTGTCTTCTTTTGATTCCCAGCGTCCATTGATCAAAGGTGTTAAAGCAGATGTTGCCCAGGTGTCAAGAACGTCCTTTTCAGGGATTAAGTCTTTGCAACCACAACTGCACTGCTTTGTTGGCTTGTCCTTTAATGGGTCAACAGGAAGATCTTTTTCATCAGGTGTTATTACATTACTGCATTTCTTGCAATACCAAACAGGGAATGGAATACCATAATATCTTTGCCTTGAAATACACCAGTCCCACTGCAGACCTGTAATCCAGTTATCATAACGAACTCTCATGTGAGCAGGATACCATTTCATATCCTTTCCTGCTTTGATGAAATTATCTTTTAAATCAAGGTATTTAACAAACCACTGCTTTGTCATCAGAAACTCTATTTCTACTCCGCAACGCTCGTGAACATTAACCATATGAGATATTGGCTTTTGAGCTGTAAGAAGGTTTTCAGCTTTAAGGTCTTCAATGATTTGTTTTCTTGCATCCTTAACTTTGAGTCCTTTGTACTTTCCAGAGATATCAGTCATTATTCCCTGCTCATCAATTGCTATTCTTACTTCCAATTTATGAGCCTTATACCACTCAATATCTGTCAAATCGCCGAATGTACAGCACATAACAACTCCTGAACCCTTTTCAGGATCTACTCTTTCATCAGCAATGATTGTAACCTCTTGATTGAATAGTGGAACCTTAGCTTTTCTTCCAACAAGCTTCTTGTTCTTCTCATCATCCGGATGAACAAATATTGAAACGCAGGATGGCAATAATTCCGGCCTGGTTGTTGCAATGATTAAATCAGAACCATCATCAAGCTTGAATATGATGTCATTGAATACTGAAGTGAGCTCTTTGTCTTCCAGCTCTACCTGAGCTATTGCTGTCTGGCACTCAGGACACCACACAGTAGGTGCTTCGTGCTGGTATATCCTGTCCTTTTTGAACAGTCTTAGGAAAGAAAGTTGGGATATTTTCTGAGCATTTGGCTCGATTGTTGTGTAGAGCTGGTCCCAGTCACATGAAATACCTAGTGTTCGCCAGACCTTTTCATACTCTTTCTCGTGTTCCTTTGTTACCTGAAGGCAGAGCTTGATGAATTCATCACGGTCCATCTTATGGGCCTTTACCTTCATCTTTTTCTCTGTTAATCTTTCTGTAGGCAAACCATTATTGTCAAATCCGAATGGATAGAAAACATTGAAGCCAGCCATTCTTCTGTATCTTGCGATGAACTCTGTCTGTGAATATGAGAACGCATGCCCCAAGTGAAGCTGCCCTGAAATTGTTGGCGGCGGAGTATCTATTGAATACACTGGTTTCTTTGACTTAGGATCAAACTTGAATATTCCATCCTTTTCCCAGGTTTGCTGCCACTTTGCTTCAATTGCCTTAAAATCAGGCTTTTTGTCAAGTTCTTTCATCAGAGAAAATGAGTTGAGTGAGGATATTTAAAGCTTTTGTTGATTTGTTGTATCACAATCTTTTTAAATCAAGGCTGTAATCGATTTTCCTATGAAAGTTGTAGCACTTGTGGGGTTGCCTGGGAGCGGGAAATCAGAAGCATCCAGATCCTTTGAAGCAGAGGGATTTTCTAGAGTTAGATTTGGCGATGCAACTGAGGATGAGCTCAAAAAAAGGAACCTTGAGATTAATGAAAAGAATGAGAAGCACATCAGAGAGCTTCTTCGGAAAGAGCTGGGCATGGATGCCTATGCAAAACTTAATGTTCCTAAACTAGATGCTGCCTTGGAAAAAGGCAATGTTGTTGCTGATGGATTGTACAGCTGGGAAGAATATTTGTTTCTAAAAGAAAAGTATAATGATAATCTTGTTGTTGTTGCTATTTATGCTTCTCCTAAAACACGTTATGAGAGACTTGGAAAAAGAGAGATAAGGCCCTTAACAGCTGATGAAGCAAAAAGTCGTGACTATGCGGAGATACAAAATATTAATAAAGGTGGGCCTATTGCAATAGCTGATTACACAATCAATAATGAATCAAGCCTAGAAGAGCTTGAGAAAAACACAAAAGAGCTGATTAATTCAATATGAGCAGACCAGATATCGACACATATTTTCTGAAGATTGCGCTTGTTGTTGCAGAGCGCTCAACATGCAAAAGACACCATGTTGGAGCAGTTGCTGTAAAGAACAAGTATGTTGTTTCAACAGGGTATAATGGAGCTGCTGCAGGATTAAAGGATTGCTTGGAATTAGGCTGCTTAAGAGATCAGAACAATATTCCTTCTGGAACAAGACATGAGATCTGCAGAGCTATACACGCAGAGCAGAATGTAATCATACAGGCTTCACTGCATGGAAAAAGTTTAGAAGGATCAACAATTTACTGCACTAACAGTCCCTGCATTCTTTGTGCAAAGATGCTTGTAAATGCAAAGATCAAGCGCTTTGTTTCATTTGGTAATTATCCTGATGAAGATGCAAAGCAATTGTTAAAAGAGGCAGGAGTAGAATTCGAAGTAAAAGAAAGACCTTCTTTAAAAATAGAACATCTTGAGTAAATTTTTACTGCTTTTTCTGCCAGGTATAACTTCTTAGTTTTGCTGACTTTCCATAGCCGCATGAAGAACATACCTTTTTTCTCATATGGTAGCTTCTTTCACCGCAGCGTCTACAGTAAATGAAATTCTGTTTTCCAGACTTCTTACCCATAGATGGAGTACCTTTAACCATTCAGAACACCTAATTACTCTGGCGATATAACGATTATTGTGTCGCCTCTTATGAAAACAACACCGAGTTTTCTCTTTGTCTCGCCGTTCTCTCGCTCCTCTGCTTCCTCCAGAACTACATTTACATGTATGTCAAAAGCCTTAAGCTTTCCAACATATTGTCTTCCGTTTTTCAAATCTACAAGCACTCTTTTATTCCTTGCGGCATTGAGTGCATCTAATGGTCTTGCTACTTCGCTCATTTTTTTGATTACCCCACAACAAAATAATATAAAATCGTATACCCGCACCCATATATAAAGATTGCGGTATTATAACCAAAAGCCTTATAAATCAACTGTATTTTCCGAATTAGTATGTTAACACACTCAAAAGCAGGCACGAGCAGCAGCGGTGGTAGACTAAAGAAAGCTAGATCTAAGAGGCGCTTTGAGAAGGCTAGTGAGCCTATTATGACCAGAATTAGCAAGAGTACAAAGCAGAAGGTGGAAAGAACCTCTGGAGCTAATACAAAGCTAAGGCTTCTAACAGCAGATGTTGCTAATGTGTTTGACAATAAAACAAAGAAGTATGCAAAGGCAAAGATAAAGACTGTTATAGACAGCCCTGCAGATAAGCAGTACATCAGGAGAAACATCCTGACAAAAGGCACTGTTATTGACACAGAGAAGGGTAAGGCTGTAATAACAAACAGGCCAGGCCAAGAAGGCGCAATCAACGCAGTTCTTATTTGATTTTGTACTTACTGACAAGTAACAAATAACCGAAAGATTTATATAGTAGTAGTGCGTATTCTGAGGTAGTATGGGACACCCAAGAAAAACAATTTTTGAAGAAGATTATACACATATTCAGTACGCTGCAGATTTGAGACTAATAAGAGCAGCTGAAGAACTAAATAATGATTCATCTGAAGAAGAGATCAAGGATGTCTTGGCAAAGAGGTACAACAGCATAAGAACCGGCCCTGGTCAGGATACTACCAGAAATGGCCAAAGTTTTTCTAATATCGAGTCTGGGAAAGTTTCAGCAGCCCAAGCTTACAAGATTGTACAGAAAGAAGCGCAAGATGCTAGAAAAAGAACTACGGGATTTAGAAAGAAATTTGAGAAAATAGGTCTTGAAGATGCTTCAATAGATGACCTTGCAGAAGGAATTCATATTTTAAGAGCAGATATAGAGAACTCACAAAGCGAGGAAGCACGCAATCAGTTTAGTGAAAAAGCTGACAGTGCATTGTATGGACTTGGACAGATACTTGTTACCAAAAGCCCTAAGGGACCTCAGATGCTTGATGATCAAATATTAAGAAATCTTGGTTATGAACTTGCGAATGAGGCATATCATAGAGTACAACCAAAACTGATCTAATTCTCCAACGGACAGTTAACACCATACGGTTTTCTTGAATAGAATCTTTTTGCATGCTCTACAAGTAGTGCGTGGTATTCATTGAAGATTTTTGGGTCTGCTTGCAGGTTACTCATGAAGAGTTCCTGAATTTCATGATAAGTTGCATCCTTTTTTACAAGCTTTAATTCAGTGACTATTCGCTTGGTGTATGCATCCACAACAAAGATTGGCTTGTTTAGTGCGTACAAGAGAATTGAGTCTGCTGTTTCATTTCCAATGCCTTTTACATCTAGGAGCGCGTGCCTTGCTTTGCTTAATTCCATCTTCTCAAGCTTTGCAATTGGTGTTTTCTTGAGAAACTCTGCAACGCTCTTGAGACTTTTTGCCTTTTGATTATAATAGCCAGAACTCTTTATTGTTTCTGCTAGTTCGTTGTGTTTTATTTTCAGAATCTTGTTGATATCAATGAGATCTTTCTTGTTTAACTCAATGATTGCTTTTTCAACGTTCTTCCAAGCAGTGTTTTGCGTGAGAATAGCTCCAATGATTATCTCAAACTTCTGCTTATCAGATTTGATTGCAACGCCGTAGATTGGCAGCGTTTTTCCACCTCTGCAGCAGAGCGGAGTAACAGGCCACCAACCCTGATGACCATATTCCTTCATGAGATAATCATAGATTTGCTGGATTTTGTTCATACAGAAAGATGTTTCATATACTGAATTTAAATGTTTTCCTTTAAAAAAACGAATATTTTAAATAGGGAATACGCGGATAATATAGCAAAAGAGGTGTATGGAAATGGACTTTATAGTATTTGTAGGAATTGTATTTTTTATACTGTTAACAGTCATATTATTCAAGATTCTTAAGAACCTGGTAAGAGCCATTTTTCTTGTTACAGCTGTTTTTACCATATTGCTCATATTATCTGGATTGCTGGTATTCATTGATTCGGCGGATTTCAAGAAGAATGCAGCTTCAGACAAGCTGGTTATGGCAGCAGAAGGTAATAGGGTTCTTTCAGGATTCATCCTCAGAGGACAAACACCAATCCTTCTTTCAGATGAAGAGTCAAAAATGTACTCGCTTCAGTATGCAAATGATGAGCTGAAAAAGATGAGAGGAACTAATTACAAGGTTTATGTTTTTGAAATTGCGGCTTTAGAGGCTCTTGAGAAAAATGCCTTTATTGTAGAAGATAGAAATCTTCCAAAGAGCACAATAATATCTGTATTAAAAGCAAATGATCCGTTTCCTGAGGCTGCAAGTGCCCTTGATTTTGATGAGGATGTATTAAGACAGAGTTATGAAGTTACAGGAATTAAGGCTATTTTCTTTGCTCCTCTGGTTCAGGAAGCGCTTAATGTGGAGAGCCTGGCAAAGGGCCTAAAAGATGATACTATCACTGTTTACCCTGAAACAATGATGTTTAAGGCATTGAGAATACTGCCTAGCGGCATTGTTGGGATTGTTATGCAAGAAAAGGTTGAGGCGAGTTGAGTGAATAAGAACCTAATAATATATTTAGCATTAATAATTGCCCTTGTGCAGCTTGCAAGTGCTGACTCCGAAGTATATAGTGGATGGGTTTATTCTGGAGACAGTATATCTACACAAAGACAGAGCTTTATTTTTTATCTTGGTTCTTCAAACAATGAGATTATTGCAGATTATGGAACAGGGAGCCTTTTTGTAAGGAATAATTCATGCGAGTTTTCAGACACTGCAAAAGTTTGCCTGAATAATGTCCAGTTTGAGTACAGCACTCGAGTTTACAAGATGAATATTGAGCTGTACATTCTTGAGCCTTCTATCACACTTACAAGAACAATACTTGAAGATGAAGTGATGATAGGAGAAGATATCACTGTAGATGTAACAATATCAAATGATGGCCATGTTGCAAAAAACATGATTTACACAGATTCATTTACAGATGAGTTTGAGATTGTTGAGTATGATGGTGTAGATCTTGATGAAAACACTCTAAGATGGGAAGGGGAGCTCGGCAGAGGAGAAACAATAGAACTGTCCTATGAGATTAAGGCAAAAGAGATTACAAAAAGAGGCTTCAAGGCATCACTGAGCTATTTTGACGGTTTCACAACAAAAACAATATTCTCAGAAGAAAAAACAATAGAAGTCCTTGGCTTCTTCAACATTGATTCAGATCTCGGAAAGGAAGAGATATACTACGGTGAAACAACCAACTTAACACTTAATGTTTCAAGCGACTCTCCGTACACTACTCTTGTGAATTATCTCGAAATAACAGCAGATGAAGGTATCAAGATTAAGCCGCCATCAAAATTCACAAAGATTGATGACCAGAACTGCAGGTGGAGCGGTTCGCTATTAAAACTCAATTCTTCAAGGAACGTATCGAAATTTTTCAAGCTTGACCTTACAGGGCTTCTTGGAGGCACCTCAATCATTAGGATAAAAGCAGAATATGTTGATGAAAACGGAATAAAAAGAATATTCGAGACAAAAGAAGAGATAAAGATTATTACTAAGGGTGTAGCAATAAGATCCAACCTTGAAGATGAAACCCTTGAATCATACCAGAGAAAGTTGCTGAAGATATATGTACAGAACCTTAACCCGTACACAGAACTGCAAAATGTCGAGATACTAACTGACACAGAACTTACATGGGTTCCTGACATGTTCATAGAGAGCATGGGAAAATCAGAACAGGTTAAGGTCATAGAACGATACTTCTATGCTCCTGAAGCAGGAGCCTCATCAGGCTATAAGCTCCGGGTTAATGTGAGCTATGAACTTGGAGAAGATAATTTCACGCAGACATACGGCGGAACGCTGACTGTGATACCCATAGATGACATTGTCATAACGCAAACAGCAACAGACACTGTGCTTGAAAGCGGTGGAGAGCTTTTCTTTTCAGTAAACGTAAGGAATCCTAGGCTTACAGGAATCAATAGTGTTAAGATTTATGATGAGGTTCCAGGTGCATTTGAAGTTGTTGGAACAACATCAAAAAAGATAAGCATTGATTCTGCCGAAACAATGACTGCTTACACATACAAAGTAGTCGCTCCTCGGATTGACAAAACAACAGTGTTCTACTTCAACACAACAGCAGAATATTCTGACTTGTTCAATGATGATGCATACTCAAAGATTTCAGAGTACACCTATGACAAACAACTTGAAATAACAGTGAAGCCAGAGGACATCGTGCTTTCAGTAGAGAAAGTATTGGAACAAGAAACAGTATATGAATCAGATGTCATTGGCATTAATTATATTATATCAAATCCGACAACAGACAAACCAGTAAAAAATCTTGTTCTTAGTTTCCCGCTGCAGCAGGAGTTTGACCTTGTTGACTCTGAACAGACAGTTACTATTGACAAGCTTAACCCAGGAGAAAGGGTTTATGTCAATGGAAAGGAAACGATCAGGGCAAAATACAATGGCACAAGGATCATATCTAAAACAAGACTTGACTATGAAAATGATTATGGAGAGAAATTCAATGTAAGCTCAAATTCTATTTCACAGGCTATTCTTTCCAGCCGTGTGAAAAAGGGACCTTTTGTGATTGTAGAAAAAAGCAGCCCTAAAAAAGCAAACAACACCGACAAATTCACTGTTGAGGTTACATTCAAGAATATCGGCGATAAATCGGTTTCAGTTGATGCATATGATGGAGAAAAAGAATGGAGTGTATTCCTTACTGCAGGAAGTGAAAAAAAATTCACATATGAAAAATTAATACACACTGTAGGAAGCGTTGATCTTTCACAGGTTGTTGCAGAATATTCTTACGATGGAAAGAGCTACAAAACAGGATCTAACACCCAAACTGTAGATGTTGTTTACAAACCAGTAATATCCATAGAAAAGAAGGTTCCGGTAATAGCAAACACTGTAGAAAAATTCACAATAGAGATTGAGCTGAAGAATCTTATAGACACTCCAATAAAAAATGTTACAATAATGGATGATGGACAGGAATGGAATATACCTCTTTTTACAGATGAGGCTGTTTACAAGTATGAAAAAAAGATTTTGATTCCAGGTCGAGTTTCGCTTGGAAAGGCAACTGCAACCTATGAGTATATGAATGCAACATATGAAGTTGAATCAGATTCATTTGACATTGAAGTGCTAGAGAAAAAGATGGTTACACTGAAAAAAGAGGCACCTAATGTGGCAAATGAAGGAGCAAAGTTCAAGGTAGTTATAACCGCAAAAAATAATGAAGATTTTAAAGTTGAGGATATTCTTCTTGAGGATGGTGACGAGAGCTGGATATTTGAACTTGGAGCATATGAGGAAAAGACATTTGAATATTCGATGTCTATTGCTGAAGCGGGTGCTGTAGAACTGCCTAAAGCAGAGGCCAGTTATGTTTATAATGGAGAAAACTTCAAAGCACAATCAAATACAAAAGATATAAATGTTGCAAGTGAACCTGTAGAGATTGAGGAAGAGGAACCTGAGGGCTTTTTTGCAAAAATACTTCACGGATTAAAAAAGATTCTAACTTGGAAACGAAGGTGAGAAAAATGGGATTATTTGACAAAGTTAAGTTCTGGAAAAGAGGGGATGATTTAGGCTTAAAGGATAATGTGGCATTGGGACAGGGAAGTGCCATGCCACGTGACGAGCTTGGTCTTCATGGTATGGATCAGCAATCACCTTTTGGCATGCAACAGCAGCAAATGCCAACCATGGATTCAATGGACTCCACAAGGGCATATGCTGCAAACAAGGACATGGAAGTGATATCTGCAAAGCTTGACGCGCTAAAAGCAGCAATAGAAAGCCTTAATCAAAGGCTGGCGAACATGGAGAGAATGATGGGTGGAGATCAAAACCCACCAACGAAAAGAGAAGGATGGTACTGAACAAAAAACTTGTTTTTGTCATAATAACTCTGGTTGTTATTCTTGCTGACCAGATTACAAAGCTTTTGCTAACAGAAAAGAATATCGAGATAACAAGCTTTTTCTCATTATCCTATGCAGAGAATTCAAAGATTATCTTTGGCCTTGTCGGGCTTGGCAACTGGCCAATCATTCTGATAAGCCTTGTTGCATTAGGTGCTATTGCATATAAGTTCAAGAAAATCCCGGAAAAGATGTATATTCCAATTGCCCTGATAACAGCAGGCATTATTGGAAATCTTATTGATAGAGTGATTCACGGCTATGTTATTGATTTTATTCGTGTAGGATTCTGGCCAACATTCAATATTGCGGATAGTGCGCTGACTATAGCTGTTATTTTGTTGGTTATTGATTATATAAAAGAAAAAAAATAGAAAAAGAAAATCACTTAACGCATTTGCAAGGCTTTAAACCCTTGTTTAGTGCCTTGATTCTTGAGTTAAACTTGATTTTTGTCTTAGGCTTTATGTTCTGAGCAAAAGGGCAGTTACTTAAGTGGAACTTATTACTGTCCTTAGAAGCTGCATATGTCTTCTTCTTTGAAGCTTTTCTTGCAATTGTTAATGCTTTTGCAGCTGCATGCCTTTGGTCAAGTTGCTTAACTCTATTGTACAGCATTGTTTCCTTTGCTGTTAGGCGTTCTAGACTTTCGACTATCTTCTTTTCTGTCCTACCAAGAGCTATAATATCACTCTGCATCTTTATGATGTCTCTCTTAGCTAGACGGAACGAATTCATTGTGTTTATTTCAAGTTGGTTCATTTGGATTACCTCAGAATAGGGGAAAGTTTTACTGGTTTATAAACCTTTCGGTTTTGTTACTACTGACAAGTGCATAATTTACTAAAAAAGCCCATAATCAGTCGTTAAAGCTATAGAACTATATGTAATCGACAATTAGTTGTAACACCTAAAGAACTACTTTTTCTTCTTCTTTCTCTTAGTTGTTTTTCTCTTTTTCCTTCTCTTTGTTGCCTTTTTCTTGATTGGGACAACTGTCACCTTTGGAGTCTCCTCTTCAGGGCCGAGCTGCCTAGAAATCTCATCCCTTTTCTGCATTGGCCTAGCTCGTACTACTGCTCTTCTCCTTGGGATTGCTGAAAGAAGCACCATAAGACCCAGGGCATTCGCAAGAGCTACACATAGCAGGACAAGGCTCACTATGCCTGAAAGATAGATAAAAAACACATTCAGAAGGTTTGCTGAAAAGAAAATAGCAAAAAGGAAATGCACCACTCTAGTATGTGGGAACATTATAAGAATCAACAAGGTCACTAATAGTGACATTGCAAAAACAGGCAGTTCCTCTGTGTAGAGAATCTTGCTTACAAAGATGAGATAAGCTGAGCCAAGAAGGCTAAGCATTACCAGAACAATACTAAGGAATTTTCCTCTCATAGGATATCTAAGTTCTAACAAGTATATAAATTTTTTTATTTTAAAGTGGTTAATTAGAATTCTTCAAAATCTGTAAGCTTCTTCAGGTATCCCCTGTTTTTGAGATACTGGATCTGAGCCCTTCTGTACTTGAAAATCAAATCGCCCTTTTCATCACCTGAGAATTCCCAAGGCTCTACAAGAACTGTGTCGCCTTCACGAACCCAAAGCATTCTCTTTAATCTGCCAGGGATTCTGCAGATTCGAGTTTTTTCATCCAAGCATCGAACACGCATCCTTGTACCACCTAAACGCTGTTCAACAATACCAAAGGTTTGTCTGCCTCTAGGAAGCTTTACTCTTCTTATTTCCTGCTGAAGAGCCTCTTCGCGTGCCTGTTGCTCCTTTTTTCTACTCATTTGTAAAAAGAATAAGAGTTGCTTATATAAAACTTTCTACCTCATCAATATTTACAACTGGCCTGCCTATGCTTTGCGAGTCATCTGCGATTCTTGGGCAGGCTGTGTTGACAAAGCAGTCTATGAAAGTGAAATTCTGAAGCTCAGTGTAATCCAAGGTGTCGAAGATGAAATAGTATGTGTTTTTGTCCTTGAATTTCAGCTCTGTTGCTTTCTTGTTTAACTGGCCTGGCTTTGTTGAGATAAGAACACCAATATTGTCTGCATGAAGGAACTTCAGATATGCTCCTTTTCTTTTTTTGACTTCCAGCTTGTGGAAAACTTTTGAAAGTGGATTGTAGATGAAAATATTTGCTTTTTCTGGCAGTGAAGAAGGATGGAATGTTCCAGAACCTACATAAAGGAATGCTTCAATTTCTTTTTCAAATTCCTTTGGAAAATCACAGCCAAGGATCTGTCCTTGATATTTTGACCTTGTACCTTTCAAAAGGAAAACAAGTTTTCCAGCTTTTTCAAGCTGTTTTTTTAGTTCACTAATCTTATGTATGTGTTGCACAGTTGTCACTAAACCAATTTTTTCTGGCAGCTCTTCCATGTGATTTTCTGGCAGCTTTATGTCTGCATTACTCTTTGATTCAATAAACATTGTTTTCATACAGAGGAGGGAATTATGACTACATAAAAACCTTGCGGTTGATTCTAAAGAGTGGTGGAATTCTGACATTTTAATAACTTTTATATACCTCTTGTTCTGTTTTTAGTATATGGCTGAAGTAGAGCTGAAAAAAACTGCAGGCGTCTGGACAATAATGGCCCTGGCTATTGGCTCGATTGCAGGCAGCGCAATGTTCTTTGGTGCTGCAATCGGATCCAAGTACTCCGGGAACCTGGTGATTATTGCGTGGATCGTACTTTCTATTTTTGCAATCTACATAAGTGCATGCTTTGGAGAGCTAGTAGCACTGTTTCCAAAAAGCGGAGGGGTCTATGAGTTTAGTAAGCAGGCCTATGGCAGGTTAACATCCTTTGTTGTTGGGTGGCTTGCTTGGATTGTTGGAAATATAACAACAATGGTGCTGATTGTAGCAGCAATGGAATATCTGCTTCCAGAAGCTGACATTGCGATTAAACTTGCTGCAAGTCTTATCCTGATAATCGTTCTTAATATCATCGCATATGTGGGCTTAGAGGCAAGCGGCATTACTCTTGTTGTCTTTGCAATTCTTACAATAGCTGTAATAGTTGCGGTCATCTCAAAGGGCGTATTCCATATTAACCCTGCAAATTTTACTCCATTTTTCACGCATGAATTAAAAGCAGTCTTTGTTGCACTCTTTTTTATTGCAGAGGGCTACTTTGGATGGGAAGCTGTTGCGTACCTGGCAGAAGAGACAAAGAATGCTGAAAAAGTAATACCAAAGGTTCTTTTGATCTCAACAGGAGTGATTGCGATTCTTGGACTGCTGCTATATGTTGTTATGCTTGGTGTAATCCCTTGGGAACAACTTGCAGAAACAGATGCATCTGTTTCTGTTGTTTCAAACATACTCTTTGGTGAAATTGGAAGCAGCATAATTGGAATAGGCATATTCCTTACGCTGCTTGGCTCTGCTGCAGGCGGAATTATTTCGCTGCCAAGACTTGTTATGGCACTTGCACGTGACAAGCTTTTCCTTGGACAGTTCAAAGAGGTTCACTCAAAATACAAGACTCCTCACAAAGCAGTTATTTTCCAGGCAGTCATACTCATAATAATCCTTGCTCTTGGCTTTGGAAGCTATCAAGTACTGCTAAGCTTACTTGTACCTCTTGCACTAATTATGTATCTCCTTGTTATTCTTGCAGTCCCTGTACTGAGAATAAGAAAACCAGAACTTGCGCGTCCTTTCAAGGTTCCGCTTGGAATGATTGGACCGATTATTGCTTCGCTATTCTTTATTGGAATAATTGGTGCATGGCTTATGACAGAAGCGGATGCATTTAACCTTTTAACTCTTAGCGCATCGCTCGTTTTCTTTGGTGTGCCTCTTTATTTCCTTGTAGAGATATATTATGATCCTAAGATGATCACCAAGGTTAATGACATGTTTGCTTTTGCAGGCATTATTGGAGAAAAAATAACCTTCCCAAGAAGCCTTAGAAGAGAAATAATGGTTTTCATGGGTGACATAAGGGGCAGCACAGTCCTTGAGTTTGGATGCGGAGTTGGAACACTAACAAAATACCTGGTAAAAGCTGTTGGACAAAAAGGAAAGGTATACGCAACACATTTCTCAAGAAACAGTCTAAAGATAACCAAGCGAAGGGTTGAGCACCGCATGTGGAAGAACAAAGACAGAAACTACGGAAAATTTGAGGTAATTCACGACCAGGAACACATGATTCGAGTACATCCAGATGTTAAATATGCCAATGTTGTTGTCTCTGTAGGCATGCTTGGATATCTGCAAGACATTAGAAAGGTTCTGAAAGAAATGGCAGCAATAATGCCTGAAGGAGGAAAGATATGCTTTGTGGAATACAGCGAGCTATTCCATCTAATACCCAATGTTGAGTGGCTGTCAAGCAACAAGGCAATTGAGAACATATTCCGAGAATGCGGGTTTTCTGTAAGGGTTGTAAGGAAAAAGAGCTTCTTGTGGAACAAGATATTCATTTACGGTGTACGCGGAGAAGGCATGGCTTATATCTGATTTTTCACTTTCTTAATTCTATACACCTCAAAAAAAACCAACAATCCAACCAGGATTATAACTCCAAGGAGTATCAAAAAATATGTTAATATTTTATTGTCATCCTCAGAAGAAATATTAAAGCTTGTGGAAACCTCTTCTTGCAGGACATCATAATCACTGATTTTAACCACAATGTCACATAAACAGCTGTCTGCACTCTCGGGGATCACAAGATAATCCATAAAAGACGCCTGGGTTTCAACAGCCTTCAGAACTTTCGACTGAGCAACTACCTCACCTTCCTCTGTTAAAATCTCATAACTAAGTCTTAAATCCTTTCTTGAAGGGTTTTCCGGATACTTAATTTCAACCCCAAAATAAACCCTTTCTCCTGCAGTAGTCTCTGTGTATTTCTCAGGAACGTGAACAACAGCGCTCAAAGCAGATACTGAAGATGGGAATAACAAGAGGATCAATACTAACAAAACTACCATCAAACCTCTTTTTTTTCTCATTTTTTTGAAGTATCTATCAGGAATTTAACAAGTAAAATGTAGTATATGACTACAACAGTCATCAAATTTAATCCTATAATAACCTTAAAAATGTTTTGGCGGTGTAGGCTCTGTATAATCTCAAAAACAAAATAAATCAAAACAAAAAACTGAAAAAATACTAATAATTTTTTGTGAATCTTATGTTTCCACAGTTCGTAATCTAATACTAAAAAAATGATGATCAAAAATACCAGGAATGCTGATGTTGCAAAAAAATAGAATTCAGACGCGCTTCCGAAAAAGGACCTATACGTAGAAAGGACAACGTAACATAGCCCTGCAATTGACAAAAGCAAAAAACTAAGAAGCATCTTTTTATTGCTTCCTGCTCTCCTAAAATATTCTACAAAAAAAATTCCAATTAGAGTAATAAAAAGAACATAATCTACAAAGTAGGTGCTTAGTACAATACTATTTGTTAAATCCATATTTTCCCCTCCTTATAGTTATGAAAATCCACAAAAGGGACAATCCAAAGGAAAGTTCTACAAAAAACCAGATCATATGAGCATAAACCTCATAGTACATTAATACGGAATAAAAACAGAAAGATACTCCAACAATCAAAAAAGGCATGAAAGAGAATACTTTTTTATTCTCAATCATTATTCGCGTCGTGATCCAAATAGAAATAATTGCATACATCAGGTAAATCAAAGAGTATGCAATTAAGTTCATTTTACAACCTCCCTAAATGCAAATAGAATGTAAAGGAATCCTGCAAAAATCAACAAATACGAAGGAAGCCAGTAAACTGCACTTAATGAAACGATGCTTGCACTATATTCCTGAACTGGAATTTCAATTAGCTTCGCAAGTATAAGTAAGCCTGCACCTGGATTGATGAACCTTGCTGCAATGTCACTCTTTATTTTCAAGGAATACCCAAATGTAATAGAAGCTACAAACAAGAACAATAAATCAGGAAGGTGCATCCAAATATTAACAGTTTCCCTGGTGTCGAAAAAAGAAATAACAATCAAGAAAAAGACAGCTACAGAAAAAAGCGATATTAAAAAGATATACAAACAGGGAACGCAAATTTTTGTTCTTCCCTCTTTTTCCTTTATATATGCATGTTCAAGTTTTTTCCCGATAAAAAAGCCAAGTAAGCAAACAAAGA
This sequence comes from bacterium, assembly GCA_024206195.1. The sequence continues at coordinate 61,815 of JAAGZO010001228.1, read as the reverse complement.
ATGTTATACCTATTGCAGTAACCAAAAGATTATTGAAATATTCAGTTCTGACTCTTTGTGAGACTTCTGCTTCATTGATTTCTGCAAGTAAACACCACTGCATCTCAGGAATAGGTATGAATACCCCGAAAACTTGTTCTCCTCTGTAATCAGCGTATGAATTTGAGGTTGTAGGTTCTAGGTGCTCCAGCAAGCTCATGTCCAAAATCATCAAACACTGCTTTGCATTTACAGAACTGACCTTCTGATTAAGCTCAGAATCATCAGTAAATCTGGACTTAGTAATCATATACCCCTTTTTATCAATAATGTAAATCTCCCCTGAGTCACCCAGGCCAGTGCTGTCTGTTGTTATTCTGTTTAATTCATCTAAGTGCAGTATAGCGAACAAAACACCACCAGAATATGGTGTAGAAACCGCAATAGAACTCCTATTTGTCATTTCAGAATAAAAAGCCTCGCTGATAAATGTCGCATCTTTACCATTAACAAAAAAATCCCTATCAGAAAAATCCAGACCAAGATGAGACTCATCAGAAGAAGCAACCGCTTTCCCAGAGCTATCCAAAAGAAAAACCTCATCAAAACTTTTCTCAATATCTGCAATTGCCCTTAACTCATCATTCGACAAATCACTATGTGTAGCCGCTATCTCAAGACTATGCTGAACATCATCCAAAAAGGAGGTAACATGATGTGCCCTGGACTGCGCAGCAGTCTCAAGATGATACCATGTGTGTTCAGTTAAGGTTTCATCTCCATTTTGATAATAAAAATACGTTGCCCCAAAGGAAATAATTAAACAAGAAAAAAGAAGCACGATTACAAGAGAAATGCTTAATCTCATTTTCGCCTCCCACTATATTTATATTCAATTTTTCTCCCAAAGGATAGTCCCACAAGACTAATAAAAAGAATTGTCAGTATTGAAACAAAAATCGCAGATTTGATAAATTTGGTTCTTGAAATTCCAATTACTTCTGCTTCATCGAGTTCTGCCAATAAACACCCCTTTATTTCTGGAATTGGAATGTGTGTTCCGAAAACAGTTTCACCAAGGTAACTTAAGTAGGATTGAGTTGGTGCATTCATCACATATGCTTCAGATCCCTCTTTTAACATTTTCAAACAATGGTCTGCGTTTTCTGTTTTGACTTCCTGAACCATTATTTCGTTTTTCATGAATCTGGAATGTGTAATCAAATTGGCCTCCTTGTTTATCATATAGATTTCCCCTGTTTCGCCCATACCGGTCCTGTCAGTTGTTATCTCATCAAATTCATCTAACTGAAGCCTAGCAACCATTACACCTCCAGAATGCGGCGTAGAAACCGCAATAGAACGCTTCTTTGTTATTTCAGAATAAAAAGCCTCGGAAATAAATGTCACATCTTTACCATTAACAAAAAAATCCCTATCAGAAAAATCCAAACCAAGATGAGACTCATCAGAAGAAGCAACCACCTTCCCAGAGCCATCCAAAACAAAAACCTCATCAAAACTTTCCTTAATATCAACAATCTCCCTTAACTCATCATTCGACAAATCACTATGCGTAGCCGCTATCTCAAGACTATGCTTAAGATCATCCAAAAAATATGTAACATGATGCGCCCTGGACTGCACAGCAGTCTCAAGATGATAATTGGCCTGATCTGAAAGGATTTTTTCCATATGATAATAATTTGTCAATCCTCCTGCAATACTTCCAAACAGTCCAAACGTAAAGAAAAGTATAGTCACAATTGCTCTAAGTTTCATTTTACCTTGCGTCATTTGATAACACCCCTGTTATGTTCCACTACCCTAGTTTCTTTTTCATGGATGAATATTTCTTCTGTTAAAAAACTGGCTATAAGATATAAACTAATCAGACTGCACAATAAGTAAAATACCCAACTAGGCAAGCCATAAATCATGTTAATAACCATAAGTACAAGAGTTATCACAAGAAGAAGTCCTGTGATTATCACTCCAATTACAGATCTTGTGCTCTTAATCCTTTTTATTTTAACAGCTTGCCAGACAAATGCTACATAAAGCGGATATAATAACAGAATCCACCACAGCATAGCAAGCGGTGCGAAATCTTTTGCGTCTATAACCTCAAAATCTTGTTTGAATTCATCCTTTACGTCAACATTGTAAAGTGTCTCAAGAACAAGTGTGTATTTACCAGGTTCTAAGACTAAATCCTCGAATTTCCCGGCAACAACCTCTTCGGTTATAACAGTAAGATGCCCGCTCGTGCTATCAAGTTTGTTTCCTGATTCATCTAATACAAATAAAGTAATGTTAATTGGTGTGGGTTCTGTACCGAAATTTTCAAAATAAATCCAAGCAACCAGTTCGCTAGCATTGCGAATTCGTGTTTCTTCGAGTTCTAATTTGATGTCAAATAGGTGTTTTGGGATTTTTGGGTTTGGTTCTTCTTTGTGCTTTTGTTTTGGCTCAGGATCTTCTTTTTCCTCTTGTTTTTCTTTTTTCTTTTCTTCCTTTTTTTCCTCTTGTTTTTCTTCTATTGTCAATCCTGCGCCATAAGAGCCGCCTCCTGAAGAACCAGCTGGAGTAGAGGTGCAAACATTATCTGAACAAGAACCTGTACAATGGGAGTCATCATAACACTCATAACCTGACGGCTTGCAAATGCTGTACAAGCAATTGCCAGAAGAACATTGAACATCAGAAGAGCAAGACTGGTCATTAATTAATTTTCCACCTACACCATAAAAACTAAAGTGGGAACTGTTGCCCCACACATAGTTCTCTGAAGTTACCACGCCACCGTTTGGAGGGTCATAGGGCTCCCACTCAGAAGATGTTTCGTTGTAATAATACAATCTCAAGGTATCCTCGTCCACTCCTGCATTAGACAACTCATCATCTGTGTAGTAAACCCTGATAATAGTCCAATCCAGCGCAGATTCAATTTCTGAGCTTGTCTCAATCTCAATGTAGGTATTCAAAGACTGAATTGACAGGTCTGAAACAGTAGTGTCATTAAATTCTGAAATTGCAATTGAAGCATTTGTAACACTTGAAGCCAACTGCAGCTCCAGTGTGATGTTTGTATGCGTGCTTGTGTTTACAGAGATATTGGTTGAAACGTTTGCATCAACATTTATTGTTGTGTTTAGATAAGCACCCACGGTTGAAGTGACATTAACTGTCACATTTATCTCACTGGAATTGCTATTTCCTGCATAGTCATAGGCAACAGCCCTTATTGTCAGATTATTATCTGCGCAAGAGCCGACTGTGCACAGCAAATATGAGTAATATCCATTGCTATCCGGGGTTGTATCGTATCCTAAGTAGTGGGTTGAATTAAAAAAGGAAACATTAGCAATACCAAAAACATCTTCTGCAGAAACAGATATTTTTATAGTACCGCTGACCTCGCTACCATTCTGTGGTGAGATGATTTCAGAAAGCGGAGGCAAAGTATCTGTTAGGTTTCCTGAAAAAAGGCTGTGCGTATACTTCTTAATCCTCCAATCCAGACTAAAGGAAACAGTTGACAGTTCACACCCTACAACGTAAACACTACTATTCTCGTCAACAGTAGAAGAAAACAACTGGTCCAGGAATCCTGAGCCATCAAAGGTTTTATTCCAACTGGAGGCATCCTCAACACCATCAGAAGAAAACTTCTTCAACCACCAATCAGTACTAGATGTGCCAGTTACAATGTTCTCTGCATTTCCTGAAATGTAAACACTGCCATCAACATCAACAACAACAGCAGCTGCAGAATCACTTCCTCCTGAACCATCAAAGGTCTTGTTCCAGCCAGATGCATCCTCAACACCATCAGAAGAAAACTTCTTCAACCACCAATCAGTACCTGATGAACCAGAGATAAGATTCACGCCGTTTCCTACTACAAAAACATTACCAGAACTATCAACATCAACACCATAAGCAACATCACTGCCTGCAAAACTATTGAATGACTTATTCCAGTTAACAGTATCTTCAACACCATCACTGGAAAACTTCTTCAACCACCAATCATCATAAGATGAGCCATTATAAAGATTATATGCAAAACCCACAACATAAACATAATCATTATCAATAACAACAGAAGAAGCAGTATCACTACCTCCAGCACCATCAAAAGACTTATTCCAATTAGAAATGTCCTCAACACCATCACTAGAAAACTTCTTCACCCACCAATCATTACCCGAGGAATCGCTGATAAGGTCTAAACCGTATCCTACGACATAAACATTACCCGAACTATCAATATCAACAGAATAAGCAATCTCACCATCCCCTGAACTGTCAATTGATTTATTCCAGTTAGCGGTATCTTCAACACCAGATGTAGAGAACTTCTTCAACCACCAATCAGAACCAGAGGAATCACTAACCAGCTCCTCTGCACTACCTACAACATAAACATTAGTGTCATCAACAGTAACTGAAAAAGGGATATCATCTCCTAAAGAACCATCAAAGGACTTATTCCAGTTAACAATGTCTTCTGTTCCGTTCGAAGTATACTTCTTCAACCACCAATCTGTGCCCGATGCATCGTTAAGAAGGTTCTCTCCAGTTCCTACAATGTAAACATTACCTTCGCTATCAACAGCAACATCTGTTGCAGAATCACTACCTCCTGAGTTAGAGTCAAACCTCTTATTCCAAAAAATGGTGTCTTCTTCTCCCAAACTTGTGTCAGAATTATCGCACACTGCGTTTTCATCACATATTTGAGCATACCAGGAAATGTTTGTAGTCAAAGGAGGTATTAAGTAAGTGCAATTGCTCTGATTTTCTGTTTCACCAGCTGAATAGCACAAGCAACCACTTGTTACAGCGTAATTGCAGTCTGTAAAATTAGCATTGTTTGCTATCAACAACCGTACAGTGCTACTATTATGCACCCAATCTGCAGAGAATAACATTGCATTATCAAAACCAATTGTCAATTCGCTGCTTGTCACTGTAAGCAGGGTTGGACTGGCAGAAACCTGACAAGAAAAAATGAAAAGGAATAGACAAAGTACAAAGAAGCTGTTACGTTGTATAGTGGACATTTGGTGTTTCCTGAAACTCAAGCATATTCTATCTCATCCAGCACCTTTTGCACTATTTTTTTTTACTTTCAAATATAAAAACCTTCTTTGAGATTTTTTGAAGTGTTTCTAATTAATTTATATGAAAGAACACGAAATTATCCTGTTTTATCAGAATTTATCCCATTTTAGCTGTGTAATCCAGAATAAAAGCGAGTCTACTCCAGAGGAGCAAATGGTTCAACTGTTTGTTCTAGTTCAGATTCTGCTTTATTTTTTTTATTAAATCTGTGGTCTATTACAAACGCTTGGGCAACTGATACTGCAAGGCCTGTAGCACACCCACACATACCTGCAACAGGATCATCGCTCACTGCTTCTCCTATGGTGTATCCCCCTCCAGCATGAATAGGAATAGTTAGAAGTACTCCAAAATTATAGGTTATTATTTTTGCATCAGGCATATTCAGTTTTTCTAATGTTTTAAGATCAGGGCAAAAGCACTCATATCTTAAGGTGTGATACGCATGAGAAGCTAGATCAGAAGCTAAGTCTTTCATATAGCCCATTTTTCCTTGTTCAGGTTGTTCTGGGGTTTCCATTTTATACTAGTGATTCCTGAACAATATAAAAATGTTTTTGTTGAGTATCCTCTAGAAAGTAAAGAAAAAAGAATAAAAAGTGTAAAACTTACCTTGAAGCGTCAGCTTGTCTTTCGATTTCCTGCTTCTTTGCGATTGCTGATGAGGTTGGACTCTTCTGGTATGCATTTATGATCTCATCTGCAAGAGCGCTTGATGCGGATTTCTTTGTGTTTACTGACTTTGTATAAGAACCCTGTGTCATGAATCTCAAAGCGAAATCGATTCTTCGCTGCGGGCTGCACTCAACTGCTTTTGGGTATCTAGCTCCACCGTACTCAATAGAAATAATCTCTTCTCTAGGAGCAGCGTTTTCAAGAGCACCAACGAAAACCTTTATTGGGTTTTCCTTTGTGCGCTTTTCTATGATCTCGAATGCTGATTCAACAAGGTCTAATGCCTGCATTGATTTTCCAGTCAAGGTATTTGAAGAACGCTTATGCTTCTTTCCGTGATGACCTGGAATCATCAGCTTATTTACCAGTCTTTCAACAACGAATACCTTTGATTTGTGAAAGCGCTGTTTTGCGTACCTTGCACCAGTCTTTGGAACAACCTTTGGTTCTAAAACAACATAGTCAATTAGTCCCTGATCCTGCACCTTTATCCCTTCTGTACCCCATCTGTTAAAAGCTTTGATTTCCATTTTAATTATGCCGGCATTGCTACGCCGTCAACCTCCTTGAGTCCTTTTCTATTGCGAATCTGCTGAACTATCTTCTGCTGCAGCTCGTGAGGCAGTTTCTCGAACATCTGGTCAATAAGATAGAATGCTCCTCTACCGCCGGTAGCTGATCTCATGTCTGAAGTAAGGCCAAACATCTCTGCAACAGGCAACTTTGCCTTTACAACTACAAGTGTGCCTTCCTGCTGCATATCAATTAGCTGCCCTCTTCTGTTCTGGATAAGCTTTGAAAGCTCGCCCATGTATTCTTCTGGTGCTTCCATACGAAGAATCTGCATTGGCTCAAATATCATTGGACCTGCTTGCAGCATTGCTCCTCTCAAAGATTCCCTAACTGCAGGCAATACCTGAGCTGGGCCTCTGTGGATAGCATCCTCGTGAAGCTTTGTATCCATCATCATTACCTTGATCTTTGTGCCTGGCTCTCTAGCCAGAGGACCGTTACTTGTAACGTCATTAAATGCATCAAGTACCATATCGATAATTTCTCCAATGTGAACAATACCCCTTGTCATATCAAGGAACATGTTTCCATTGAACACTGCTCGCACTTTTCTTGATGTCTTTGAATCCATTCCTGCTGCCTCAAGCTCTGCCCAGAGTGCACTGTCCTTTTTCTTGACTCTGCCTTCTGGAATCTTTCCATCCTTGATTGCAGCGTAGATCTCATCCTCAAGCGGCTCAACAATCATGTAGAACTTGTTGTGCTTGTTTGGGGATTTTCCCTCTACTTCTGGCGATTTCTTTGAAACAGTCTCTCTAAAAACAACAATTGGTGGAGATGTTGTTACTTCAACACCCTTCTCCGACTTGATTCTGTTTTCAATAACCTCTAAATGTAATTCACCCATTCCGCTCATCAGGTGCTCTCCTGTTTCTTCATTAATCTCAATGAATACTGTTGGGTCTTCCTTATTTACCTGCCTTAGAACCTCAACCAGCTTTGGCAAGTCTGAAGGCTTCTTTGCTTCAATTGCCTTTGTAACAACTGGCTCGAAAATATGCTTTATCTCTTCAAATGGCTGAAGATCAGGGAGAGATGAAACAGTTTCTCCTGAGAAAACACCCTTTAGGCCTACTAAGCCAATAACGTTTCCTGCAGTAACCTCGTCTATTGCTTCTCTCTTTGCACCATTATAGATTGAAACCTGCTGCAGTCTTACAGCCAGCTTGTTGCCAATCATGTTGACTTCCTGGCCGTTCTGCACTGTTCCTGAGAACAGACGTCCTGCTGCAACCTCTCCTGCCTGTTTGTCCATAACGATTTTTGTACAGACAAAAACAACAGGTCCTTTTGGATCGCAGTTAACAAGTGATTTACCTGTTTCACTGTCTAGATCACCGTGCCAAATCTTTGGGACTCTGTATGCCTGAGCCTCAGCTGGATCTGGGTGGTGCTTGATTGACATGTCAAGAACAACCTTATACAAAGGTGCTTTTCTTGCAAGCTCCTTTACTTTTTCAGGGTCATTTGCTTCGTAAGCATCAATAACATCCTTGAATGTGATTCCGTGCTTTTTCATGTATGGGACAGAAAGAGCCCAGTTATGGAATGAAGAACCAAAAGCAACACGGCCCTCATTAACATCAACCTGCCATTTCTCTGCAAAATCTTTTTCTGCAAGACCGCCTATCAGTTTGTTAACATTGCTTATTGACTTAAGGAATCGCTCCTGCATCTGATCTGGTGTAAGCTTAAGCTCTTTTATCAGTCTGTCTACCTTGTTTATGAATAGTAAAGGTCTAACTCTTTCTTTCAATGCCTGCCTTAGAACTGTCTCTGTTTGAGGCATGACACCTTCAACTGCGCAGATAAGAACAATTGTTCCGTCAATAGCACGCATTGCTCTTGTTACGTCTCCACCAAAGTCAACGTGACCGGGGGTATCAATAAGATTGATAAGATATTCCTCTCCTTCATACTCGTGAACCATTGAAACGTTTGCAGCGTCAATTGTGATTCCTCTTTCTTGCTCATCATCATGGAAATCCAATTTTAATTCCTTTCCAGCTCTTTCTTCTGAAAGCATTCCTGCACCCAAAAGAAGGTTGTCTGAAAATGTTGTTTTTCCGTGATCAATGTGTGCAGATGTAGCAATATTCCTAATCTTCTTAGGATTAACCATGATACGTGTTACTTTCTCAATCATATTCTCTCCCATTTTATAATACCTCCAGCGCTTTCTCGCACTGTTCTGTTATCTTTTCTATTTCATCCATGCCAAAGTTAGCATCAATATTAATTAGTATACCCTGCTGGGTGTAAAAATCTATAAGCGGAGCTGTCTCTTGTTCATAGACCTCAAGCCTTGTCTTAACTGTTGAAGGCATCTGGTCTTCTCTTTGGTATAGTTCTCCACCGCATTTATCGCAAATATCATCCTGTTTTGGCGGAGAATTCTGCAGGTGGTAAACTGCAGCACATTTCCTGCAGGTAACCCTACCTGAGAGGCGCTGAATTATGTTTTCCTTGTCTGCAACAAAGTTCAAAACCTTGTCAACCTTGAATGAATTTGAGATTGTCTCTGCCTGTGCAACATTTCTTGGATATCCATCAAGAAGAAATCCGTTCTTGCAGTCATCATTAGCTGTTCTTTCAAGGAGTATCTGTGTTACAATCTCGTTAGGAACCAGTTTGCCCTGGTCCATATATTCGCTTGCTTTTACGCCGAGCTCTGTTTTATTTGCAACCGCCTCTCTTAGCAAGTCACCTGTAGCAATGTGTGGAAAGCTTGTCTTCTTTGCAAGTATTGTTGCAAGTGTTCCTTTCCCAACACCCGGCGCTCCAATAAGAACAGTAATCATTTTAATGCATTAACTCCCAATCCTTCTTCTTGTAGTCATGAACTTCCTTGTCAGAGAACCAAAGATTCATCTCGCTTTCAGCATCTTCCTTGCTGGATGATGCGTGAATAACGTTTCTAACAACGCGTTTCTTTTTGTCAGCGAATGAATAGCTTGAGTGACAAAAGTCTCCTCTGATTGTTCCTGGAGGAGCAGTCTTTGGCTCTGTTGAACCAACTATCTTTCTTACGTTCTCTATTGCATGAATGCCTTCAAGAACAATAGCTACAACTGGCCCCTCTGAAAGAAAGTCAACATTATACTGCCTGATGTGTTCTCCTAGTCTCTTTGATATGTCTTCTGTGTAGTGCTTCTTGGCAAAATTCTTGTCAATCCACACCATCTTCAGAGCTGCAATCTTTAAGCCTGCGTCTTCAAAGCGTGAAATGATTTTTCCAACAAGATTACGCTGCACGCCATCTGGTTTTACCAAAACTAGTGTTTTTTCAATCATTTTTTATCACCTTTTGCCTTGATAAACTCCTGAGTCCAGAGAGTAGTTCTTGGCTTTTTCCCTCTAATGATCTGAATTTTTTCGCATTTTGAAGAGCAAAAATAAAAAATCTTGCCAGTCTTCTTTACATACATGATTCCTGTTCCTTTATCGAAATTTTTTCCGCAAAAACTGCATTTCATTTTTATCTCCTTCTTTGTGCAAGAGTTCTTGCTTCGATTTCTGTCTCTCTAAGCATTAAAGTGTCGCCAACTTTTACAGGTCCTTTGACATTTCTTCTTAGAACCTTGTTAGCGTCTCTTCCATCGAGAACCTTACACCTAACCTGAATAGCCTCTCCTCGAGTGCCTGTTCTCCCCATAACCTCTTCGACTCTTGCAGGCGTTGCTCTTGAAAAAATAACGCCAGCTTTCTTTACGTCCTGCTGGGGTTTTTGTGGTCTCCTTTGATCTGCCATTTTTACTCAGTAGCTGCTGGTAGTAGCTCTTTAGCTAGCTCCTTAATTAGTGCTTTTGAGTCTCCTTCAACAACGATTGCTACGCTTACAGTTGATATGCCGATTCCTGCTGCTGCTCCAAGCTCTTCCTTAGTTGAAACCTGTGCACATGGAATGCCCTTTTCCTTTGAAAGCAAAGGTAGATGCATAACAATCTCAGGCGGACTAACGTCCTTAGCAACAACAACTAGCTTAGCTGTTCCTCTTTCAACTGCTTTTGTAACTTCGTTTGTTCCTTTCTTTATTTTTCCTGTGGCTTTTGCTACTTCAACAGCCTCAAGTACCTTTTCAGTAATATCCTTATCTGCCATTTTACAACCTCCTCGTAACTATCATACCAGAATTAAAACCTCATTCAGGCAATACAGCCGTCATTAATCACTGGTAGAACTTAGAAAAAAGGGGTGGTTTATAAAGCTTATGGTAAATGTGTTGTTCATCCTGTATATGTTCAGATAGGGCTGCTGTCATTGAGCTATTACTGCACCATACCATATTTTTTATTCTTTGCAGTCATCTTAAGAAAATATTTTAATCTTTTATTGAAAAATTCGGGGCGAGTTCTGGCTCCTTCTATCCATTCAATACGAATACGTTTGTATGATTCAGGAAATTTCTGGAAGTTTTCCCACGTTTTTTGGTCTTCTTTTAATAATTTGAGAATATCTGTTTTAATCATACATTTTAAATTCCTTGATGAATTATCAAAAACATGATTAACAGCAGTAAGACCTTTATCTGTCATTTTCTTTTGTTTAATTAGTCTACGAATCCTTTCCTTGTTCATTTGTGAGAGCACACTATTTGGTTTTCTTGGAGTAAATCTCTGAGCAAACATTTCTTCATCTATACCTTTCACAGTGCTATCTATCCAACCATAACAGAGTGCCTCTTCAACTGCATCATTATATGGAATTCTTTTTTTGCCAGATGATTTTTTATAATAAATAAGCCAGATCTCTTTTTCTTTATTGTGGTTTTTAACGAGCCATGAACGCCATTTTTTTCTATCAGTTACATAAAGTGTTTTACCTAAATCCATATTTTCTTAAGATGTTATTGTATATATAAAACATTCTATAGGCGCACTTTTTCAAACAACTATTAAGCGTAGTAAAAGGACCCAATTTATGGGGAAGAAATATAAACCCATTCGGATCTAGGTGTTATTATGAAACAATTTATGATATTATTGATAATCATTTTTCAAATACTAGTAATATCAGGATGTGGATCAGATAAACCTGAAGTAAAAGAAGACCCATTACTTTTATGGAAATCACAGTCCAATCAGCAGATAGTATTCACATCAAATGCAGATTCTGAAACAGGAGAATTATACTTAATGGATAAATCAGGAAAAATCACAAGATTAACAAACAACAATCTTAAGGAAGACAATCCGGCACTATCGCGGGACGGAACTAAGCTGGCATTCAACAAAGGGAAAGCATCAGGATTTGGAGATACTACCTGGACAGAAATGACTTCATGGGAGATATTTGTAATGGACTTGGCAACAAAAAGAGTGACACAACTTACTGATAATAATGTTGTTGATGCGCACGCTGACTGGTCCCCTGATGGGAAGAAACTTGTTTTTACTTCTTTTGGTGATTCAAAAGGTAATCCAACTGATGAATCAAATATCCTTGTGATTAATGCTGACGGTACAGGATTAAAACAATTAACAAATGTAAAATATGAAGACAGTGATCCTGAATGGAGTCCGGATGGAACAATGATTGCCTTTAAATCAACCAGAAACACTAAGAAAAACGCAAGAGAAGAAATATATATCATGGACTCAGACGGAAGCAATATCAAAAGACTTACGACAACCTATGGATGGCAGTCAGACCATGATCCAAGCTGGAGTCCTGACAGCAAATCCATTGCCTTCAATAGGTTTGAAGGATCAAGACCATGGACAGATATAGTGAAATTAGAGATTCTTCAGAATAATTTCCAAGAGATTATTCCCTGGAATGCACACACAGTTGATTTAGACGGGAACATTAGAAAACTAACAAATGCAAAGCATATGATAGGCCTTCCAGTCTACTCCGCAGATGGGAGCAAAATCCTGTACGTTTCACTGGAATTTATATTATCTGATGGAGTCCCAATCGGAGCATATCATCGATTGATGCTATCTAATACAGATGGATCAGATATACAACAGTTAATTCCTGACGATAGACACACACCAACCCTTGAATATTCTGATTGGTAGTTAAAGATATGCATTGTTTAAGAAATAATTATTCTTCCTTAGCTTCGTCTTTGGCTTGTCTTTGGAAGACCAAAAGGTCCTGGGTTGTGAGCTTCTTGCCGCGCTTTATTTTATCATCGACTGCCTTTTCCCTTTCTTCGTAGAGCTGATCTTCCTTCTGCTTCTTTTCCTTCTTCTTTGCGTTTATGTTCTTGTCAAGCTCTTCCCTTATCTTATTCATCTCAATAAGCTTTTCCTGCAGCTTATTGTTTGTTTCAGAAAACTTTTTCTTCAGTTCAAAGAATTTTGAATATGCTTCGTTCTGCTTTTCCTTCATTCCATCTATTTCCTTTGAAAGCGTGATCATTTCTTCATGGCTCTTCTGGCTTTCTGAAGCCATCTCTTGTATACTCTTGTGAACAGTCTGTGCTTCACCGCGAAGATTGGATACTGATTTTGATGTCTCACCGACCTTTTCAAATACATCGCCGATCTTTCTTGATTCTTCCAGAGCCTTTCTTAGATCTCTGATCTTCTTCATAATCTTTTTCTCTGCTTCAAATGAAAGGACCTCGGTTTCGATCTTCGTCTCTAAAGCTTCCATGTCCTGCTTTATTGCTCCAGGACTCTTCTTCAGCTTAAGCTTACCCATGCGTTTTTCTTTTTCATTTTTTGCAGTTGTTAACTTAGAAATGCCTGTTTTTACTGAATCATTGAGCTTTTTTCTCTGCTCTTTACCTTTTCTTACCTGTGCAGTAAGCTTGTCTCTCTGTTGTTTGTGAGACCTAACCTTACCTATAACATCAGAAATCTGCTTGGAATACTGTTCTTTCTTTCCAAACCAGGATTCTTTTTGCTCGTCAACCTGGTTCAGTTCTTCCCGTAACTGATTTATTTCCTTCTTATATTCTGAAAGTTTTTTTGATAATTCTTTCAAATCTGGTGTCATACAATTCACGTCCGCTGCAGGAGTAATCAAAAATTAATAAAATAAAAAAAATTTAGCCGAAAAGTGCGCCTAATCCAGCAGCTGCCTGTTCTTCAGACTTCTTGTCTTCTTTAGGCTTTTTATCTTCTTTCTTCTCTGCAGGTGCATCGCCTGATGCTGCTGCAGCTGGTGCTGCTTGAACAACGGCTGCTTCCTTAATTGCTTTTTCAATATCAACGCCGTCTAGAGCAGATACAAGAGCCTTTATTCTAGCTGAGTCAGCCTTAACTCCTGCTGCTTCAAGCACCTTCTGAACAGAAGCTTCATCAACCTTCTGACCTGCTTTGTGCAATAGTAGTGCCGCATATATATATTCCATTTTAATTCCTCCTCAATTTCTTAAAGTACCTTTCCTCTTTAATTGATCCATTAGGTCTTCGACGCCTTTGTCGTCGACCTTTTTTCTACGCTCTTTTTCTTTTTGAATATCCTCATGAAAATCCTTGCTGAACTCTTTCCTTATATCCTTTTTTTCTTCGCTTTGTTTTTCTTCGTTTTTTTGCTCTTCCATTTACTCACCTCTCAAGGTTCCTTTTTTTTCAAGTTTCTGTGTAAGATTTTTAATGGTATCTGGACTAAGATCTGCTTTTTTTCCTGCGCCATCTTTTTCTTTTTTCATCTGTTCTATCTGTTCATCGATTTCCTTTTCTTCCTGAGCTGCGTCCTTTTTAGGTTCTTCCTTAGGAGCTTCTTTCTTTGGCTCCTCTTTCTTTTCTTCAGGTTTAGGAGCTTCTGGCTTAGGCTCTTCCTTCTTCTCCTCTTTTGGAGGTTCAGGTTTAGGTTCTTCCTTAGGTTTCTCTTCTACCTTAGGTTCTTCCTTTTTTGGTTCAGGAGCTTTTGGCGCTGGTTCCTCTTTTGGAGGTTCAGGTTTAGGCTCTTCTTTTGGCGGCTCTGGCTTTGGCTCCTCTTTTGGAGCCTCGTCAGGAATCTGAGCTGATTCCTTTAAAGCACGCATCTGAAGGTCTGCTTCGCCAAGCATCTTCTTAACAACCTCATCAGAGATGATGTTGTTTTCAAGTGCAATGTGCTTTGCAGAATTGAATGCCTTTCCAAGGAGCATCTCGATGTTGTCCTTTGAAATATAAGCAATTTCTACTGAAAGGTTCAGTGCTTCTGAAGCAGCAAGCTTCAGGTTGTTGAGATACTCTTCCTCATCAACTGAAAGAACGTCCTTTCCATAGATTACTCCGTCTTCGTAAATAGCAATAAGGTCTAATCCAACTTCCATTGGCTCAACGCCCAACTTTGTAAGGACATCAGCCACTTTTCCATTTATCTTTTCTCCTTCTTTTGTAACAAGTGATTCTTCTTTTACTGCTACCTTTCCACCTTCTACACCTGTCTTAAGTCCAATTGATGATAATTCGCTGATTATCGGACCAGGTGAGAATTGTGTTGGTCCAGCAGGAATGATTATGTCTTTTGGAGCGGTCTGACCTGCTTTTGCAGGAGCAGATGACTTGCTCTTCTTTAGTGTGGATGCAAGCTTGAATGGGTTTTCCTTTGTGAAAACCAAAGCTGGCATTCCTGTGAATTTATCAGAAAGCTGTTCTATATCTTTCTTTACGCTCTTGCTTTCGTCAAGTGCAATCTTCATTAGCCTCTTCTTGGTCATTAACAAAACAAGGCCATCTCTTAACTGGGCTCTCATACGCTGCAATTGAGGCGCTGGAAGGTTTTCTACGTTTACAATGCCAACTATAGGATAGTCCTTAATGAGCTTGTTCAGCTCTGCAACCACCTGTTTTTTACTCTCGGCTACCTTCATTTTAACCTCTCTGGCTTGCCCATTGTAAGCTTTAGATAACATGATTTAATGTTTTGTTCCTCGCTTGGGAGGTGATGTATTAAAGCATCGTACACAATTACTACATTGTCTGCGAGCTCTTCATCAGTCAGCTTCTCAGAGCCAATAACACAGTGAATAATCATATCCTCCTTTGCTATAACTCTTATTGTTTTCTGTAGTTTATCATAAAGTGGCTGAAGATTGGTCTTTGGCGGCACTATGCAGCCTGATTTTGGATTAGGCATCTTTCCCTTTGGACCGAATACTCTACCAAAGGATGTAGCAATTGCTGGCATGATATTTGCCTGAGCAATAAAGAAATCCACGGATTCAGCAATCTTCTTTGTAAGCTTCTTGTCTTTTGCGTACTTTGCAAAATCGTCCTGAATAATTACCTCATCACAGACCTTCTTTGCTTCCTCGTTAAGCTCTGCTGCAACCAAGGCTCCAACTTTAACCTTCTTGCCTTTGCTGTGTTTCAGAGTAACAAAGAAATCAACCTTTTGATCCTGCTTCTTGAGGTCAACGTCTTTTATGTTGAAAACTAGGTCAATGCTTTGAGCAAAATTCCTTTTTCTAGAACCTTCACGTGCCTTCTTCAAGGCTTCAATTATTTTGTTTTTTTCCATTTTTCTACCCTACTACCATCGGTAGTCCGGGACCTCTAGCAACTAGGAATAAGAAGGTTATTTATAAAGGTTACGGTAATAATATACGAATAAGCTTAAAAAGCAATAGTGATTCCCTGGTGCTATGGATGAGGCAATTGATCTTAGAGGGGAGCTTGGTAATATTGATGTTCTACTTGATGAAGCACCTGTTACTGATTACTTTGCAGCATTTGTGCGCAATGTTAACAATCCAGAACAATTCAGGCTGGAGATAATGCGCGTTGAACCCTATTTTGTAGATTGGGACTTGAAAGGAGAGAAAAAAACAACAGCATGTGCAATAATTGGTGTTTTAAATGAGGAAATGATGGGAGAGCCTACTCCAGTTTTCACACATGAAGAGATGGGACAGCAGCTAGAAACATTCTATTTGCTTAAAGGAAAACTTCTTGCAAATCCTAATAAGGATATTAGACAGATGTGCCCTGTGATTGGAATTGCTGAGTATACTGGAACAAGAGATCTTACACAAAACCAACTTGCCTCCCTTGTAGGATGGCAGTACCATTTAGAAAGGCTATCTTATTTTAGAAATCATACGAACTAGAAAGAATTATAAATTCTTGTTGAATCTTTTATGATATGCAGGTCTACAAGCCAAGAGAGGACTCTTATCTGCTGCTGGATGCAGTTAGGAAATATAGTAAAGGTAAAGTGCTTGAGATAGGTACTGGAACAGGCATACTTGCGATAGAGGCAGCAAAGAAGAATGCGGTTGTTGCAGTTGATATTAATAAAAATGCTTTAAGGGTTGCAAAGAAGAATGCGAAAAAAGCAAAGATTAAATTCATTTATTCTGATTTATTCTCAAATGTCAAAGGAAAGTTTGACACAATAATCTTTAATCCGCCGTATCTTCCAGAAGACAAGTACACTGATGCTGCATTGTCTGGCGGCAAGAAGGGATATGAACTGACTGAACGTTTTCTAGAAGAAGCAAGAATGCATTTGAGTGCAAATGGAATAATACTGATTGTTTTCAGTTCTTTAACAAAACGAATGAAAGTAGACCAGGCAATTGAAAAAAACGGTTTTGAAAAAGAGTTGCTTGATGAAAAAAAGATTTTCTTTGAAACGCTTTATGTCTACAAAATAAAAAAAACAAAGGTTGTCAAGGAATTAGAGAAAAAAGGAGTAAAGGACCTAAAGTTGTTTGCTAAGGGACACAGAGGTATTATTTACACTGGTGTTTTCAAAGGAAAGAATATTGCAGTGAAAACAGAGAGAAAAGACAGCGAAGCAAAAGACAGAGTGCTGAATGAAACAAAGTGGATAAAGATTCTGAACAAAAAAGGAATTGGGCCTAAGCTGCTATTTCATACAAAAAAATATTTTGCTTATGAGTTTGTTGAAGGGGAACTCGTTGTTGAATTTCTTGAAAAAGCAAGTAAAAAAAGAATAAAAGAAGTGGTGAAAGAATTATTCAAGCAGTGCTTTGTGATGGACAAGCTCGGAATGACAAAAGAGGAGATGCACAGGCCTGTGAAACATGTTCTCATTGGGAAAAAGGTTGTTCTTATTGATTTTGAAAGAGCAAAGAAAACAAAAAAGCCAAAGAATGTAACACAGCTGTGCCAATTCATGATTAGTGAGAATATAAGACATATTCTGAAAGGAAAACTGAAGATTGACAAGAAGAAGATCATAAAACTGTCAAAGGAATACCGGAAGAAGATGGATTACAAAAAGGTGCTGGATGAAATCATTCAATGAACGCGTTTGGAGCATAACAAAAAAGGTTCCAAAGGGAAAAGTGACTACATACGCAGAAATAGCCAGGAAAATGAAATGTAAAGCTTACAGAGCAGTTGGTAATGCACTTAACAAGAATCCCTACAAATCAGTTCCTTGTCATCGTGTTGTGAAGTCTGATGGAAGTGTAGGTGGTTTTGCAAGAGGGACAAAGAACAAGATAATGATGCTGAAAAAGGAAAAAGTTGATATAAAAAAGAATTCTGTTATTGATTTCAAGGAGGTTTTTTACAGACTATGAGCATTGACCTATTCGTTGCAAAGCTTCATGCAAATGGTAAGAGTAATGGAGACTTAGAACTTTGGTTTACGAAGGGCGAGTACAACATGAAGCGCCCTTTTAAAGATGTTGTAGAAAGAACTATCAAAAATATGCAGGATACTGGTTCTAAAGATGGTATTGCTAGGACAAACTTTGTACTTCACCTTTATGGCTTAGGTTTTCATTTTTATGGTGACGGATTTAATCCAGAAGATGATTTCAAAGATGGATCAAAGCTTATTGTAAAAAAAGCGAATCCTAGCGAGAAATACAAGCACCTTAATGAACCAATAAGATACGTTCTTTTGGACTATGATCCAGAAAAGATGTGCATGGTGAGTGGAGAACTCTGATTCTACTCTACATTAAGAATTTCTGGAATGTTATCAGGAGGACCAAGGGTTACAATTGTTCTTGGCTGTGAGTCTATAATTGAAGTAATGACCTGATCATCAATAGACTCCCTTCCTTCTTCCCAAGATCCATTATTATAGAAAGATAAGTATGCTTCATTGTGTGCCTCTAAACCGAAGTTCTCAACAGGAAGATTAAAAATCATGTACTCAAGCCCTTTTGGTCTTGGTCCTTCAAACTTAACTTTATTAGGCTCAGTTAAAGATAGTTTTCCCTGCAGCTTTCCATCAACTAAGATGCCTGAGTTTTCAGGATTAAATTCATTTAATGTTACTGCGTGAACAAAACCAAGGTTATTATACATGTCTGTGCGTTTTCCGATTGTTTCCAGCCTAGTATCATAAGCTGTTTTTTCAATGCCCATTGGAATGACCTTCTGCTTATCATCTTTTCCAAGAATAACAGCATAAGGAAGTAGTTGTATTGAGTCTGGAACCTTAAGGTTCTTGTGTGCTATTGACAAATCACGGTTAAGCACAGTTCTTAGTTTATCACAACTACCCACAGATTCTGGGTTAGGACTCTCTGAAGCTACATAACCAAGTATTGCATGTACTACAACAGAATAATTTTCTCCATCAATTTGCATAGGAAGTCTCCTATGCTCTCTTATAAGATTCATAAAAAGAAGAGTTCAATAGCTTATTAATAAAACTTTTGTTTTGTGACCACTTCAAAGTTACTAAGAATCAGTGCTTCTTTTTTACTTTCTTTAGTTCTTTCTCAAGCTTTAGCTTTTCAAGCAGTTCCTTGTAACGGTTTCTGATAGTAACCTCTGTTACACCAGCAACATCAGCTACTTCACGCTGTGTTCTCTTTTCGCCATGTATCAATGCACTGACATAAAGAGCAGCAGCAGCTATTCCTGTAGGACCTCTTCCTGAGGTAAGCTCTGACTTCTGTGCTTTTTCAAGAATTTCAATTGATCGTGACTGTGTTTCTGCGCTTAGCTTCAAAGCAGATGAGAACCTTGGGATGTAGTCAGCAGGGTTACTTGGCAAAATGTTTATTCCAAGTTCTCTTGTAACGAATCTGTATGTTCTGCCAATCTCCTTTTTCTCAATTCCAGATGCTTCTGAAAGCTCATCAAGAGTTCTAGGAACTTCGTGACGTCTGCAAGCAGCGTAAAGTGCTCCTGCAACAACTGACTCCATTGAACGACCTCTTACAAGGCCACGCTGTACAGCTAGTGTGTATATTCTAGCAGACTCTTCTTCAACGGATTTTGGAAGCTTAAGATATGAAGCAACCCTCTTTAGCTCAGCAAGAGCCAGTTTAAGGTTCCTTTCAATAGCTGTGCTTATTCTGTACTGCCATTTTCTAAGTCTAAAGAATTTGTTTCTACTTTTGCTGCCTAGTTTACTCAGGTCAGCCTTTCTTCCTACTTCTGTACCTAGGCCCTGATCATATTGAGTATATGTCATAGGAGCTCCAGAACGTCTCCTTCTATCAGAAAGATCAGAATCAAACTCGCGCCATTCCTGTGAAAAGTCTACCATCTTGTCTTCTACAACAAGTCCGCAGTCTTTACAGATAACTTCGCCTTTCTCTTTGTTCCAGAAGAGGTTAATTCCCCCACACTCTGGACACTTCTTAACGTAATCCGGCATTTTGTACCCCCAAAAGTAAGACTCATAAAAAATAATGCCCCCAACATAACACGGCATGGTCTATTAATTATGATAATATTTATAAATGGATAGCATAACTAATATTTAAACCTTTCGGTTTTTTTCGTCGGTTTTAAGCTTTTTACGCAAAATTTATAAAAAAGTTTCACAATGTCTGCTTAACTCACAAATGACAAAAGACATAAAAATGCTTATTAATTAGCTGGTTAATATGTCAAAGGAATATGAGACGCGGGGAATGAAAAAGGAGGCCTTTTTACAAGAGGTTCGCTCTTATAATCCAAATGCTAATGAAAAGCTTATAAGCATGGCTTATGACTTTGCAAAAGAGGCCCACAAAGGCCAAAAAAGACTTTCTGGAGAGCCATATTTCCGCCATCTTGTTGAGGTTGCTCATCTTCTGGTTACTATGCGTCTTGATTCTCAAACAATCTGTGCTTCTTTATTGCATGACATCTTTGAAGACACAAAAACAAAGAAAGAGACAATAAAAAAGATGTTTGGCGATGAGATAACAATGCTTATTGAAGGCGTAACAAAGATGCGCAAAATACGCATAAGCTCTGAACAGAGAAGCAGGGCAGAGAATGTAAGAAAGGTTCTTTTTGCCACAGTTAAGGATACAAGGGTTATTCTCATTAAGCTTGCAGACAGACTGCATAACATGCGTACTCTGAAATATCAGGACCTGAAATCCCAAAAAGAGATTTCAAAAGAGACAATGAATATTTATGTTCCAATTGCATACAAACTTGGCATGTACAGGATTAAATCCGAGCTTGAGGATTTATGCCTAAGGTTTTTGAAGCCAGATGTTTACCAGGATTTGAAAAACAGGATTGCAAAGAAGAAAAGGACAAGAGAAAGAGATGTCAGAACAGTAATCAAAAAGGTCAAGAAAGAGCTCGGTGAAAAAGGAATAGATGCAAGAGTTAATGGAAGAGCGAAGAACTTCTACAGCATATACAAGAAAATGAAAAATAAAGGAATCCCGCTGGAAAAAATACATGATTTATCTGCTGTGAGAATCATATCAAATTCTGCAGATGACTGCTACAGAATATTGGGGTTAGTACACTCAAAATGGACACCAATCCATGAGGGCTTTGACGACTACATTGCATCACCAAAGCCAAACATGTATCAATCATTGCACACTGAAGTATTGATAGACAAAAAACCAGTCGAGATACAGATAAGAACAAGGGATATGCATCACCTTGCAGAAGACGGCATTGCAGCGCACTGGAAGTACAAAGGAACAGATGAAGACAAAAGATTTGACAAAAAGGTTTCCTGGCTAAAACAAATTCTTGAATGGAAAACATCAAGAGATGCCCGTGATTTTGTTGAAAAGGTTAAGATTGATTTATTCAAAGACGAAATATTTGCAATAACACCAAGAGGAGATCTTATTTCACTTCCTGAGAAAGCAACAACAATTGATTTTGCATATGCAGTGCATACAGACATTGGAAATCACTGCATACGAGCAAAGGTTAATGACAAACTTGTTCCTATGGATACAGAACTCAAAAGCGGGGACATTGTTGAAATAGTAACAGCAAAGAATGCGAAGCCTTCCAGAAACTGGCTTAAGTTTGTCAAGTCAACACTTGCAAAGAGCAAGATAAGACAGGTTTTAGGCATAAGCTATGAAGGCGACGAAAAGATGAAGAAGTTTGAAGCTGTTCTTGCAGACAAGGTTGAAGCACCAGGCATCAGGAGAGTTTCAATGAAGATAAGCAGATGCTGCCATCCAAGATACGGAGACAACATAACAGGATTCCTGATGAAAGACAAAAGGATTAATGTTCATAAAAGTGATTGCCAAAAACTCAAGACCCTTGACAAGAAAAGAAGGGTAAAAACAGTCTGGAAAAAACTGGAAGACATACCAATGACAACAATCCATATAGAGGTTATGGACAGAATAGGATTATTCTCAGAGATACTTGGTGTGATGTCTGGCGAAGAGATAAATGTTGAAACAATCAACACAAAAACAACAAAAAGCGGACAGTACCTTATTCTTGAAGTAATCAAAGCAGAAAACATTGAAAACGCAGTAAGAAAAATAAAACAAATCAAGAATGTTCTTGATGTGAAGTATGAATAGTTCTAAAGATAGAGTATAGGACGCATTTTTTCTTCTTCGATGTGTAAGCCTGATTCTTTAAAACCAAGGTACTTGAAAAAGGATTCAGCATCAGCATCAAGCGGCTCTAAAAAGAGTGTTGCGTGCTTGCTTTTTGCGTAGTTAATTAGCTCTCTTCCATGACCCGCACCCTCAAACAAGGACTTCATACCCTTTATGAAAATACCTGGTGTTTCACTAGGCAGACCTGTGCGAGAAGCAAGATCAAGTGAATCAACAGAATTTCCATCAGCATCCCTTAGGTATTCCATTGGCGATTTTTCAGAAAGTACAATAGAAGGAATATCTTTAAAGCGTTCCTGTTCCTCTTTATCTATATCCAAAAGGTCAGGCATTGCGGTTTCAAGCTCGTCAAGCGAATCATAACAAGAATGTCTTAGATAAGCTACTGGTTTACCACATAACTTCAAAATAGCCAAGTACTCGTTTTGTTCCTTTGGCATGATATCTTCTAGATCATGTTCTATTAACTTTTCAGAAACAGCATCAGCTGCAATGAGTTTTTTCACTAAAGGTTTATACTTCTTATTATTCCGTTCTATCTTCTCGTATTCCCCATTAGCTATGAGTTCTATTGCCATAGACCATTAAATAGAACCGTGCTTTATAAATCTTTCGGTTTTGTTATCACTTAATAGGGGCTACAACAAACAGCTTATCATTCATTCTTGTTTTTTCGTTTAGCTTGAATGTTATGATATCTCCTTTTTTTGCTTGTGTTGTTGGCTTTTCGTCTACAAAGAAGTCTTCAAGTTTTGTTTCTATAACGCCTGTTGTAGGGCCTGTGATGATTATTTTACTGCCTTTCTTAATACCGCCTGCCTGCAGTGTGAACTCTGCAATGCTCTTTTTTGTGTAATAGTTATTGCAGATTCCAAGGAATGTTTTTTTCTCTGTTGCTTTTGAACCATAGCGGTCACACCACTCACCAAGCTTGTTTCCAAGATAGTATCCGCCGTGCCAGAAACCGCGATTGTAAACAGAGCCGAGTTCTTTAAGCCAGTTGTCAATTTTTTTCTTTGTGTATGTCTTGTTTTCTATGCTTTCAATTGCTTCCTTGTATGCTTTTGTTGTTTTGTAAACATAATCTGGAGATCTTCCACGGCCTTCAATCTTCAAAACAGTAACTCCTGATTTTAGGATCTTATCAAGGACTGAAATTGTGCAGAGATCCTTTGGAGACATTACAAACTGATTGTCAATTTTTAGTTCATCCCCTGTTTCATCATCAATTACTTTGTATGATCTTCTACATGCTTGCAAGCAAGCACCCCTGTTTGCAGATTTGTTGTACTGCGCTAAACTCATGTAGCACTTTCCGGATATTGAAACGCATAATGCGCCGTGGATGAAGATTTCTATTTGGATTAATTTTCCTTTTGGCCCTTTTATTTTCTGCTTTTTTATCTCACTCACAATATTTTTTATCTGCTCCAGGTTTAGTTCTCTTGCAAGAACAATAACATCTGCGAATTTTGAGTAGAACTTAACTGCCTCTATGTTGCTTATGTTGACCTGAGTTGACATATGCACTTCCAAGTTAATCTTGTTGCAGTAGTTGATAACAGAGATATCGCTTGCAATAACTGCTGTTATGCCTGCTTTCTTTGCAATATCACATATTTTCTTTATTGATTTTATATCCTCATCATACATTACAGTGTTTAATGTGAGATATGAATTTACTTTGTGTTTTTTGCAGATTGCTGCTACCTTTTTCAGATCATCGAACTGAAAGTTTGCAGACCTGCTTCTCATGTTAAGATTGCCGACTCCAAAGTAGACTGAGCCTGCTCCTGCTTTGATTGCAGCCATCAGAGACTCATAAGAGCCTGCTGGAGCCATTATTTCTATTGACATAGGGAGAAGAAATAGTGCGGTGTTTTAAAATGTAGCGGTTCAGAACACATTAAATAGCTTTGCAATGAAGAATGCATAGAATATAAGAAGAACAATGCCTTCTGCCCTTGTGATTTCTTTATCCATTGATATAAAGAAGAACAGTAATGTGGCTAGAAGCATTACAGGCAAGCTGAATGCTAGTATGCTAGGAGGTATTATTAAGCTTCCAACTAATGCTGGAACACCCATAACAGCAAATGAGTTAAAGATGTTAGAGCCTATTATGTTTCCTACTGCTATTTCTGGCTTTCCTCGCCTAGCTGCAGACACAGTAACCATTAATTCAGGCAGCGAAGTTCCTATTGCAATTGCACTTGCTGCAACTATCTCTTTTCCAATATTCAACATTGCTGAAAGTCTAACAACTGATTCTATTGTGTATTTAGCGCTAAGGTAAATTAAAATTGTGCTTATAATAAGGAATGTAAGTGCTTTCCAGTCAAATCTTCTTTTTACTTTTATCTCTGATTTCATCTCTTTTCTGATTTCAGGACCGCTGCGCCTGTGCTTTCTTATTATGTAGAACAAATAAATAATTAGGCAAAGAAGACAAAGAAAGGCTTCTGGCAAAGAAAAAAGACCATCCCAAACAGTTATTGCCAAAACAAAAGCAGAAACCACCATTAAAGGAAGGTCTACACGAAGAAGCTTTTTCTCAATATGTACTCTTTTTCCGATTATACCAGCAACAGCCAAAACAAGAAGTATGTTTGCAATGTTTGAACCAACAACATTTCCAACAACGATTTCAGAGGAGTTGCTTAAAACAGCAAATATGGATGAAACAAGCTCTGGCAGCGAGGTTCCTATTGAAACTATTGTAACACCAACAATAAATGCCGGAAGACCGAAATACAGGCCAATCTTCTCTGCAGAAATAGTGAAAGAGTCTGCTGCTTTGATTAAAACAACAAGACTTACTACAAAGACTAATACCCATATGGATAAATCAAGCATAACATCTTAATAGAGCTCCCGCTTTAATATGTTTTGGTTTCTAAGCTTACCTACTTCACCTTAAAAAAAGGAATTGAAACAGGATACTTCCAGAGTTCGTCGTTGCTTGCTTTAACTGCTGCAATTATCGGGAAGATAAAATCAACCAAACTCACTGCAAATATGAGTGGAATTCCGATAAGAATAATCATTAGTGGAAGACATATGATTAAATATATCAAAACACTAAACTGCCAGTTCAAAGCAATTCTTGCATGATTCTTTACGTACTCGCTTTCTACTGCAAGCAATATAATTAGTGGTCCTAAAAAACCAACAAGTAAACCAAGTACATGGGCCAATATTGCCATTGTTCTGTCATCTGATTTTTTCGTTGCCATAAAAGCGTATTTAGAATAGTTAGTTTATATAGTTTTCTGTAGAGCTATCGCTAGTTCTAATTTTTCTTTAGAAGTTCTTTGTAGTTTACACTAACTAAAAATAATCTAAAAGAAAAAGTAAAATAACAAAAACTGTGACTAAAGTTTTTGAATTTTAAACTTTTCAGTTTAAAATAAATGAAATGCCATGCGTGTTGATACGAACGATTAGTGGCGGCGAGCTGAACACGTCGTTGCCTTCGTGCTTACACTCCCGCTCTATTAAACCTATCTTCTATAGGAGTCCATAATGTCTATTTTCGAGGAGGGCTTCGTGCTTAGATGCTTTCAGCACTTATCCCTGTAAGGCGTAGCTGCCCGGCCTACCTTGTCAGATAACCGGTGGACCAGTGGCCTCGAAAGCTTGTTCCTCTCGTACTAAAGCTTCCTTCCCCTCAGACATTAAACATCTCCAGTAGATATTAAACCAACTGTCTCACAACGTTGTGAACCCAGCTCGCGATCCCTCTATCAGAGGTGTAATCAGAGCTACAATGTCTGAAAACCTTTTTGATGGGTGAACACCCCCACCCTTGGCTGCTTCTGCACAACCAGGATAGGAAGGGCCGACATCGATGTAGCAAGCCTCGCCGTCGATTTACTCTACCCTTTTGGATAAAGCGATTCTTAACCAAAAGGGATAATATGAGCTCTCGGGCGAGACAACTCTGTTATCCCCGGAGTAACTTTTTGGTCATCTCTGGCCCCAACCAATAAGGCACAGAGGTTCGCTAGGCCTAAATTTCTTTTCTGAGTTTCTGCTTAGTGGAAACGCAGTCAGGCTGGCTTTTGCCCTTACACTCTACGACGGATTTCTGACCCGTCTGAGCCAACCTTTGGGCTCTGCTGATACAATTTCAGCAGAGTGCCACCCCAGCCAAACTGTCTGCCTATAGTTGTCCCAGCAATGCTGGTAAGCAACGCAAATTTCACAGGGTGGTGTTTCATTTTTTGTCTAAACTTAATCTAGCGATCAAGCATCAAGCAACTACCACCTACGCTACACAGCGAAGCTCACATTGCAGCAACAAGCTACAGTAAAGTTTCACGGGGTCTTCACTTCCCACTGGAGATCCCTGGCCTTTGCACCAGGAAAGTGTGTTCGGAGGACTCAAATTGGGGACAGTGAGGATCTCGTTACGTCATTCATGCACGTCGTCAATCAAACGACAAGGTATTTCGCTACCTTAAGAGAGTTATAGTTACTCCCGCCGTTTACCAGCTCTTAGCTCCCTTGAAAAGGAGTTTGAAGTACTGGCACTGGGCAGACGTCACCCCCTATACACACCCTTACGGGCTAGCAGAGAGTTAAGTTTTTGTTAAACAGTCGGACCCTCTTAGTCACTGCGCCCTGCAACTGCATTCATACGAACACAGCTGCAGGGACCCCTTATACCGAAGGTACGGGGCTAATATGCCGAATTCCCTCAATTTGATTAGACCTTCACACCTTAGGCTTCTCACCTAGGGGCACCTGTGCTGGTTCTTGGTATGATTGTTCAAGATTTTTTCCTATTCGCTTTTCACGGGCTCCAGGCATCGGCTGAATAGAGCAAAACTCTACTATTCTCAGGTTTATTCAGTTTCTCATCGTTACGATACTCCACTGAATTATCCTGATTAACATCGTTGATCAGATGTCAACCTAGCCAAAAGCGTCACAAATAGAACTTACGTCGCCGTACATACTTAAACAGTAAAGGAATATTAACCTTTTTCCCTTTCCCGACACACAATTTATGAAGTCGGTTAGGATCAACTAATCCTTGGCTGATCAGCATTGCCAAGGAACCCTTGCCCTTACGGTGGCAGCGGTTCTCACGCTGCTCAGGTCCTACTACCGCCAGGATTTTCATTTCTGAAAGGTTCACATCCACTCGCGAGGACGCTTTTACCCTAACAGAACGCCTACCTACCACGTCTTTCGACGTCTACAGTATCGGTAACTAACTTAGCCCCGTCCACTTTAGAGACCCGCAACCTTGACAAGTAAGCTGTTACGCACTTTTTAAAGGATGGCTGCTTCTGAGCCAACCTCCTCGCTGTCTTAGGCTACGGACACTCTTCACCCTTTAACACTTAGCTAGTATTTTGGGACCTTAACTGTAGTCTGGGTTGTTCCCCTTTCGGGAGCCAAGCTTACCCCGGACTCCCCGTTTCCCAATATCTACGACGCTGAGGCATTTGGAGTTGGACAAGGGACCGACATCTTTCGACGCCTAAATCCCCAATCCGTACCTCTACCTCCCCAGCTGTCTCCTTTGAGACTTGACTACGGCCAACTTCGGTAGGAACCAGCTATCGCTGGGCTCGATTGGCTTTTCACCCCTAGCCACAGGTTAGAAGAACGCTTGTTCACAGCACCTCTTCAGGCCTCCACAGGATTTTACCCCTGCTTCACCTTACCCACGGCTAGATCGCCCAGCTTCGGATCTTATCCAAGTAACTCCAGGCACTTTCATACCTCGCCCCTCATAAATTGCGGGCTTATTGCTTTCGCTTAGGGTGCTCCAATAAAGGATTACCCTTGCTACTCAGATAAACTCCCTGGCACGTTATTCGAAACGCACGATAGAACACCTTAGTGCCCTATCACACTATCACTATTAGGTTTCGGATTCTTTGAACTCCCCGATAAGGGTTCTTTTCAACGTTCCCTCACGGTACTATACGCTATCGGTCTCAAAACGTATTTAAGGTTAGAAGTTGGTAACTCCCAAATTCCCGTTTGGTATCCAGCAAACGGTACTCTAGAGACTTTCAAACTCTTCTAAGTTGCCTTTACGGGACTATCACCCTCTATGGAACTGCTTTCCAGCAGACTTCAAGTTCCCAAGAGAGAGTTGTAAGAAAGTCTAAACACCACATTTCCTTTCTCTTTCAAAAAAGGATTCGGTTTGCCTTGTGCTGTTTTCACTCGCCGTTACTAGCAGCATCTCGATTGATTTCTTTTCCTGCAGGTACTAAGATGTTTCAATTCCCTGCGTTCCCCATCCTTACGGATCCAAGGAGAAGTCTCATTCAGAAATCCCCGGTTCAATGTCTACATGCGACTCGCCGGGGCATAACGCAGCTTGTCGCGTCCTTATTCAGCGTTTGAGCCGAGTCTTCCACCTAATAGTATCCTCCAACACGCATGGCTTCATAAATAGGATTTGATCTCAGTATTACCGAGCTCTATCTTAACCTATGCAGGGCATTCATCCGAAATGCCTAGCAAACACATCACTTTGGAATTGATGAGTATGAATGGACCCGTCGGGATTTGAACCCGAGGCCCCCGCCTTGCAAGGGCGATGCTCTATAGCCCAACGAGCCCGCTACTCGGACCCTTTTCCAGGCTGAGCTACGGGCCCATTGTTAATGAATTAAATTCCTTGATATATATCTTTGAATCCAAAAATCCAATTTTTGGATCCATCTTCGTTCCAAACAGCCAAACCACCGTCATCGCGTATGGTTGGCTCGCTGAGCTTTTCAGGGAAAGGCTCGATTCTTATTATTGTTTCTAAAATTGCTTTTCCTTTCTCAACATCATCAAAAGTTGTTTCTTTATCCAAAGGCAAGGATAAAATAACAGCGTATTCATCATCAGGGTCAACTG
Source organism: bacterium (assembly GCA_024206195.1). Next base: position 32,903 of record JAAGZO010001228.1, on the reverse strand, counting down.
AGCTTAGATACCCTGGTATGTCACGCGCACTTCCTTGTTGTTCTCCATTATCTGCGCTAAGTTGTGCAAGCCTAGCTCCTAACTCATGAACAACAGCAGGTTTTACATATTCTATAATTATATGTGAGTCCATTTTTGTCCTCCTCTATCACCTGGAGTTTCCCTCAAATTTTTTGCCTGTTTCAACATCAAATTCTAAAAATTTTGGATCATCTGTTGTGCCTATGCATGCGCATATGCACCTTGTTTTGAAAATCTCGTTTCGTGAAACAAAAGCAAAACCCAATGACTCGATTGGTTTTTCCCATTTCAATTTTTTTCCTAAATCAAAAACACACAGCTTTCTATCTTGCAAAGCTGCACCCTTTATCACGAGAAGTATGTTCTCGCCAGGGATCTTAATTTCCTGAAAGATTGTTTCGTTCATTTTAAAAAAAAAAAGGAGGTGATCCAGCCGCAGGTTCCCCTACGGCTACCTTGTGACGACTTATCCCATCTCACTGAGCCTAGATTCGCGCTAACCAAAAAAGCTAGATCTCATCTAGACCCTGCTCGAGTGGATTGACGGGCGGTGTGTGCAAGGAGCAGGGACGTATTCACCGGACTATGTTGAAGTCCGATTACTAGGGATTCCATCGTCATGAGGGCGAGTTGCAGCCCTCAATCTGAACTTGGATAGGGTTTAGAGGTTTAACTTCTCCTTTCGGAGTTGTGTCCCAGTGTCCCTACCGTTGTTGCGCGCGTGTAGCCCAGGGGATTCGAGGCATACAGACCTACCGTAGCCTGCACCTCCCTCCTCGTTTCCAAGGCAGTTCTTACAATGTGCTCGATCATTCCGAAGAACTCGTTAGCAATTGTAAGCGCAGGTCTCGCTCGTTGCCTGACTTAACAGGACACTTTACAGCACGAGCTGACGGCGGCCATGCACCATCTCTCGGCTTGTCAGGTAAGGTCTTTAGCCTGACCTTCATTCTGCCGTCGCCCCTGGTGAGGTTCTCTGTGTGGAATTAGATTAAACCGCACGCCGCACCCCTTGTAGTGCTCCCCCGCCAATTCCTTTAAGTTTCAGTCTTGCGACCGTACTCCCCAGGCGGCGAGCTCAACACCTTCGTTTCGACACTGCATATCCACGAAGAATATGCAACACCTTGCTCGCAGAGTTTACAGCGAGGACTACTCGGGTAGTTAGCGAGTAATCATCATTTAGCGACTTCTTTTGTTTTCTCGTAATAGTCTAATAGAAGCAATTTACGAGCTAACTCCAGAAATCAGACATGATATCTCGTATCTAATCCGGATTGCTCCCCTCGCTTTCGTCCCTCACCGTCGGAACTGTTCTGGTCAGACGCCTTCGCCACAGGTAGTCTGCAAGGGATTATAGCATTTTACTGCTCCCCCAAGCATACTTCTGACTCCTCCCAGTCCCAAGTCTGACAGTCTTCCCTGCACGCCGCTCTGTTAGGCAGAGCGATTTCACAAGGAATTTACCAGACCGGCTACGAACGCTTTAGGCCAAATAAATGTGATTCCCACTTGTGGCGCTGGGGTTACCGCGGCGGCTGGCACCAGTCTTGCCCACCACTTATTCGCCAAGGTCTTTACTCTTGGCAAAAGCTTATAGAAACTACAAGCACTTGGGATTCCCTTATCACACTTTCGTGCATTGTAAAGGTTTCGCGCCTGCTGCACCCCGTAGGGCTAGGGCCAGTATCTCAGTGCCCTTCTCGAGGCTACCTCTCTCAAGGCCCCTACCGATCTTGGGCTTGGTGGGCCATTACCCCGCCAACAACCTAATCGGTCGCCGTCCTATCCTTAGGCATTGCTTTTCAAAGAAAGAACATTACAGTACCAATCTTATATCAGGTGTTAACCTCAGTTTCCCAAGGGTATCCCCGACCTAAGGGTAAGTTAACGACGTGTTACTGAGCAGTCTGCCGGTGTTGCCACCAGAACTTGCATGGCTTAGTCGAATCCCAATAGCAGCAATCCCCCGCAGGATCAACGGGAATTAAAACAACGTAATCCTACAGGGAGAAATAAAATCATTTATCTTATTTGGTCGATCGCAATTTTTGGTCTTATTTGGAATTGTCGTGATCACTACATTGATCACCTCACAAAATTAAATCGTACTTGATAACAATATCAAGTATTCATGATGTAAAAAAACTTAACTTAAGAATTGGTGGCGATATAACCAATCTATTTGAGTATAATTTGTGATGAAGCGGTCATATATAAAGATTTCGGAAAACCAAAGCTATCTTCCAGCTCCGCCCTTCCTAGCTCTCTTTACCTTTTTAAGCTTTTTACGCTGCCATTTCCAGCGCATTTGCTTCTTTTTCTTCCATCTTCGAGAGCTTCTTTTCATTCGAAAATAAGAATAAACAGGTTATTTATAAAGTTAATGTATTTAAGAAAGATTTAAATGCATCGTGACATTTGTCTGCATTATGGGGATATTCAACTTTTTCAAGGAAAAAAAGAAAGAAAAAAAGCCATACAATGCATTTAGTGTTGTTAAGAAAGAGAAAGGAGAGTATGAAGATTTCAAAAAAAGATTGTTGAAAGGAAGCAATATTGTTTTGATTACAGGCAAAAGAGGTTCTGGAAAAACCGCTTTAGGTATGAAATTTTTAGAACTCTTCAAAAAATCCTCGAGAAGAAAAGTTTGTGCAATGGGATTTGATTCTGCTAATTTGCCATTTGGAATAAAAAAAGCAAAAGAAATCGAGGATATTTCCAACAATGCAATTGTATTGATTGATGAAGGTGCTGTAACATTTGGCTCGAGGGATGCAATGAAGTCTGCCAACAAACAGCTTGGAAAATTAATGGCAATTGCACGACACAAAAATTTAAGCTTGATTCTTATTGCGCAAAACTCTGCAATGATTGATTTGAATGTTTTGCGCTTAGCTGATACAATAGTTCTGAAAGAACCATCTTTATTGCAGGCAAAGTTCGAGAGAAAAGCAATAAAAGAAATGTATGAAAAAGTAAGTACGCATTTCAAAGGATTGGATGAAAGAAAAGCACATTTCTATGTTATGGACGACGAATTCGAAGGATTGCTTAGGTATTCATTACCAGAATTCTGGAATGATGGAATAAGCAAGAGTTTTAAGAATTTGTAAATCACTGAATTCTCAGCGCTCTTTTTATCATGACGCTCCAGTTTAATAAAAGAACAAACCTTAGAGAACGAAAGACATAGCTTACTGCTTTTTTTCTTCCTTTTTGGAAACCGTTTCGTTTGTAGTCCAAAGCTTCCTCAATGATGCCAAAGTACTTTGGCTTTACAAAATTGTATTTTAGTGAAAGATTGAATTCTATAATCTGATTCAGCTTTTTTGTTTCCAGATCAAACTGTGTTGCTTTTTCCAGCTCGAGCTTCTTGTTCTTTTTCATTGAAAGAATTTCATTAAGGTAAACTAACGCAGAATCCTGCTCGTAGAGGATTGCTTTTGTACAGTACTTTACTGCAGTCCTTGGCATTACCGGAACAATGAACATGGCAAAAACAATCAGGTGCTGTGGAATAACCAGACCTTTGTAACGCTCCCAGAGATTAAACCTTGGATTGATTTCCTTTCTTATGTCTCTTCCGTAGCATATTTTTCCCTCATGCTTGAATTTGTAGAAGATTGTTGGCTGCGAGGCAATGAGTATTGCTCCAAGAATCAAATCTTTTTTGTTTATGTATCCCTTTTCCCAGTCCATGTCTTTTGGACCGAAAACAAATAATGGTGTGAAAAGCTGAGCCTGCTTTTCCAGCTTCCTTGTTACTTTTCCCAACAAGCTATTTGAGCTTTTTTTGCAGGATTTTTCAAAGCCTGTCTTGTATTTCTTATTAAGTTTCCAGAAAATCTCTGCAGAGTTCTTGTTTATTGGCTTTACTGCAGTCTCATCTTTTGTCTGTATAACCAGATCAATGTCAGAAACACCTTTTATGAATTCTCCTCTTGCTGCAGAGCCATAAAGAATCATGAAATCTATGTCTTTCTTGTGCTTTTTCACAATCTCCTTAACCAATTCGCGGATGAATTTCTCCACTAGCTGCTGGTCTTTGGACTTCATCAGTATATTAATTAGTCCTGTAATTTATAAAGTTATTGATGTAGGACAAAGTAGGATGTTCGTAAACTATAAAAAGCACCAATCTCCTTGTTGAAGAAATGGAGTCAAATATAGATATTATGGAAAAATTTGATATCAACAGCATACCAGACCTAGATGTTGCTGTTATTGCTGCTCTGGAGCTTTTTGTTAAGAAAGGTGTTCCAAAGCTTGATTTGAATCATATACAAAGACCCTTAGTTATTGGAAGCGGCAATGCAGAGACAACTGGAAAGATGCTGTTCAAGGAACAGGTTTATGTTGACAATGGAAAGACTGCATTCAAGGATTTTGACGCTGTTTTTTCAAATGAGAGCAGCTACAAAGAGAAACTGGATTCAATTCCTTCTATTGGCGGTGTTGTTATTGTGTCTGCATCAGGTTCTAAACATGCAGTCATAATTGCAGAAAAACTGAGGAAAGAAGATATTGAGGTTTGGCTATTAACATGCAATCCTGATGCTCCTGCAAAGGAATTTATTGATTCTGAAAAAGTTCTTGTTTTCCCAAAGAATCGTGAGCCATATACATATAATGTTTCAACATACCTTGGAATGTTGCTAGCAGTAACCAAAGAAGATGCTGGTGAAATTCTTTCTTTCATAAAAAATGATGTTGACCCGATCATACCAAAGAACTTTGCAGATTATGATTCTTTCTGCCTTATTGTTCCACCGAAGTTCGACAGTGTAAAAGCAATGTTCAATATAAAGTTTGAGGAGCTTCTTCAACCGTATGTTTCCGGAAGGGTAAAAACTGTAGAGCAGATGAAGCACGCGGCAGATATTAATGAGTCTCCAAAAGAGATGTTTATCGGCTTTGGATACAAGAATGAACATTTTGGCAATAAGAAAGCGAGGCTTGAAATCCCGCTGCCAAAGAATGCAAACAATGCAGCAATGATGGCAATAGGATATTATGTTGTTGGAAAGATACAATCACAACATGAGCCTTATTTCAAGAAGAATATTGCGAATCATTGCAAGAAGGTTTCTGAACTTTTTGGCCAGGAAATAAAACCTATTGTAGATTGAGAAACTAGCTGTTAAAGATATCAGGGGTTTCTGTATAATCTAATAGGGTCTTGGGTGTAGTGAGTAGTACCTCCAAAAGAATAACTTCAGGAATAACAGGCTCAACATAGGGTGTATGAATGTTTGGATTATGATAAAGCAGTTCTCCAGTTCCCTGTTCAATTATCTGCATAACTGCCCAGTCTGGACTATGAAACAAATAAGCATGACTTTGTTCATCTTCAGAACCAAAACGTGGGGGCGTAGTTAAAACTATGCCGCCTTGACCTACTTTGGATAGTCTTCCTTTAGATAAAAGAGGTTCATCTCTTGCAGAAGCAATATAAACCTCAACAAGCTTGTCAACACTATCATCTGTAAGATGTTTTACAGAACTACGCATACTACAATTTAAAGAACCCTTATCAAAAACAACTGAACCGTATTCAGTTAAGTCCTTTCTGTAATCCATACCTCCGTCATCAATCATTCCAGCAAATGATAAGGGTTCATATAAAAAGTTTATTGAACTGGATTCTATACTTTGAGAGATATATGTAAAAGTTAGCTTGAGCTAACTCTGAGAAAGGTTTAAATAGACAACCTAATTGGAAGGGTGTATGAGTGTTTCAGCTGAGGATTATCTGAGGACAATTTATTATTTAAGTGAGAAACAGGCAGACAAAAAACTAGGCATAAAAGCAGTTGATGTTGCAACTGAGCTAAATATCTCCAAGCCGAGCGTCTCTGCAATGATCAAGAAACTTATTTCTCTGGGTTTTCTGAGGGCTAACCCCTATTCCAAGATTTTTTTCACAGAAAAGGGCAGGAATGAGGCCAAAAGGGTGATGCATAACCACAGAGTAATCGAGGTTTTCCTCGCAGATGTCCTGAAATATGACCAAAAAAAGGTTCATGATGAAGCACACAGGTTAGAACATGCTTTTTCTGAAGAGTCGATAAAAAGACTGGATGCATTTCTAAAGAACCCGAAGAAATCTCCACATGGAGAAACAATACCTCATGAAAAAAATTAATCAACAATATCTGTTCTTAGTTTATTTAAGTTGCAGAAATCTGATGAAAAATTATATGCTCCTGCATTAAGGAATACTAGTTTATCCCCAATTTTTGGATTGTCTAAGAAAACCTTGTAGCGGAAGATATCCATGCTGCATGGCGTTTGACCTTTTATTGTGAATGCTGTTCCTGTTTCTAGTTCGCCCTCTACTTCAAGCTTAATGTTTGCAACAAAGGTGTCCATTGCAGAATTGTAGACAGAGCAGTTTATTATGATGTTGTTGTTGTAGATGTTCTTTATTGTTGTTTCAAGCTTTATAGCCGGTGCTGATATGAAACGGCCTGGCTCTATGATCAGCTTTGTGTTGTTTTGATTGAGCCACTCTTTCAAAGTCTTTATTTCATTAAAAATATTATCCAGAAGGTCTGCTCTGAAGTTCTTGTACTTGACAGGTATACCGCCACCCATGCAAACAAAGTCTATGTTTTGTATTATTTCAGGAAGGACTGCGGATTCCAGCTCATATTTTAGTGACCACTCACTCGTATTCTGAGTTTTTCTGTGGAAATGCAGACCCAGACTAGCTATCTGCTTGTTTGTTCTAAGCTCTGGAATAAATTTATTTATCTGCTCAGCATACATGCCGAAAACAAAATATTTTCCTGTGTGAATTGTGTTCTCTTTTAACCTCATCCTCAGGAGAAGATTTACCTTTTTCTCGTGCTTTTCAATGAATTCAAGCAATGCATTTAAATCGTTTTCATTGTCAACAATAAAGTTCCGAACACCTGTTGAGAATAATCTGGTTAATTCCTCTTCATTCCATGCTTGTGCTAGAAACCAAACCCTTTTTTTGTTTCCAATTTTATTCAAACTCTCTAAAGAATGTATGCTGAAATGACTATCTGTTACGTCTTCAAGAATCTCTGCAATGTCATAGTTTGTTTTCGCGCTGTAGGAAACCAGGTCTGCATACTCTTTAATTTTATTGTATTGTTCCAATAGTTTGGATCTACTCATTATGAATCTTGCAGAGTCAATCATTTAAGTTCCTCCAAGGCGTTTATCATTGCCAGCGGGAATGTTATTGAAACATCGCCAATGACTGTTACAGCGTCAGAGTCATCCTTTATCTTTCCCCAGCTCTTTGCTTCGTTTGTTGTTGCACCACTCATGCTTCCTGATGAAGGTCTTGCTGTAGTCATGTAAACAGCGTAATCTAACCCGCCGTTTAAGAGGCATGCTAGGATTGCGTGGTGCTTTGAAATGCTTCCCCCTAGTGAAATTAGGCCTTTAATATCATCTTGGGAGGTGCTAGTTAAAATGTTTTTGAAATCCTGCACAACATCGACGATAAAATCATCGTGTTTTTGCTGAAACATAAACAAATGGAATCCAAAGGAGCCATCTGTTATTGCTGGGCAGAAAACAGGAACATCGTTCTTTGCTGCCTGGTAAAGGAAGGAGTCTTCGTCATTTATCATTAATCCGATTTCTTTTAGCATCTCTGAAACAGGCCAGCGTTTCTTTTTTTCATACAATTTATCGAGCATTGGAAGCACAAGATTCTCAAAATTGCCATAGGATTCATTTGTTATGAACAAATTGCCAACACGATTTACACCTTTCTCGTGCAGAGCAATATCATCTGAGTGGAAATCACCAATTGCGAATTTCTCTCCTTTTGCTTTCATGATATCTTCTTCTATTGAGCCAACTGTTGTTACTATAACGTCTGCCATTTTCAGGCTGATTATCTGGGCAAAAAAGCCTCTAAGGCCTGATGTGACCATGTTTGAGGTGAATGTAAGAAATATTTTTGCAGATGCCTTTTTCATCTTGATTATAGTCTGCGATGCTTTTGCAAGTTCTATGCTCTGGAAGCCGATGTTTTGATAAGAATCCACTAATTCTTTAACACTCATTCCTTTTTTCCATTTTAAATCCTTTACATACTCCATTTTAGAAACCTCACATGAATGTAAATTCTGAAGAGAAAACTAGCTACCTGATGCACGTACAGTATCAAACAATGCTTTTGGTAACTTCATAGAAGGAGATAACGAAGGTTTGTTTAAAAAGATGTTGATTTCTTAAGAAAATAAAATGCCTCGCACGGGATTCGAACCCGTGTCGCGGCCTCGAAAGGGCCGCATGATTGGCCGGACTACACCAGCGAGGCATATTTCTAGAGAAAAGTGGGTTTGTTTTTAAAGCTTGCGGAGAAATCAACATAGAGAGAAACATTTATTAATGAAAGTTTAATCCACGAATAGTAAGGGCCCGTAGCTTAGCTTGGTGGAGCGCCGGTCTTATATGACCATCATCGGTACAATCTAGGACAGCCGGTGGTCACGCGTTCAAATCGCGTCGGGCCCACTTCTTTTTAATACATCTTTGCTATTATCAGGGCTGCGAATAATCCGCCCATAAAAGAAAGAAGATAGGCAGCGGACTGCTCAAGAAGAAGAATATTGTTAAATGCTGTAGAAAAAGCAAGGAAAACACACCAGATAACTCCTGTGAATAGCGCAGTTGACCGAATTGAGACGCTTGCTGATGTAAATCGGTCAAGCTTGTAGAATCTAAGTGAATGATAAAATGCCACTGAAAAACCAAGTACTGCTATCAAGTCCATTATAAACAATACCCAGTTCATTTGCTTAGCCTCTTCTTTAGTTTTAATGCATAATAGGAATCCATTGCCAAAAGCCAGCCTGTCAATGTTGCTCCAATTGTGTGCTGAAGGAATTTTGTTGCGTGTGATGAAAATATTCCAACTGGCTCAATAAAAGCAAATAGAGTACCAACTGTCAAGCAGATGAATGCGATAAAGAGGTATCTTGTGTCTCTGTATTTATAACCCTGCCTAAGGAAAAGCAGCAAAAGCGTCAAGAGAATTATAAGAGGAATAAACATTCCAAAATTTAGATCAAATGCGAATGATATCACAGCATACCTCTTTTTAAGTATAAATGGCGTATTGAGAATATAAACCTTTGCATTAAAAGAATATGCGGCAGCCGAGATTCGAACTCGGGTTATGTCCGTGGCAGGGACATGTCATACCACTAAACTACTGCCGCAAAAAGATTGTATGGGCCCACCCAGATTCGAACTGGGGACATCCGCCTTGTAAGGGCGGCGTTATAACCACTAAACCATGGGCCCATTAGGTCAAAGAAACGAGTTTATTCGTCCTTTATAAAGATTTTGCTTAAAAAGTTACCTTTTAAAGAATAATCTCCAAATAATAAGGCCTATGATAATAATGGCTGCAATGATCAAGACAATTATTGTAACATTTACTCCGCTTTCTGGTTCAGGTTCTACCTCGATATTTTCAACATCCAGTGTTTTGAGTTCTTCTCCTTCCCCAGGGTGTTTTGCTGCAACTGTTAAACCTGCATCTTCAGCTAAAACACTAGTTGTAAACAAAGAAAAAAGAAAAATAATAATAAAAAAGGCAAATAGCTTCTTCATCTTGCACCTCACTCAACAATTGGCTTGTAACCAATGACAACTGTCTGAGGATTCTCCTCAGAAACATCAATTGGTGTTTCTGTTGGTGTCACAATCTCATAGCCTTCTGGAGGTGTTGCACTAATAGCAACCTCCCAATCGCTGTCAGATGTCAAAACAAGAGGATACAACAGTTCAACCTCATTGTTAGGATCTAGTACCTCATCGAATACTTCTCCATCTGGAATCTGTAGGATGTATTCTGTTGCTGAGACATCAAGTACTGAACCAAAGATTGTTCCTAAGTGTACAATTGGATGTAGTGCTCCCCATCTTGTTTCAAATACAGCAAATATGGCTACATCATCAGGTGAATCTACAGGGTTCTTTTGTATTGCATACTTCAAATCACCTGTGTCCTGACATTGAGTTTTCATCCATTGCCATCTTTCTCTCCAATTCATTCCCGGAGGCCTATTAGCAATTTTAGCTATACAAGACCATGATGGGAATTCAGAGAATGTTATGTATTCAACATTCTCTGGCAGATTCAATGAACACTCGCCTTCGCTGTCAGTTGTACATACATCAACAGGATCTCCACATGTGTTAATAATAGCCTCAATCTCTGTCTCTTTGTTGGAATACGGCCTTCTAGTGAAATCTGCCCAAGAATCTCCTACAACACCTTCAGCGCAGGACTTATCATAAGCAACAACATCCTGTCCTTCAACACCAACAACAACCTTAGGGCTATGCCATCTGCCATTTCCCCTGGAAGTCTTTGTGAATTCAACATTAGACTGCATGCAACCCTCATCAATCACACCATCGCAATTGTTGTCTTTCAAATCGCAAAGTTCAGGTGCTCCTGGATATGATTCAGGGTCTGCATCATCGCAATCACCTTCACACTCTGTGAATCCATCACCCTCATTATCTATTTCATCTACTGGAATCACACCATCACAATCATTATCCTTTCTATCACAAATCTCAAGTGCTCCTGGGTTTATTGTGTTATCATTATCATTGCAATCTTCATCACATTCAGTGTCAAAACCGTCTTCATCAACATCTGTGATTATCTCATCGTATAATCCGCAATCGTTACTTGTGCAATCACACCCTTCCTGACAAGTATTTGCCATGTTGATATATTCCCTGTAAGTTCCGTCATAACAGCCATCATATGAAGTGCAAACAGTGTATGGGCAGTCAGAGTCTTCTTCACACTCAGCACCACATTGTGCGATGTCACATGTATTAGTAATTGTCTGCTCTTCACTTGAACACTCATCAACAGCTACACACTCGCTTGCGAAGGCAGCTCCATAATCCCAAGTGTAAGAGATGTTATCAGGAATGTTGAAACATGTTGCAATCTCCTCATTATTGTAAGGAGAACAATCTACATCCTGCGTTTCATCATAGGAAGCATTTCCATCAACACAAAGTGCGCATACACCTGCATCCTGTCCTTCTGTTGAACAAGAACTCCAGATACCTTCTGAACATGTCTCTGTTCCTTCACAAACACCTGTTCCGCAGCTTTGAGTTAGTTCTTCATCAGCGGTTCCATCACAATTGTCATCTAGATTATTACAAAGCTCGGTTGTTCCTGGATAGATTTCATTGTTAGTGTCATCACAATCAGGACCGCAACCCAAAGGAGTTCCTGCAAAACCATCTCCATCTTCATCAGAACAACATGGTTCAGTTGGATTGTCATCAATGATTCCATTACAGTCATTATCAAGGTTATCACAGATTTCTTCTGCGCCTGGATAGAAATCAGGATTGTTATCATCGCAGTCCTCATCAGAATAGAAGCCGTCTCCATCAGCATCATCAACTGCTATTATATAGGTATTCTCTAAGCCGCTTATCTTTGAATAATTGCTGCCTTCAATGATTACTCTTTCACAAGTGTATTGAGACACATCAACTCCGTTTTGGTCTTTTCCAATTACTTCAACTCCTTCCTGATCACATTGGTTACCTTCTACGCCCCAGGTTATTCTGTCTTCATGCGAGAAACATGCTGCACTTCCAACAATATTCCCTCCGGAGAGTTCTGGTTGGTCTAGAACACAGAAATTTTCAAAGTATATTAAGGTGAAAGACTTTGTTGTTCCGGTTAGTGAGAGGTTTTCTACGCTTATAGATACTGAATCAGAAGATGCATCATGCTCAACTATTACTTCTGATAAATCAACAAGCTCTTCATTATTCTGTATTTCTATCATTGGAACTCCTGTCTCTGTAGTGGCTGTATAATCATAAGTTCCATCCTCATTATCAACAACCTCAACCTCTTCAATTTCCTCGTCTAAGTTTTCTGCAAAACAAACATCAGAACAACCGTCTCCATTTATGAAGTTTCCATCATCACAAGACTCTGGAACTTCAAGAACACCATTACCGCAAATAAATTCATCAATTGAACCATCACAATCATCATCGACGCTGTTTAAAATGTCTTCTGCATCTGGATTAATTGAAGCGTTGTTATCATCACAATCAGATGATCCTGCACAATAAGTGTCGCCATCATTATCTACACATACAAATTCATTGCTTAAAGGAAGGAAATCACAGTTATCTGAACCTGTACAATCTGAATCACCATCCTGTAAATCAAGTTCATTATCACAGAAACCATCAGTATCTAAATCATCACAGACATCAGAGTAACCTGTTCCAAACTGATTTGAATAATAGTTACCGCCGATCTCGTTTCCTTCAGAGTAAACCCTGTCTCCTTCCTGTCTTGCAACGCTCCAGGCGTTTACACCACCTGCCATTGCATTGAACGAGTTGTTCAGGACATTGTTATAAATCAAGTTGCCAGCACTATCAACAAAAACACCAACCATCTCATTGCTTTCCATGATGGACTCTGTTAAGGTATTTGAGTTAGAAAGTATAAAATAAAAACCAAAGTAGTTATTTGAAACATCCATATTTCTTAATGTAGAACCATCTGTTCCTATCAGGAACACACCGTTGTTGTTTATTGTCTGCGAACCAGTTACTACCACATTTTCAACATTTGAATTGTCTGCATTACAGAGGAATAGCTCGGAAAACGTCTGGTCTGCTAAGTTCACTTGACTATTGTAGAATCCTACTGGCAAATCATTTGAACCAGTAACATTTTCAAATGTATTATCACATAACACCTCAGGAGTATACATTTCAGGCATTAAATATACATCAACCGCATTTTCCTGAACAATGGAATCAGTAATAGTGTTTGATGTTACATCTGAGAAATAAAGCCCAGCCATTGCATTTGAGTTTCCTTCAAAATTTGATACTGTGTTTTGCTCTGAATAGCCCATTCCAAGACCAAACTGCATATTGTTATTAGCTGTTGAATCCAAAATAGTATTTGAATCTGAAAACGTAAAAATCATTCCAGCCATGGAGTTAAGGTTTGAAGTGCAGTTGATTATTGTGTTGCCATCACCATATTGTACAGCAATTCCTCCTGTACCCCATTCAGTTGTTATACAATTTTTGATTGTTGCATTAGATTTGCCTTGTTCTGCTCTAGAAATGCCAATACCAATTGATCCGCCGTTTCCATCAACAGTGTATCCCTGGCAGTCTAGTGTTACATCATTTGCAGTGATGTCAAGACAAGTCATTGCTGATGAATCAATTATATCTGCAGTTAAAAAGTATGTTTCTCCCTGCTGGTCTAGAACTGCGCAGTCACTGATTTCAATTCCTTCAGGAGCAATGTACTCATCGCTCAAAGGAAGGTAATCAGTATTTCCTTCTAATGCAGTATATGGATCATCACAAAAACCATCAGTATCTAAATCATCACAAGTATCAGAATATCCTGTTGCAGCTGAATTGCTCCAATAATTCCCACCGATTTCAGTTCCTTCTGAGTATATTCTATCGCCTTCTTGTCTTGTGGTATTCAGATAATTTGCACTGGTAGTCTCATCTGTGATCATGTTAAAATTATCGTTTTTAAAATGATTATTATAAATGGAATTGTTAAAGCATGATTGCTCAAAATACATTCCATAGAAATTACCTGAAAAAACGGAATCCGAGATCTCATTAAAGTGTGAGGATCTCAAGAGCATTCCCATATAATTATCTGAAGAGACTATGTTTGTGAACTCTGAGCTATCTGTGTATAATGCCACAAGTCCATTATTGGTTTCTGATGCAGAACCACTTATTGTTACGTCTTGAATATTTGAATTATCCGCATCACAGAGTATTAGCTCTGATAATTCTTCATTTGATATGTCTACTTCACTATTGAAAAGCTTTATTGGCAGATCATTTGAACCAACCATATTTACTATGTTGTTGTTACATTCTGTTTCGTCAACTAATGCATAAAAATCCATAGTCATACTATCTTTAGATGTGCAATCAGTGAATGTGTTTAACTCAGAATGCTCTAAAGCAAATCCAAAACCAAGATTATAAATGCCTCCTCCATTTGAATCAGCTGTAGAATTGAGGATTGTGTTGCTATCTGACTGATAAAACTGGAACCCAAACGCGGTATTGTCTCTAGCAACGGAATTTAAGATATTATTTGAATCTGAATTAAAGAAGTAATATCCTCTTTCATACTCTGTGACCTCACAATTTTTTATTGTGATGTTTGTTGATTGCGAGGAGTCTCTGTAAACAGTTATTCCAAAAATAACAGAATCTAAAACTCCGTCTATTGTGTATCCCTGACAGTCAAAAGTAAGGTCATTTGCCGTGATGTTAATACAATTTGATTGTGATGAATCTATGATATCTGCAGTTAAAAGATATGTCACTCCTTGCTGATCTAGAACTGCACAGTCACTGATTTCAATTTCAGAAATTACTGGTGGCTCTCCAAACTTATTGCTCAGAGGAAGATGATCAACATTTCCTGTTTCAATAGTGTATGCATCATCACAAAAACCATCAGCATCAAAATCATCACAAATATCAGAGTATCCAACGTAATAATTTCCTCCGATTTCATTTCCATCAGAGAATATCCTGGTTCCTACCTGTTTTGTGGTATTCCAATCGTTTGCATAGATTAATCCTTGCAAAACAATATTAGCTGTATTGTCAAAGAGATTATTATAAATCAGGTTATCAGCAGAAGCAGACATAGCAAAACCCGCCTGATTTGAAGTAGCTGTAGATCCAGAGATCACGTTCTCATAAGACGAGTCCATACCAAAACCAACTTCACTTGAACTAACTGTAGAATCAAGTATTACACTGTTGTTAACATTCATAAACACAATACCCCAGAAAGAAGCTGGAACAACACAATTTTGTATTGTTATATTATTTGCGTTCTGTGAAACAATAGCAAAACCAGTACCGCCATTTACTGCGTTGCCCTGGCAGTCAAAGGTGAGGTCATCTGCTATTATACCTATACAAGACATATAAGAGGGGTTTATTACAACATCTTCTGTCAGAAGATATGTTGCTCCCTGTTGATCTAGCACTTCACAGTCACTGATCTCTATTTCTTCGGAAGGTTGTCCAACGTACTCATCGCTTAAAGGCAGGTGATCCGCATTACCTGAACAATCCACACCAGGAGTACATGTTGACTGAGTCTCAAAATCATACGCCAGGTCACAAAAACCATCAGAATCTAGATCATCACAAGTTGCTGAGTAACCAACATAATAATTACCTCCTATCTCATTTCCATCAGAGAATATTCTGGTTCCTGGTTGTCTTGCTGTGTTCCAGTCGTTTGCATATGCTACACCCTGGAACATAACATCTATCATTGTGCTGTCAAAGAAATTATTATAGAACAGGTTATCCTCAGAGTCCTCAAGAACAATTCCACCCAGGTTATTTGACAGTGTAGACTCGGTTATTGTGTTAAAGTTTGAATCAACAATAAAGAAACCAATATAATTATTTGAAGCGTTTATGTTTGTGAACTCGGAATTTTCAGTGAATAATACATAAATCAGATTGTTTCCCTCAGTTGGGGAGGCGTCTATCACTACATTTTCTATAGTTGAATCATCCGCATTACAAAGAACTAGGCCAGATAGTTGTTCATTTGACAAATCTACTGAAGAATTGAAGTATTTAAATGGCAAATCATTCGAACCAACAAAATTTTCTAGTTTATTGTTGCAGTTCTCTTCAGTTTCAACAAGCATACCAAAATCACTTTCTACATTATCTTGTGCTTCAGAGTCTATAATTGTGTTTGAACTAGAAGAATAAAGACCAAAGCCAATCCTATTTGAGTTAGCTACGGAGTCTGTTATCAGGATATCATTTGACTGAGAAGCCATGAAGCCCCAGTAATGATCTGTGATAACACAATTTCTTATTGTGATGTTAACTGATTCAGGGGATGCTCTGAAAATGTAAATACCCTTTCCGACCTCGGTTCCATCAATTGTGTGGTCCTGACAATCAAGGATTATGTCATTTGCAACAACATCCATACAAATTTCTTGTGATGAATCAACTATATCTTCAGTTAAAAGATATGTTTCTCCTTGCTGATCCAATACAGTACATTCACTTATTTCTATACCTTCAGGAGGCTCTTCATGATATTCATCGCTCAAAGGAAGATAATCTGTGTTATCTGCTACAATTGTATAAGCCTGGTCACAGAAACCATCCTGGTCTGCATCATCACAAGTCTCTGAATAACCTGTTCCATTGGGGTTTGCCCAGAAATTTCCTCCGATTTCAGTGCCATCAGAGATAATTCTGTCTCCTGTTTGCCTTGAGGTATTCAAATAATTCACATCAAGCGATGTGAAACTGTTTTCTGTGTTGTTAATCAGATTGTTGTAGAAATTATTAGAGCCAGCTGTGTTGATATTAAAACCGTATTGAGCGTTATCCTCTATTCTTGAATCTCGAATTGTATTGAAATATGCATTTGATATAAAGAAACCAACAATATTGTTACTAGAAGTAATATTTATGAATTCACTGTAATCCACCTCTACAATAATGATGCCTCCCTGTGCACCGTTATCAGTGGCTATTATGTTTGATAGTAAATTGTTATCTGAATTTTGTAAACCAATACCTGCTACTTGGCTTGAAGATGCTTCTGTGTCTATTATTGTGTTCTCATCTGCATTAAACAAAAAAACACTAACAACACTCCAGTCAGTAATAACACAATTTTTTATTGTGATATTTGTTGTTTCTTGCACAGCTCTATTAACACTAACTCCAAACGATGCAATGTCGTCTCCATCGATGGTGTTTCCCTGACAATCCAAGGTTACATCATTTGCAGTTATGTCAATACAGGTATCCTGCGAGGAATCAGTTATATCAGCAGTTAAATAATATGTCTCTCCTTGCTGATCCAACACTGCACAGTCTGATATGTCAACAGCATATACAGCAGAAGATAGAACTAACAAGAATGTTATTAAAAGGAACAAATTCCATTTCATTTTACCACCCCGAGTTTTATCTGTTTTTGGGGGTTTGTGGACTATAAAAAGGTTTCTTTTAATTAGTAAAACCCACCATTTTTGAAAAACTTTATATAGGGTAGTTTGCAATTAATCTGCATGGAAGACAAGGTATTTGAGATAGTGTTGGAAAAAGACGAAGTGACATGGCAGACAATGCTTTATGACCTCATAAAAAAGGAGGGTATGGATCCATGGGATGTTAATGTTTCTGTGATTTCAAAGAGATACATGGATATGCTGAAGAAGCTTAAGGAGATGGACTTCAGAATCTCCGGGAAAATGGTGCTTGCTGCTGCAATACTTCTAAAACTGAAATCAAACAAGCTGATTGGTGAGGATATCGATGAGCTTGACAGATTGATGGCAGGCGATGAAGATGAATATGATAGTTTCTATGAAGATCTTGAAGGAGAGTATGCAAAAAAAAGAGTGCAGGAAGATGGCGCACCATTGATGCCTCGAACGCCACAGCCAAGAAAGAGAAAGGTTTCTGTGTATGACCTTATGGCTTCGTTGAACAGAGCGCTTGAGGTAAGGGATAGAAGAGTTATGCGCAGCATACCATCTGTGAAGATTGATATTCCTAAAAAAAAGGTTGATGTCACTGCATTGATAGGAGATGTTTACGGCAGAGCAAAGGATATGCTTTCAAACAACCAAAAGCTTACATTCAGCCAGCTTATACCTTCTGACACAAAAGAGGACAAGGTTTACACATTTATTCCTTTACTGCACCTTGCGCATCACGACCAGCGCAAACTAGATCTATGGCAAGAAAAACCATTTGAAGAAATAGAGATAACGCTCAACAAAGGAGCGTGATCTAATAAAAAGATTATTTGCACTTGTGCTTGTATTTACTCTTACACTTTTTCTGGAATATTGTCTTCCAAAAAGCCTTCCAGAACTTCTTTGAAAGGTCTCTTGACTCCTTCTTCAGCGCGACAAATGTCTTTGTTGCGTCATCTGCACAAGGATCTGCCTGATATATCTTCTTTTTCAAGGCAACCATTTCATCTATTATGTCTTCAAGTTCTGATACGTCTTTTCCACATATTTTTAAGAACCATGTTGTAATTTTCCAGAAGAATATCTTCCATTTTACCCATCTTTTTAGCATGCAAAGCCTTACCTTATGACCCCATGGACATTCGCGCGGCTCTAACTCAGAAACAACCTTGTCAAACTCTGTATGTGTTCCCTCGGTGTTTCCTAATGCGTCAACACAGAACCATTGCAGAACATATGCTGTCAAGTCTGGGTTATTAAATGCAACAGATGTGCCATCAACCTTTGTAAAGTCAGGCACAGGTTGTCCAACCTTGTAGTTTCTGTAGAACAATGAGATATCATCAACAGGGTGAGGCTCACTGTCTTCACATGAAAGTGTGATTGGTGTTTCGGTTAGTGTAAAGAAGCAACCATCTGTTGGATCACCCAGTCCAGGATAGTGCTGTTCAATCTCAGAATTAGTACATTCTCTCTTAGGTGTACCTATTACTTTCTCTGAAACAGGAGGCTCTGTATCAACAATATCAAGCTCAAAGCGGTGCTCTTCTTCCCAATTGCACTGATCAACTGACCAGTATTCAATTAAGTGATATGAATCCTCTTCAAGTGTTATTGTTACCGGCTGGTTTACAACACCCTGACCTTCCTGATCAATGACCCACTCATCTTCGTCTTCTTCTCTCCAGAAGACCCTATAATATATTGTAGCGGAATCTTGCTGATCTGTAGTAAGGGTTATTGTTGTACCCTGTTTTACATAGAAGCAACCATCTGTTAGTGTGTTTCCGTTTGCTTCTGTAACATCACATTCTACACTTACACCATCCGCAGGATCAAGTACTTTTTCAGTTACTGGAACAGATGTGTCTTTAATGAAAGAATATTCAAAGTTCTGATCATATATTCTTCCCCAATTCTCAACAATGTCTACTCCACGAATCTGATTTATGTAATGGATGCCATCCTCAAGATAAGCTAGGTCTATAAGTGCGGAAGTATCTGAGCAGTGCCAGCTTCCGTCTATGTACTGGTTTTGTGGTGAAAGCCAGAATCCAGACCATGCTGGTGGAACCGGATCAGGTGGTATCAGCATATCCAAGAAAAATTCTCCTCCCTGAATAGCGGATGCACTATCGCAGATAGTTACATAAAGTGTTGGATCATCTCCACAAATAAGATAATTCCTTGGCTCTGGAACGCTGTTTAACCTGACATTAGAGATAATCTCAGGAGGGAGTGTATCTGTTTCAAAATAACCGCATGCGCAGCTGCCCCAATTTCCAGATCCGTCTCGGGAATGTATGCAAATGCTGTTGTATCCATCTTCAGCAAATTCAATTCCATTCTTATACATGTCTTCTTGCAGCTCATTGAATGCACCATCTGTTGCATCCATTGCGGTTCCTGTTCCAGGTGTTCCACAGGTCTCTGAACTCGAGTGCCTTAAGAAGTATTCTGAGGTCTGTATGAATGTGCAGGTGTCTTCTGTTTCAGCAGTTACATCAAAAATACCATTATTGTATGAATTGCTAAGAAGAACATTTGATGTTAAAGGACCTTCTGTGTCTTGCGGACCATACATAGGGTCGCAGATATCATAGCAGCCCATTGGTAAGCTTTCAATATCACAACCAGCTGACAAGCAGGCTCCGGTACCATAGTAGCATAATCCAGACTCAATGGTTCCTGGTGCAGGACAATACTCACCATTACAATAACCTGACTCTGAATGGCATGTACTTGAACAACCATCACCATTTATATTATTTCCATCGTCACACTCTTCATATGGTGAATCAATAGTACCATCACCACAGTAGGAAGGGTTTTGAATGATAACAATCTCGCAGTCACTGCTACAATAAGTGCAGTTTCCAGCATAAGGAGGTGAACATGGAACACCATTATTTACGCCAGCATCACATGATTCTCCAGGATCCCTAGTGCCATCGCCACAGATAAAAGGATTCTCAACAACAATAGCATCTGGAATAATATATTCTCCGCTTAGGTAATCACAACCAATGCTATTAGCAGACCAAAAACTCATACTGTAAGTTCCCGGAGTTCCTGGAGCAGTTATATCAAAGGATGCTGAATGGTCTCCTGAGAATGCAAAGTCAGGTTCAGGATACCCAATACACTCTGGAGTTCCTCCAAAAGAATACTGCGTTGTTCTCCAATCATTATAAAATCCATAGGTTGTTACAAACATTGTAACAGTAATTGGATCACCTGGAAAAATAGAAACATTGCTCCCACCATTAAATATAACATTAGTTACTTCACTAGTTGCAACAACTCCATAGCTAACGCTAATAGTCAGCAGAATCATGAAGGAAATGAGAACGAGAAGTTTAGTGAAAACATTACTTTTGCATCTATAATCCATGTATATCGCCTCTTTTGATGTATTTAATCTACTTTTGGTAAAAGGCTTTTATAAATCTTTCGAATAGAAAATAAGAAAATGAAAAAAAAGAAAAAGTTTAGTCTTGGCACTTTGTGGCCCATTTCTTCTGCTTTATCCAGCCCTTTAGTGTTCCATTTGAACAGCCATGCTTATACTGGCCTTTGTTTTTTCCTGGCTTGCATTCAAGTATCTGCTCACAAGTGCAACCATAGGTTTCTGTCAGGTCCATGTTTGAGCTGTCATAGTGGTTTGGGTTAAGCCTTTTTGTAGCATACCATGGAGTTGAATCGTCGCATTTGTCATCTACATCTGGAACGCCATCACTATCAGAATCCTCAGAATCACAGACACCACCTTCATCAGTCTCGCCGTCGCAATCATTATCCAAACCATCACAGATCTCTTCACTAGAACCTTCAAATGGATCACAAACCTGGTCTTCACCATCAACACAGTTGTCAACAGTGTTTTCACAAACACCTAAACCACAGGTTGTTTCGCCTAGGTCTTCATCAATTTCATAATCACAATCATTATCCAGACCATCACAAACCTCTGTTGCTGGTACACATTCTAGCTGGCAAAACTCATCACAGCCATCACCACTAACAGTGTTACCATCATCACACTCTTCACTTGCAGTTAAAATGTCATCACCGCAAACCTCTTCACAAGTGCTTGGCTCTTGGTCACAGTCCCAACCTGCCTCAATAGCACAGGTATCATCGCAACCATCACCATTAGCAGTATTACCGTCATCACATTCTTCAACAGGTTGAACAACACCATCACCACAAACCTCAAGCATACACAGTGAATCACAACCATCACCATCAGCTGTGTTACCATCATCACACTCTTCACTTGGTGTTAAAATATTATCACCACAAACCTCTGAACAGAATGCGCCATCACATATCCAACCCTCTTCAACCTCGCAAATATCACTGCAACCATCACCATTAGCAGTATTACCGTCATCACACTCTTCAGCTCCTGTTAGCGTGCTGTCACCACAGATTTCAGAACAAACACTTGGTGAACCGCTTGAACAATCCCAACCTTCTTCAATCTCACAAACATCATTGCAACCATCGCCAGGATCTGTGTTACCATCATCACACTGTTCTCCAAGATCCTTAGAGCCATCACCACAGACAAAAGGATTCTCAACAACAATAGCATCTGGCATATAATACTCTCCGCTTAGGTAATCACAACCAATGCTATTAGCTGACCAAAAACTTATGCTGTATGTTCCCGGAGTTCCTGGAGCTGGTATAACAAATGAATCAACATAAGTTCCTGGAGATTCAAAGTCCGGTTCAGGATCCCCAATACACTCTGGAGTTCCTCCAAAAGAATACTGCGTTGTTCTCCAATCATTATAAGGAAATCCTTCTGTTGTCACAGACATTGTAACAGTGATTAGATCACCTGGAAAAATAGAAACATTGCTTCCACCATTAAATACAACACTATTAATTGTACTGCCAGCAACAACACAACTTGCACTTACAATCAACAAAAACATCACAGAAATAATATTTAAAATTCTTTTTGAAATAGATTTCATTATTATCCCTCCCATTCTTTTTTAAATATAGAATAGTCTACAATGTCTTGATATAAAAAGTTTTCCAACTAAAAAGTAGAAAAAAAATAGAAATAAAAAAGAAGTAAAAATTACTTCTTTCCTGGCTTAGCTTTTCTCTTGTTCAAGTAGAACAACAGACCAGCTGCAACTATTACAATTATTAATAGTAGTCCCATTCCTGTAGGGCCAGTTAATGCTCCAATAACCGCACCGGTAATTGCAGCAATGCCGCCTTCCTCTTCTTCTTCAGGCTCTTCACCAGCGTCTCCTGCTGCTGCTTCTGCAGTAGGTGATACTGCATCGCCTGTTCCTGTGTCTCCGCCAGAAGTGGTGGTCTCAGGAGTTGTTGAGGTTGTTGCGCTTGAAACAGGAGCTTCATAATCGCAATCCTGCTCTTCAACTGGCTTTCCAGTTGTACCAGCGCAGGTTCCTTCGTTTGTGCAGGTTCTTGTCTCTGTGCCGCCGGTTGAACAGTCAGACCATGCTGTACACTGCCAGTCATAGTCGCAGCCACCGCCGCCGCCACCGCCACCGCCGCCACCGCCTCCGGTAACAACAGGTAGGCAAGGTTCGTCATAACCATTACAGTTCTGGTCAATACCATCACCACAGGTATCTGTAGCACCAGGGTTTATGCCTGCATTATTATCATCACAATCATCTGCAAAATAACCATCATTATCATAATCATTGAATGATGTGTCATAGTTTAGGTCTGAGGTGTGTGTTCCCTCGCTTGCAACTGTGTAATAGGTTGTTGTTGTTATAGATCCATCAGTCATCTCAATAACTATCACATCACCTTCAGTAAGGTCTGTTGCAAGGTTGTTCAGGTTTACTTTCCAGTATCCTGACAATCCAGAATTTCCAGCAGCACCAACAGTATCTGTTAGTGTGTCGCTTGGATTGCTTACTGGATAAACAGTCACAGTAGATCCATCTGCTGCGCTAGTTCCATCTGAACCCTGACCATAAAGAACTGGTGCGTACACCAGAGCCAAGGCTGTGGACATAGAAATTAAAAATAAAAACGGAAGGATGATCAAAAGGGTTGTTTTTTTCATTCTTTACCCCCAAGCTGTTCCTTCATAGTTGTATGTTGCGTCTCCATCACAGTATATGATATACGCCTGAGGTGGTCCTGCCAAAGCAAATGTTGGATCTGAAATAGTTAGCACATCATCAACCATCTGCTGTGTTGCACCATCAAAGTACATTAGTACATCACATGTCAAGCCTGTATCAGCCATAATTGCATCGCCAAGCTCCTGTGAATTGCTTACTCCGTTCAGTAATGGATCAAGAGGCAATGAAAAGTATGTCCAACCGTTGTAGATGTCTACGCTTGTAGGTTCCTTTTCAACATCAGAATCACATCCATCAGGGGTTCCATCAGAATCTGAATCAACATCATCAGGATAACCTTCACATAGATCACATCCGTCAGGAACAGTGTCACCATCTGAATCAACAGCGTCATCAAAACCTACACATATATCACATCCGTCAGGAGTTCCATCAGCATCCGTATCTACAGCATCATCAAAACCTGCACATACATCGCAGCCATCAGGAACAGTGTCACCATCTGAATCTACATTATCATCAAAACCTGGGCAAACATCCTGGTCATCAGGAACGCCGTCACCATCTGTGTCCTCTCCGCCCTGAGTGCAACCTTCGTCAACTGTTCCGTCGCAATTATTATCAAGACCGTCATCACAAACTTCATCAACTGGTGTTCCTGCTGTACATGAGTCTACCTCAGCGCCAGCAACACAACTCATAGTTCCTGCTGCAGCACACTCTCCTACACCGCAAGAAGTTGGAGTTGAAACATAGCCCTCGTCAGCTGTTCCATCACAATTATCATCAACATTGTCACAATTTACATCAGATGCTGCAGGGTTAATAGAAGCATCAGTATCATCACAATCGTCAACTTCTAAGCAATAACCATCACCATCACCATCAGTACAACCAGCACAACCTTCATCAGTTGCGCCATCACAATCATTATCAAGACCGTCATCACAAACTTCATCAACTGGTGCGCCAGCTGTGCAAGTATCTGCAAGAGCTCCAGCAGAACAAACAACAGTTCCTGCTGCAGCACACTCACCAACACCACAACTTGTTAAAGTACCAAGTGAAGGCTCGTCAGCACCATCTGGTGTTCCTGCATCACAATCATTATCAATCCCATCACAGTCTTCATCTGCACCAGGATAAACAGAATCATCACTATCATCACAATCTACATCATCACAATAACCATCATCATCACCATCAGTACAACCAGAACCGCCAGTTGTTACATCGATGTTCAACTCGGTTTCTCCACCACATACAAATGGTGAAGAAGCTACAGAATTTCTCCATTGACCATTTGCAAATACATCAAAAGTTATTGTTGGAACTCCATCATCATAACCTGCTGAGGCTCCATAAACTATAAATTTATCGCTAGTAGCTGCATTTCCATATTGTCCAGCAACAGTTGTTGTATAAGTGCCTCCGCCTCCACTAAGTATAGCTCTCATTTGGGTTCCTGATGGAGCATCTGAACCGTCTATATCTAGGTCTCCATAGAAATATTGTGGAGGACCCATCTTACAATAAGAAGCAGCTAAAGCACCTTGCATAGATAGCATCAATCCAATAATTAAGAATAAAGTTATGAATAATTTATTTTTCATTTTATTTTCCCCCCTGTTTTTTATTTCTGAAAATCACGCCTTTGTAGTACAAAAACCCTAAAAGTCCGATTGTCACTATAATAACCATCAGGCCAATGCCTAATGCTGGACTTCCTTTATTTAGCTCCCCCGCTACAAAGCCTGTAATTGGGCTTGCTGAACTATTATTTAAATCTTTCTCTTCACTAGCAGAATCATCATCTCCAGAAGTTTCTTCACTACCTTCACTGGATTCTGTGTTTTCTGATTCTCCTGAAGCAGAATCTGCTGCTTTTTCTGATTTGATTGCAAAATAGCTGAATCCAGGGGTCTGAGCCCTGTACTGGTGATTATTTGCATCTCCACCTTCATGAATTGTTGTCAGTGGTACCCACTGACCATTGTGGAATCTATATAGCTTAACTTCTCCAGGATCATAATTGTTTTCTTCAAACCAACTGTTTGCAACCTTGAATCTTATGATTGCAGTCTTAACATTGTCCTGAGTCACTTCTGGTGCTTCTATAGATACATACTTGTAAACATCAGATAAAAGATCATTTGGAGCTCCAACAACACCAAAATCGAAGTTTGCTCCCTCTACATTATTATTTACGATTAACTGAAGTAGTATAATTGGAATTTCTGGATTTTTTATTGAAACACGAACCTGCTTTCCAGCTTCGATCAAAGCAAAGTAGTGTGCTGAAGAAATATCATCTTCGTCATCGTCAGCAGCTCCACCGCCGCCTCCGCCACCGCCGCCACCAGCACTAGGAGGTGTACCCGGAGTGACTGGGTCTTCTGGTTCTGCGACTTCTGCTCCTGCAAAGCTTAGATCAAGATTTGTTTCAACACTAGACTGCCACTCAGCTGTCTGATTTGTTGTCATTTCAAGAACTCCTGGCATCTTCAAAAAGAAGTTTATTTCCTTACCAATATCGCTTTGGCTTCCTGTTACACGAAGATCATCAGTTGAGCCTGTTGCATCTCCGTATTCACCAGCAACATCTACTGTTGTTTGCCCTCTTGTTTCGCCATCAATCTTTGCTATGATTACTGAACCAACTGGAACGTCCCTATCATTGACTGTTGCATCTCCATAAAAGAAGGATGGTAACATTGGAAGCTCAGATTCATCTGAATAAGCAAAGGTGCTTAGTGCTACAAATAGAAGAACTAATACAAATATTTTGGAAATTATATGCGCTCTCATGATTATCACTTGTTATTTTTGAACTCATTATTTTTGTCGCCCCTTTTGACTCTTAAAGTCTCTGTCGCCCCTTTTACAAAAAAAAAGAAAAAAATAAAATAAAAAAATTGAGAGATTTTCTCTCTCTTATAGTCTTCGCTTAAGACAACCCAGCTGCACCAGTTCCACTGGAGTAGATGAAGTAGGCTTGTCCTGCATTCATATTGGTTGTTCCTGTTGTTCCTAGGATATTTCCACCGCCAAGCTCTCCTGTGTTAGCAATGGATACATAGGTCTGCGTCTCTTCTATGAAGTCATATGCCTGCTTGTATAAGTTGTCAATGGATATCAATGCGGTTTCCATTAACTTCTCTACATGGGTCCTCAATGCAACATCATTCCAACCAATTCCAATATCCTTGGTTGGTGGTAGGTAAATTGCACCGCCCACATCAAGTTTCTGTACAGGTATATTTTTGTCTTCACTTACTTTACACCAGTAACCTTCCATTGGTTCGACTAGCGTAGACGAAACAGGTGCTGCCCAAGCCTGAGCTGCATCATCCCAATATGCTGAAGCTGAACACTCAACATCCAGTCCAAGTTCTCCCCACTCGTCGTTACTTGGGTTAAGTTCAAATGGAACGCTGAAGAAGTTCCAGCCTTCAACAAGCTCGATCTTACTCTGGTATGCCTGCTTAAACTCAATCTCGATTGTCTTTGGTGTCAGTGGTATGATGCCGTACTCCTTACAGTAAGGGGTGTACAACTCAGAGATGTGGTTTGCTGATTCACCGTATGTGTATTCATGGTATCTCCAAAATTCGTGCCATTTTGCACCTTCAAAGCCCATGCAATACGAACCCCATTCTGCGTACCATTTACTCCATCCTGTGCAGCCATCGAATGTCCATTCCCAAGATTCAAGGAATCCTGTGCATACATCGTTTGTTTCAAAGTCTGAAACTAGGTTGCATTCAACGATTGGTGCATCAGACTGAGCATAGCAGGAGATGTTGAATCCACCTGCTGTATCTGCTAGGCATCCTTCTGCGAATTCTGCGTATTCATACTCGAATCCTTCGCATGTCTCTTCGTAGTAGCTTCCACCATACTCACTTCCCCAACAGTATTCTTCCCACTTAGCGAATGATTCGCCGTGTAGGTGTCCTCTGCCGAAGGTCTCCTCAAACCAGAAGTTATATTCCATTGCTGTAATATATTCTTCACAACCATAGCCGTTACCTGTTACAGTAACTCTTGTGGTTCCTGGTTCTGTGGATGTTAGCTTAAGTTCTGCCTGTCCACCTGAGCAATCTTCTGTGTTCACGATTATGCTTGTTGGGTTCAATGGGTCCTTTAATCCTTCAACATAGCACTCAGGGTGTATGTATTCAGATTCTAGGGTTGATCCTAGCAAGCTGCTCTGAACAGTTGCTTCCATTGATGCTCTCACATCAAAGTACTCGTTCTCTGGGTTAATGGTCAAGGTTGCGTAATCCTGGCCATCTGCAGCAACAACTAATTTGTCTGCATTTATGTCCCATCTGTCAGCTGAAGCAACGAAGTCAAGCTGTCCGTAGTCAGGTTCTAATCTTGAAGCTGTCTCTGAGTCTGGCAGGTTGTTTTCATCGTATTCCTGTCCATCACATATGTCATCCCAACTATATCTGCCTGGCATTGGCTTTGGTTTGTCCTGTCCATACAGTTTTGGGTATTCACATAGGTCAAAGACACTCATTACAACAGATGCTGTCTCTCTTGGATCCATTGGCTGACCTTCTTTATCAAAGGTTGCATAGCTCACATGGAATGAACCTGCGCCGAAAGCCAAGTCACCACAGTAAACTCTTGGATTAAAGTTTACCTGTTCAAGACCTAACCATCCAAAGGTGTAGTCGTCAATGAAAGCTCTTGGATCGTCCAGAGCAACACAGATACCCTCAAATACATTGTCAGGCATTCCATATTGGTCTCCTGGGTCTCTTCTCAGACCGTCACCAAGGTAACCAGTTACTCTTTCTCCATATTTATCCTGTACTTCTACACTAACCCAGCCTCCTGAGTTACCATACTTTGTACAGGTCTGGAAGCATATCTCTGGGTTTCCATTTAGACCGCACTCAACCACTTGGTCATGATCGCAGCTGTCTGCTGGATCATTGTTAGGGTTAAGGAATCCATCTGCTGGTAGTAGATCACTGTGCTTAATCTCTGTTATTGTTAGGTATCTTGGAGCTCCAACGAATTCAAGTTCGATTGAATCTGGCTGGTTGCAGTCCTGGTTCTCGTACCATATGCACTCATGTGCTGGTGGTACACATTCCTCTTCAGTTGCGTATGCATCACAACCTGGGAATCCACCGCAGTAGCCTTCTCCTTCACCTTCACATACAGCGTCTGAAACTGTAACAGTAACTGTTTCGATTACATCGTTTAGTACTGTTAAGCTGCAGTCTTCCAACCATGGCCATAGTGAACAGCAACCCTGGAAATATCCGGTTACGTCCTGATCATAGTTGTTGAATCCACTGAAGTCTCTTGAGATGATTGCGTTTCCATCAACTGTTACGTCAACCTTTTCGTTGGTTACGTAAACTGGATTTCCACACTGATCAACTTTTCTAATCAGTATTCTGGATTCCTGCTCTCCGTCAGCTGGTATGCCGTTCTGAGGCAATGCCATTACGTCATACTTGTATGGTTCTCCTGGTGAGAACGCAATATCAAAGTAGTCTGCGTCAAGTGCAATTGGTATTGTGAATATTCTAAAGCTTGTGTCAAATGACTTAACATTAAACATGCTTGAATCATCTGACTCTACTCTGAAT
Source organism: bacterium (assembly GCA_024206195.1). The sequence continues at coordinate 4,091 of JAAGZO010001228.1, read as the reverse complement.
TCAGCTCTACCATCTGCATCTGTGTAAACTACAGTGTGTCCATATGAATCTGTTGTTGTTCCGCTAAAGATAACATCCTTGCTAGCGAACATCTCATCGATCATTTTTGTGAACTCTGTTCCTTCAAGGAACATTGTTGCAAAGTAATCGTCGTGTCCTAGCTCGTCGTTGATTATCTCCTTAACAGCTGCTCTGAATGCTGTCATGTCGAAGCAAACGTCCTTTGGATTTGTTACATGGTGTAGTCCCATGTGCTGCCATAGGTCGATTGTTGTACCCTCAATTTCTATGTAGTGTGGGTATGTCATGCATGCTTCTAGCTGTACTTTGATTCCATCCAAACCAACCTGGTTCTGGAATCCGTCAGTTACCTGCAAGTTAACATCGTATCCCTCGTCACTACAAGCCATTGCTGGTCTGCATTCTCTCATGCAGCTTGGGCATTCGTCTGGAGCTGGAACTGGTTCAAATCCGTCATCATCACAGATTTCTGCATCGCCGTCCATGTCTCCATGGTTACGTGCAACAACCTGTGTTGCTGGCTGTGGTTTGAATGTTACTGAGTCAGTAGCTGTTGCTTCAATTTCTTCTACAGAAATTTCTGCATTTACCTGTACTTCTTCAGCAACAAGGTCTCTGAACATTGCACTTGCAACTCCGTTAATGAAACCTAGGTTGTGTAGTACTCTGTCACCAAATCCATAACCTGGTGTTACACCATATTGTGGGTATGGGTCAGGTCTCTGATCGCTTGGTGGTGGTACGTTCGGATCATTAGATCCATCATAATTCTTGTTTCTTCTTGTGTATCTCTCTGAATCAACATCCATGTCTCTTACATGTCCACCGTCGTTCCATTCAATCCAGTCTGGGCTGTTGTAGTCCTGGAAGTATTTGTAATCCATATCATAGATTCCACATTGGCTTCCTGAAGCTACAAAGTAAAAGTCCTTTGTGTCTCCTGGCTCGATTAATGCACCACCCATTCTCTGGTTGTCGTATTCTCCTAGGAAGAACTGACTAACTCTGTCGTCAAGCTCTAGTAGGTATACGCCGTGCATGGTATCGTATCCAGCGTGCTGCTGGGTTGGTCCTGTTGGAATAGGTGGAACACTTCCAAGGTTAGCACAGGTCCATAGGATATCTTCTCCTGACTGGAATCCTGCTGATTCTTCGCTTTCCTCGTAAATACAAATTTCTGTTCCTCCAATTGGACCATCAAATTCGAATGCGAACTTGTCAACAAGTATATCATCTTTCTCAGGTATGTCTGTCCATTCCTTACCTGGTACATCATCCTTATCTGCATCTGCGCAGTTCTCAACTACAACCTTATAGATTGGCTCGTTGATAAATGTGCATGTTTCAGATACAGATGTACTAGCTGTACTTCCTGTAGCTTCGAAAGGACTGTCTACCTGTATTGATGTGTCAACACAATCTTCTCCAACAAGCTCTACGTCTGCTGAACCGCCATCACATGTGTAGATCTCTCCACATTCGTCATACTGTGTAAGTTCAACAACTGTTCTCTCGCTTACATAGAACTGGTCTGGCCTTAGGTTGTCTGGGAATGGATAAATATCCATCTTTGTCTCAAAGTAAGGTCCAACCTTGTTTATAATTACATCATCACACATTGGTAGTGTTCCTGAATAAACACTTGCACAGCAGTCAGGTTCGTCGATTGCTGTAATTGTTATGTCTCCACATGGACAATCTGAAATGTCCAAGTCAACAAGTGGTGCATATCCTGTGTTTCCAATATCAACACATGTTTTATCTGTTGATAGTACACCGCATGAAGCTGATAGAGCAACACATGAACTTGCGAATCCACCTTCTGAGCACTCCTGATCAACTAGATTGTTACCGCATGTATCAAGAATTGATGTGTGAAGCTGGCCGTCATAATCACATTCGCCTAAACTATCTACATCAACATCAATACAGTCAGGTGCTGAGTTAATAACATCTAGTGTGAAGTCATCATCGTCTAGTGTGTCTGACTTACATACAACATCAAGTGTTCCTAGACCACTGCATCCGCATACTTCAATGTTTGCGTAAGCTGGAGCATTGTTGTTCAGCTTACCCATAACTGCGGTGTGCTCTGAATTTAGGAACTGTTCTTCTCTTAAGTCAGTTGAAGCAATGTATTTTCCATCTGAATCAAGGCCAAGCTGGTCAAGGCTAATCTCAACCAGGCTCTCCCAATTTTCTAGTGGGTTGCCGTTCTTGTCAACAACGTGTACTAGAACATCAAAGCATTCATCAGCTGTTATTTCTACATCTGTCTGAGGAATACACTCAACTGCGTCAGCCTGTCCTAGAATACCTGTTACTGTTGTTGAACCACAAGCAATACCTTCTGATTCTACTACAACAACATGATCTCCTATTGTTGCACTTGTCTGAAGATTAACATCTCCTACACCAAGGTCTGCATTCTCTTCTTCTGTGTTATCCCATCCGTCTGGGGTATCATCATCGTCGATTGCAGCATCTGTGTCAGGTGCTGATGTTAAATCAAATTCAACAAGTGGTCTATCAGGGTTGTTGCTGATTATATTCATGTACTGGTCGTAAAGAGTTGCAGCAATATAAACAATGTCTCCTGCCTCAACTACTACATTAAGACCTTCTGTGATTGCACAGGAGTCTGCTACGCCAGAGTTAATTCCTACAGGTTCGGTTATACAGTGTTTGTCTGGGAAGCAAATATCAACGTTAGCTACTCCTGAAACTGTTTCTGGAAGAAGGCTAGCTTCTGCCTTACCCCATTGGTCTGTGAATCTTATTCCAGCATCTGCACTAAACTCATCAAATGTGCTTAGTGAAGTTGTATAATATATTGGGATAGCGTTTTCCTGAACATCTATCCAGTATCCGTTAACAAGCTCAACTAGCTGAACATTGATCAATCTCTCCATTGTGTCTTCAACACTTATGATTGTACCAACTGTTGCGCCTTCAAGTCCTGTTCCGCCTCTTGTTGGGTCAATTGCAGAACTTGCTGCACTGTCAGAGTGACCTACGAAGTCAAGGTCTGCACTTGTTACAACAAAGTATGTAACTGTGTCTCCACCTTGTTCGCTGTCCTTAACAAAACCATTTGTCATCTGTCCAACAATATCAGCAGCAGCTTGTTCATCAAGTGCGATTGCTGTAACAGCACCACTGCCTGTGTTCTGTGCACTTGTTATCTCAACGTCTCCACCGCTTAGCTGGTTGTCGCCGTCAAGGTCAACATAAACATCAACATTCTGGTTTGAACTTGCTGTAACATAAAGCTCATCAAGTCTAGCCCATGCGCCCTTTGCGTTTGCTGTTATTCTGTAATCAGCTCCACCCATGTTTTCTTCAATTGTGTCCTGGGTGAAGATCATGTACTCAACCTTTATCTGCTGAGCATCTGTTACTAGAATGTGAGGCAATACATCAATTGGCTGTCTTACATAGCTACTTGATGGCTCGTTGTGATCCATGTCAGAAGTCATAATCATTATTTCAGAATCTTCTGGATTGGATGGTGAACTGAATATTGATTCATATTTAATGGTGATTTCAGTTGTGCCGCTTGGGCAAAGCTCAACACCATCAGATGTTTTATCTGGGATGATTCTTATTGAGTTATCATTATAAACCAGGCTGGTGTAGTCTCCACCATCTGCATCATTTGATAAGATAACAGAACCCAGATTTGTAACAGTAACATCTGTGGTATCAATTGATCCTTGCCAAGTGTCAGGGAATGTTATGATGATCTCATCAATACACTCTGAGACTGATGTGCCTACTGGTTCATCATTGTGAATCCAAAAGGTTATCTCTTTCACGGTGTCTACAGTCTGTACCGCATAGTCTGGCGGAACAACTGGGAAATCAACTTCATTTTGAAATTGAGTTACCTCTCCCAATCCGTTGTCAGCTGCAACTGGTGCCGCTGCAAAACCCATTCCAGCAAACATACTTGATATTAATATAAATATGGAAAACATAGTTCCAAAAACTTTATTTATTTCATTCATTTTGTCGCCTCCGAAAATTTTTTTTAAAATTGATCTTGATTTTTTTTCTACCATTTTTTT
>JAAGZO010001227.1 GCA_024206195.1 bacterium | reverse complement strand
CCACAAGCATTATCGAACCTTGGTTGGTGTTGATGACTCTTGTAATCCTAATAAGGTACTTTAAGCAGTCCTCGAAAAGTACTAAATTTACGTGTTTTCTCTTCTTTTCTTCACTTAATCTGTCCATAAACCACTTAGTAACTTCCTTTAACTTATCAAAGGTCTTAATCATTTCATAAGCTTTATTATAGAGATCTCTGCCACTTTCAGGGTCTTGAGTGATTTCTCTTAAGTAGTCACAAAAGTAGAAATTTTCGCTTACACTGTCTGAAAATTCTTGACCTAGCACATCAATAACTGTACTTTCCAAAATTGCCTTAAAGTCCAATTTATCTTGTTCATCTCGAAGTTTATCATTCATGACTCTGTTAACCTCGTGTCTCCATAAATGAATTAAGTATACTTCTTGTTTCATTTGGTATTTAGCTTGGGAGTTTTTAAGGGAATCTGAATTGGCTGACTGGAAAATACCTTGGAAGGTACGTGAGAGATCTCTCATGTTGAAGTTGTAGTGGAACTTTATAGGTGTAGGTTGGAACTTGGATTTAACTCTGCTAAGAATCTCTACAGTTAATTTAGTTAAACCTGATGCGAAGTTGATAAGATCTCCATATAATTTAGGGCTGAAGAAGAGCCTTAAGATTTTTCCGTAGATATCATTAACTGACTGGGTATTTGGTAGGGTCATGTTAAAGATATAGAATTGTCTCTTAAGTCTGTTAGGAATATCATTCTTTCCTCCCTTGGGATGGTTCATAGCACCAATGTAGGTGAGTCTGCAGACCTTTTTCATGTTTCCTCTATTTTCGGTCTCTCCTATTAGGTAGTAACCTCCTTGTTCAAGAAGTTGCCTTACAAGCTCAAGTGTCATTTGATCTCCCCACTTGTTAACTAAAGGCATGCTTATATCATCGACGAGTACAAGCATTTGTTTATCGAAGAAGGGTACGTACTCATTACCAGTTTTTTCGATTTCATCATCAACAGTTTCTTGGAAGTTTACAGGATTAGTAGCTGATGAGAAGTTAACTCTCTTAAGTACTTGCTTATCAGCAACAAATCGAAGCTTTTTGTAAAGAAGGACAGTTGAGGTCTTTGCGGTACCAGCATCTCCTAGAAGTAGAACTGGATGACATCTGTCACTGTTGAAGTCAATTTTCATCTTTCCTACCTTCTCAATTAACGCAATAGCTCTTGTAGAATCCATAGTAGGGATAATTAAATTCGAGAAGTTAGCAATTTCATTTGCCTTAAGCTCACTCACCTCAGTTTCCCATCCTTCCCAGGTTTGCCCGATAGTATAGTCAAAGATAGTTTTATCATCTTCAATTTCAGGGATGGGGGCTTTGGCCTTCTTGACTAAGACTTCATGGAAGATTTTTCTTTGATCCAGTTCTAAAAGACCTCCTATTGACCAACAGAACGCGAAGATAACCACCTTTTCTATATAACTTTTATCCAAGTACTCTTTCTTTTGGAGTAGGGTTTCAATAAGTAGTAAGAAGTTCTTGATTCTGATCAACCATGAAGTGTTCATGCAGAGTTTGAGACTCTTATTAACAGTAAGTTCAAGGATCATTTGTTCTGTCAAGTACCTCTTCTCGATTAAATCTCTCAACTCAGTTTCCTTAAATCTTTGATCCTTAAAGATATCCTTATTCTTCATGAACCAGGAGTTGATGTATGGGGAGTACCCTATATCTCCTTCAGTGATGTAAATCATTCCTGCCCTTGACACAGTAGCGAGAGTAGCGTTTCTTAAGTTTTCGGCTTCAAATACCATCCTGCAAGAGTCAAGCATACCGATTCTATCATTATTAGATAAAGTGAGGATTTTGTTATCATCTAGGACGGTGTTAAGAGACTCAATCCATATAGAGTCGATAGGACCATCGCAAACTAACCAGTTTTGACCTTTGGGGGAGTTTTCGTTACATCTCTTCCATAGCATGGTAAAGGTTCCTAGGATGTAGGTGTCTAACTTCTTCTGGATAAACATATACTCGTTCTCAATAGCTTTTGGATTCATTCTGTGGATCTTCCACTTCATTTCCTTATTTGTTGGACCTTTCCACTCAGACATAGCCTCAGTTAAGCATTCTAAAATTGTACTCTTTCCAGTACCTGTATCACCAATTATCATAAAGCCATGACGCACTAAGCTTGTTTCGTAAGTTTGAATAACCTTCTTTATCCATTTTGGGTAAGTGTAGTCGAGTTTTTTCCTGATTATAACCTCCTTAAGTTTACCCTCAAGCTCTTTGTATTGCCTTACACCAACATTTTTAATGTTAGAGAAAACGTCCTCAATAAGAGATTTAAACAATTCTACATCATCAGGAGTAAACTTGGACTCGTTCATATCTCTCAAAGCGATGTAAATAAGCTTTTCTTCCTCTTCTTTTTCCTTGATAATCTTCTTCTCGTTACCAGCAGCTCTTAACACAGACAAAATGTTTCTCAATCCGAAATCGTAGTGCTTTTGCTTAGAAAGCTGGTCTTCACATAGAGTGTACAGCTTTGCGAATTTCTTTGATAAGTCATCAATATCTGTAAATCCATATGAAGATAACTTGACTCTGATAATAGCCTGTCTGTCAGGAAGCATCATAGTGACTCCTCTGAATAAGACCTTGAGATTTTCAGGGAGTTCTTGTCTTCCAGCATAACCTGGATTCATAGTAATGAAGTAGGCGGTTGTTGCAACTAAGGCGCAATCAGTAAGCTGATTATCTACATCAGGGAATTTAAATATAGTCTTCCCCTGCTTGAAAGCGTCTTGGATAGATGAGACTATAGTGGCAACGACAGATAACACGTCCAGGAAAATTCTGTTGAACTCATCGAAACATCCCCATGCCCCAGCTCTGCATAGTCCCTTGAAGATTTGTACCATGTTTTTGTATCTGTGCTCAGGAGCGCAGTTGGTGACAAGTACGAAGACTCCCATAGTCCTACCCATATCCTTTACAGTTTCGGTTTTTCCAGTTCCAGCTGGACCTGCAGGGGCTCCTCCATAATTCATACCAAGAGCTTGTGCGAGAGTAATGTAGCATTTATCAGTTAACTCAGTAATGGAAAGCCTCTCCTTAGCTCCTAAGAATTCGTAACCATACTCGAAAGGTACATCAGTAATGTTTATAATACAAGTTTGATGAGAAACTAGCCAATACACACGGGATTGTTTAAGCCAATCATAATCGGTAACAGTGACCATGTGATCTTTTTGCTTGAGAATAAAGTCAAAGATATCCCTGCTGTGCACATGGATAATAATCAGGGTTTCGAGTTTTACAACCTCAAGTTTGTTGGAATGAGGCTCTCTACATAAGACGGCCAATTGCTCTTGAATATTAATAAATTCAAGGTCTACAGGGTCTTTCTCTCCATTGGGATTTCCGCTGTTTCTTGCCTCAACTAACTTTTTCTTGTAAGTATCTCCCTTCTCAATAGAAGTTCTTTGCACAAACTCTTCAAGTTTCTTTGTTCCGTAGATCATAAGCCCAAATATGGTAACTTGTGAAATATACTTTTTGGTATAGTCAGAGAAGGCAGTCAACTCTCCATCGTAGAGCTGTCTGTAGTCTGAATAAGCCTTTTGGAAAATAGCTTTAATTGACTTTTGCATGTGAAGTACAAGTTGGTTCAGCCAGTCCTCGATCTTTCCTTCACACTTGACGAAATACTCCTTTAGATCTACAATTTGAATATCCTTATAATTTCCTTCTGACTTGCACTGCATAATTTTAACAATTATCCTTCTGTCCATCTCACTAAATTCGATATCGTTAATAGCATCGAAGATAATGCAAAGGTTGTTCTTTATACTTGATGGATCTGTTCTCTTACTTAAAATATCTAATAAGACAGTAGTAGAGACGAAGAAGAATCTGGGGAAGTACTCTCTTTTATCCTGAAGGTATCTATCAAGACTTAGCTCACAACTTTTGAGAATTTTATCAATTTCCATTAAAACTGGAGTAAGCTCAGTTCCACTACATAGTGAAGTGACATATTTAGTACCTACTGCCCTATCCATAAGTTTAATCCAATCTTTATCAGCTTGCTCGAACTGTTTTGTGGGTCCGGGAAGATCCCTTCTGATATCACCTCCAAT
>JAAGZO010000125.1 GCA_024206195.1 bacterium | reverse complement strand
TGTCAGGAGATTTACTTGCTTTCAAAATTTTTCCCAAAATTGATTCAATAAGCACTCAAACAGTCTCTCTTTATGGAGGAACAAAAATCTGCTTTAAGGGAGCTGGGTTCATCCAAAATTCCATAGGGAAAGTTGTAGAACTGTGGATTGATGACGATACAAATCCTTGCAAAGTTACACAAGTCAAAAATGAAGAGGTTTGCTGCACAACCTCAGCAATCACAACAGCACTCAAAGCCAAATTTGATAATTCTAGTTATGAGTTTATTGGGTGTCCTGGACTCAGATACCGAAAGTTCAAAACCAGCTCCAACGATGATTGCGCCACAACTAGTAGTGGAGTCGCTGCAACTCTCGATTCAACAAAATTATTGAAAGAGTCAGTTATGCTAGAGGGATCTGGGCCACTATTTCAAGGAGATAACTACTTGGAACACCTTGATGGTTACTTTATTGCCCATGATGCTGGAGATTATAGGTTTTACATTTCAGGAGATGATAAAGTTACCCTGTACTTGGTCATAAACGGTGCTAGAACAAAAATTGCTGAAAACTACTGGAGTCCAAGTTATGACTACACTTACAATCCAGCTCAGATTTCCAATTGGATAACACTTGCTAAGGGAAAATACTTCATATAAGTTTACCACTGCGAAGATAAAGGCAATTATTACTTTAACTTTGGGGTGGAGATCAAGGCTACAGCAAGAAGAGGAGTTAGAAGAAACTTATTTACAAGAGGAAAGCCACCTAAAAAAACTCAAGCAACAGTCAATAAGAAAAGTTCTAAGCTTCATAGCAGATTTTTCAAGGACTCTTACAAGAGAAGTTTACTAACTAATTTAAACACTCTATATGCTGAGTCAGCGATTACAAGAACTCAAAAGATTAACGTTAAGCTTAACAAGCCCTTGAAAGATATCTATTTGGTTAACACCAAAGAAGCAAATAAAAAATATACATTCTTTTGCTTAAACAATGATGCTGCCTCTACACAAACTTATCTCATTTATGAGTTTGAAAACTACTCTGTTACCGCTAAAGAGTTCAGGGCGGGAGCAGCCAACATAATGAAAGAGTCCCGACTCTTAGTTAAGAAAGTTCCATTGAATGACCAAGGGGCCTTCTATAATAATGATGCAGCTCCAGCGACACAAACAAGTGTAAGTTCATACTCCAGTTCAGTTACCGCTGGTGATTTCATGTTGTCAACTGCTAACGCTGCACTTGACCAAAGGGCTACAACAGGAACTCATAAAGGATACGCTTTTCTAATCTACATAAATAGGACAGAAAAATATAGAAGCAGAGACTTCGCCGCTAATGACTGTAAGATCAAAGTTAAAGATACAAGCACATCTACAACTATAGAGAGAAAGCAAATAGTGACGGCGAAATTATCTGGAACCTACAAACTTGCTTATGGAACCCACATTACTGATGCAATTGATGCTACTAAAGATCCAAGGGATCACCTAAATAAAATTCCTATATTGGCTAACAAGTTCCAAATATACTGGCACTCGAAAGGAGAGGAAGAAATACTGTTCTATGTGAGGATTGTTGAGAAAATTCAGGATTTGGTTCCTGATGGATTCACTATGAATACTAATACCATTATAGGAGGAGAAGATGGCTCAACCACCGTGACTATTTCTGACTATCCAGATACTACCTTTACCGATATATTCAAGAGTAGTAAAAAACCAAATAAGTTCATTTTCCCAATTTCTGCTGACTATCTTGCAGTC
>JAAGZO010001226.1 GCA_024206195.1 bacterium | reverse complement strand
TGGAGATGCTATCTTCTTCTCTTCTGATTTCTCACCAAAAGCAACTTCTACTCTTAACATGAGACTTGGACTTGACTTAGTTGGTCCTGCTCAAGCTCAAGTAACCTTCACCAAAACTCCTACCTTTTTTGTCTACCTACCAATAGAATTTGATGGATTACTTTGGGAATTACAACCTTCATCTAATTATAAACCAACCATGACTATCACTCCATATACTATTGACACTGCTGGAACAGTGGCTAAAGGAACTGCAATCAAGATGGGAGAAACCAAGAACTCAGGAAATATTGTTTGGGCAACTGCTTCTACTGATGTAGTATTTACTACTAATTTCAAATACTTTGATGTATCTGTTGCAGGATTAAGAAGCCCTGGAAACAATGTTACAACTAGCGCCTTCAACTTCGCTATTCTTTCCGCAGCTGCTGATGTGCTCGCTAAAACTTGGACTTCAAGTATCAATCAAGTTAATAACCTTGCTGCATTAACTTATACAACTATTCCCAAACCAACTGACACTAACTCTCCTGCTAGCAGCTTAATCTATACAACTTACCCTGGATTGAAATTCGGAGCCAGGGCTAAATGGGATGCTAATTACAATAACAATAATAAGCAAAATGGAAATGCTGGTAGATACATGTCAGGATATTGGGTAGTTACTACAAATACATCCTTAGCTGTTTCATCCCCTGAACTTTGCGATATTTCATTAGACGCTGGTTCAGTCTTTTCTATTCCAACTGGTGTAACCAAATGGGTTCTTAACACTACTCTTATTAAGGTTAAAGTAAAGTTTGGTGCTACTTGTACTGGTTCAGTTGCTGGAAGATATTTCACTTTCTGGTCTGCTAAATGTGCCAATTTCTATTCTCTCCCACCTGTTATTATAACTCTCACCACTATTAATAAGGGAACTGCTATAATTTCTTGGGAAGGAGTTACTTCATCTACTGCAACAACTTTCCCTGGAGGTAACCTTTTGATTAATCTTTCCGTATTTTCTACTGATGTAGCTGTTGACGCTATTACTGCTACTTTCAAGGAAGATGCTAAGAATAGTGGCTCCTCATTGACTGTACCTGAACTTAAAGCTAATGCTGTTAAAGTTCAAGGTAAATTCGAATCACAAGATACAACTGTTACAGCTGTTCAAAAGTTCACTATCACTATTAACAATACCTGCTTCACCTTATCATTAAGTGCAGTTTCAGCTGATTTATCTGCAACTGCTCCTGTTATTACAAAGGCAGTTGATACCAAAGCTTGGTGTGTCTTCAAGAATCCTAAAACTGATACTTTCATTATCGCATCTACTCCTCCAAAACTTAATGGAATGCGTTGGGTGTGTACTCCTACTCCTACTTTTTTCCCACTC
>JAAGZO010001225.1 GCA_024206195.1 bacterium | reverse complement strand
TGTCAATAATTTCAAAGGGAGTGTGGTTTATTCGCCACTTGGGAATAACAAGTACAAGGGATCAGCTCAGACTATAAAGGGAAATATTGAAATCAATTCGAGCAAGATTCTCTTGACTGAAGGTAATGTCCCTAGATTCCAATTTCCCGTAATTGCAATCAGATTTTTATGCAAAGGTGAGTTTATTTGCACAGCTGAGGGGTATTTAAGGAACCAAAAGAAATATTTAAATGCAAGGGAAAAGGAGTGGCTTGAGAATCACTTCACCAACTTTTTCAACTCTAACAGAAATGTGAAGATGGCTCAATGCGGCGTTATCATCGCTACGAATGCCGAGTTCAATATCTCAGAAGGCGTGATTATTTGTTCTACCTCAGGGCAAGGCGAGCATATTCGAGCAGCTATTACTACCTGCAACTCAGAAGCTTTAAGCAAATTGCAAGATAATCACCCAACGCTCAAGCAAATTCCAATTTCTCCTTTACTCACTTCATTCGAAGTTGAGATTGTAGCTGCGGCTAAGAGTGATGATATTAAGAAGGCTCAATCAACCAAGACCAAGATAAAGAATTACATCAATGGTATAAGATATGCGAACATCAATGAATTTATTATTGAGTATAAAGAAATCTTCGATCCAACTACTTTCAAGATGAATACTGTTTACGCTCTTGACGAGAATTCAGTTGCTCCTGCCATGACTAAAAAGAAAATTGACCCTGTGTGTTGTATAAAGGCCAATTCAGATGCAAATGTGATATTCATCTGCTTACTCACAAAGAAAAGATGTGTGCATGATAAGGCAGCCTTATATACTAGCATGACAAAGGGAATTTCTAATGTACTTAAGAAAGGTAGGAAAAAACAAGAAATTAAGAAAATGGCAGAAGGCCAGAACAAATTCACAAAGAACCTCTTAGACCTCTTTGACTTCGGATTGAAGGTTGATTACAGAAAATTCCCATGAGACTTGAGCTACATCACCCTAAGCTCAGAAACTGTTTTTAATGTAGAAGTGGGAAGTTATAAAGGCAGGGTGTATAAGGCGGATTTAACTGCTATAAAAATATTTGGTAAAATACCTCCAGTGCATTTAACCTTAAAGCAAGGCGAACTCTCCTTCAGAACTGAAACGGCAAAGCCACCCATCCAAGAAATTAAATTATCTTCTTTTGATTCAATTTGCTGCAAACCTTGCATGACTAAAGAATATATTAAAGCAGTAAAGGAAACTAATAGTTTAGGTGATAAAGTTTACCTCAAAAAGGCCATCACTAACGTTATGGGATAAATCTTCAAGCCTTTTTCAGAACAAGCATGTACTATAATTGACTTTAAGGATCCCATAATTGGCTTTTGAAATAGTTTTATGCTGTGTAATATTGATGAGTTACAGGGAGAAAAACTAAAAGGGCGTTAACTCTACTTATGAATCTTTCAGGAACTTAGACGTGGAAAAAGACGTTAAGAGCCTTTCTTGGGAAATTGGCAAGTTCTACGGAATTCTTGTTGTAAATGACGCTATCAACACTAAATTCAATGAGTTTAAAACCACTAAACAAGGTTTGGTTGGCACCAAGCAAGGAAGTGTCGAGAAGTTCAACCTTG
>JAAGZO010000124.1 GCA_024206195.1 bacterium | reverse complement strand
TGGTCGAAAATTCATTATTCAAACTGATCATGCACCGCTTAAGTATCTGCAAAATATGAAGAATCCTACTGGACATTTTGCCTGTTGGATTGCTTACTTGCAACAATATACTTTTGATATTGAATACCGTAGTGGCCGTGCGAATCGTAACGCTGATGCGTTGTCTCGAATTCCTGAAGATCCTAATTATCAGGATAAGGAAAGTTCTGCTGAGGAACCATCTATTTGTGCTGCTTTGTCTGCTGTAAAGCCGACAACCGCACTGCCGCCCGTTCCTTTCGATCTGCTGGAAAACTTAATTAAATGCCAGTGAGAAGACCCCATTTTAGGACCTTTGTATCAATTTCTTGCGACGAAAATCTTACCCGTTGATGATGAGTTTGCTGAAAAGCTTCGCCTTGCTTCTAAGGACTATAAGCTAATTGGAAAAACTCTTTATCATTTGCCACTAGGACCTGAGACTAGTCGTATTCGACGACTTGATCTTATTGTTATTCCCGCTGTCTTGCAGTCCGCTGTAATGCGAAGTCTGCATGATGATCTTTTAGCTGGTCATCTAGGTATTGCTAAGACTCTCGCTCAAATTTGTCAACGTTACTTTTGGGATGGAATGATTCGTGATATTTACGATTGGTGTAAATCTTGTGTTTCTTGTGCACAATGCAAAGATCCGCGTCCTGGTACTAAGGCTCCATTACATCCGATTCCTTGTGGACAACCATTCGATATGTGGGGAATAGATATAATGGGAAAGCTTCCTCAGACTGTAGATGGAAACCAATACATTTTAGTAGCTACTGAGTATGTTACTAAGTATGTAGTTGTTTGTCCAATGTTTGATCAAACTGCCGAAACCGTGGCTCGCGCTATCGTAGAAAACGTTCTTCTTAAGTTTTCTATGCCGCGTACGATCTTAACCGATTGAGGAGCTAATTTTACATCAGAACTTATTCAGCAAATTTGTAAGCTGTGTGGTATCGATAAACGTCAAACTATGGCTTACAATCCCCACTGTGCTGGACTGACTGAACGTCAGAATGCTACGCTTGCCGCTATTATGAGTCATTACATAGCTACTAATGCTCGCGATTGGGATTGTTTTGTCCCCTTTGCCGCATTTTGCATCAATACTAGTGTACAAGAAAGCACTAAGGAATCTGCCTTCTACCTTGTATACGGAAGAGATGCTGTTCAACCGTTAGAAATTGCATTTACTCCACCCGATACAAGATATTTAGATACAACCACTTATGCAATTCAGCTGCAAAAGAATTTACAAAATGCTTGGACACTTGCCAAGGAACATATC
>JAAGZO010001224.1 GCA_024206195.1 bacterium | reverse complement strand
TGAACAAAACAAGGCAATTATCGCCTATATTACACGGAAGTCGAGCCGGTTATCTAACAATGCTACGCGAATTGAACATTATCAAACTTTATTGGAATCACTAGAAGGAAAGAAAACCCAAAGAATACTGCAGTTTGGCGATTGTTAACTACACAGTCGGGATGTAATTTCTTTAATCCCGATAACATTTTTGTCGAATATGTCAAAACTGAAGAAGCTTTAAGCAAAATGGTGAAAGAAATCAAGAAGAAAGGTGCTGGACCTTCAGGGTACCAAACCTTTTCTGCTAAAGATGACATGTCTTCTAAAACTACTGGTATTATTTATCTTGGTCAGGATCAAGAATTCTGGACACTAGATCATCAGATCTGTCAAGGTTTGAATCTAGTGGGCAGACATTCTACCTTCCTGATGATGTCTAAAGAATTGAGGGATTTCCTTTGTTGGATACCACATAAAAAGGATGTTCATCAATATTCTCCTATTGTTATTCTTGCTACTTGGTTTGGAGCAGCATATGTCATTAATTTCATTTTTATTTCAATGGACATTG
>JAAGZO010001223.1 GCA_024206195.1 bacterium | reverse complement strand
TAGTGGGACCCCTTTTTATAAAAGGTGTATCGCTTATATCTTTGCAAAGTTAATTGGGATTGGGTGTGGTACCTCTATTGATATAATAAATGTCCATGCGCCATGGCGCGTTAGCGCCATGGCAAGAAAGGTTGGTCTAGTCTAGCAAGACCATATATGCTTCCGCATTGTTCTTGCGAAACCAATTCAGATGTTCACGCATAATGTCCCAATGTTTAGATGCGCCCTCTCCTTTTGTTCTGTCTTCCAGGGTTGCCATTACTTCAGCTAAGAAAATACAATCATGTCTTCTTGCTTCTTCTTTTGTAAGCATAACAGACTCGCCGTTGAATCTGTTCTTACGTTCTTCTGTTTTGTTGTCTGTGTTTGTTTTCATATATACCTTTCGTTAATAGGATAATCCTACTCTATTTCGGTCCTATTGTCAACCCTTTGAATAGTAGTATATGAACGATAACCACTATCATCAGTTACCTTGTGATAGCCTTGGCTCTCTCGTCTGTGTCTTATAAACTCAATCGGTCGCCCTTGTTCGATGTTTTCCATATTAGTTGATAACCAATCAAACTTACATGATTGACTACAGAAATAAACATCAGAACCATTTGGAGTCCAACCCCATTGATTTGGTTCTCGGTCCATTGTTGCATATGCATAGCGCCCACGAATTACACCTCTTGATTTTAGAAACCTATCTTGTGTTGTTCTAGTATGGCAATGTGGTCCTTGGCAAAAATGTTTATTTGGCATTGATATCCCTTTCATATTCTGTTGCTTGTAATTCGCCTACTGCTTTGTTTAAAGCTGACAAAGATTTCTCTAGTGTTGCAATTCTATCTTCTAGAAATTTAAGTTTGTTTCTTTGTAAGTTGATATCTTTGTTTCTGTCTATTGTTTCAAAGTGTAGTTCGTT
>JAAGZO010000123.1 GCA_024206195.1 bacterium | reverse complement strand
GTATTACTTGTTTTCCTGGTAGTACCTGATACAAATCTAGAAACTTGCTTGAACTTAACAAAACGGCATGAATAATATAGCTTTTAAGAAGGAATAGAGTGTGCATTGGTAGTGAGCGGACATACAAAAAGTTTGCTGTCGTGTGGTTTCTTGTTTACCCTAATTCTCCAACGAAGGAAGCAATAAACGTTTGTTGATTATTTCTGGACAACACTATTCTCTTCTGAAGAGTTCTGCTTTTATATTTCTGGTGAATAAGATGTCAGGAAAAGACTTTCTCTTGATGTTGAATCCCGCTAGCAAATTCATCTGAAGGAGAAGTCAAGCTGTCTTGCTGCAAACACAAGAACCCGTTCGGACTACGTACGAAATGAAGTCAAGCGAGTGCTAATCAAATCCACTACATGCCACGACCCTTGGTTGGTTATAATTCCACCGACTTGTTAGCATTTTGAGCCCTCGCATAGCCGAATAGCTATTAGGAGGAGATCAATTTTGTAACACCAGTCAAACCGAAACATATCGGGTAGTCTCCAATTCTGATGGACATCCAGGTCTAAAGATCGG
>JAAGZO010001222.1 GCA_024206195.1 bacterium | reverse complement strand
TATCCTGGATGAGTAAACCAGGATTTAATATCGATAGATTGGTTATTTTAGAAGGCTGCTCTGGCGGATCTTGGAAATGTATCAACGAAAATTGTGATCAGCTTAGGATGCGCAAATGTTTGAATCAAATGGATTGGGAATGCTGCATATGGATTGGTGGTTGCCAATATCATTCTGGTCAAATCAATGAGTCTGGCGACATTATTCCAGTAAGATCAGTTTAATTATGTCTGGTTATTAATTATTCTTGTTATATTGTACTTAGTAGTGATTCTTTCTTGCAGATCATAAAATGATTGGTTTTTAGTGTATTGTTTGTTTTAGGATGGACCATATGATTCTCAGGAACGATGTCAAGAATGGAAAGTAGCAACGTCCAATTACCGCAAACAGCTTAGCAAAGCACAGGGGAATTTAGATGACCTAGAAGGTGTGCATTATTTTTTTTTTGTTAATTCTATTAGTATAGCTTCTTTTTTGCAGATGGTAGTGGACTGCACAATTTGGCTTCTCATGTGCATGGTTGGTATTATGGTAAGCAAACGATCATATTGTTTTAGGATTTGATATTATTATGATATTTTCCTGTTCTTCATCTAGACGAGACAGATCCTGCTATGCATTGTCCATCTCTTGATATTGTGAATGCAAAGCTGGAGAAAAGTATGATTTAACACATATTTGTGTGACATGAGATTGTTACATTTTCGTCTTCATTTTTAGTGGAGTTGGCTCATCTTCAGTTGCATGTTGTAGGTTTTGTTCCTTACATGAACCTGTTTTGTATATTTTATACATAGAACATTCACTTTTAGGATGAAACAGCAATGATTGAAGATGAGCTTGATTATTTTGGCGCTGAGAAAACTTCAGACTCTTCTGTTTTGGTTCATACTCTGCGGAAGAAAGCTGTACGGTTTTTTATTTTTATCTTTTATTTCTGTTTATTTGCCGAACTTTGTTTGCATCACTCTCATTGTGTTTGTTGCGGATCTTGTTTGTATGATTTTAGTACTATGACTGTGTTACAGTTGCATATGTGTTAAATTTCAGCTTGCACGTACAAAAACTTATGGATCTGCGATAGCAACAACGCAGCGAATTAGACGCAATCTGAACAAAAACCTTGCAAAGAAATTGACGCACTCTACAAAGCAAGCACGTGCCAAAAAAAGTTCATGATTTGAAGTGTACCCTTTAGTTTCACTTTCCTGTACTGTATTTTCACTCCTTTTATTTATTCCTTTGTGAGTATGATTTTGGAAATGAAATGAAGAAGTAAACTAGTTTTTCATTGTTCTGTGTTTATATTTTTATGCAAAAAGCGATTTGATTTCTTCTATTTGTGTATCAGTCGTTGTAATTGAAGTAACTTTGCATGATCTTTGAAGCAGAATTTCTATGTTGTTACAAGTACAAAATCGTCTGTACACAGTTTTACTATGTTCATTCCTTGATTTCAAATATGTCACTTTGATTCAAATCACACTACTTTGATTCCAATGTTCTCCTTCAACACATTTGATTTGAAGTGTGCAAATTTGATTCAAATGCTTTGTTCCTTATGTGTGTTTGAAACAGGACGTTCCATGAAATTCTTTTGTCTTAATTTCTATGACAGACTAATTCAAATCAAATGATACGGTTTGTTTTTTTTGCTAGGAATATCAACATTCATTTGTGCAGATGAGGCATGGAAACGTCTTTTACTGATCAATTTGTTGTCTTCTATCCTACAAGTGATGGAGATACCATTCTGATTGAAAAGGTACGTACTTTGTTGCTCTGCAATAGTATATACATAATATATGTTGATGATCATCCATTGTTGAAGGAACCAGAATCCAATTTGAAACAATTGTTTCATCGTTTTCAAGTACCTGTGACAGAACAGATCAAAGAGAAAAGTTCGATGACTTCATCTAGTGCAGGTAAAGATACTTGTGACTGACTTTGTGCAGGATACAATATATTTTTGAACTGAGTTATATAGTTATTATTTGTGATTCCAATCTACACTAATTGTTGATTCATTTTATCAATATCGCCTATTTTATTTTAAATCTTCATAGTAAGTGTCATTTGTATGTTTCAGCTGAGTACAACATTCTGATCAGGTTGATTTCAATTGCCAACTGTCTTGATGGTGCAGATACTCTGAAAAACATCTCCCATGGAACAGAAGCACATACATACTGCATTCCTTAGTATGAATTTATTCCCTTTTACAGATATTTGAAGATTTTTCGTTGCATCTGATTTAGCTTTTACACATTGGCAGACGTGAAAGAGGCAGTTAAGCAGCGACGAATCAGTAGTGTTTCGCAATTGGTTGAACAAATTGAACTGATGTGTGCATACCGGCGACTGGTTTCTCTGTCCACCACTTTCATCGTCAAGGTTGACCTTTTTGAAAAGGAGTGGAATCGAATGATCTATGTATGTATGAGTTTTTTTCTGTACCTTTGGCCATGTGCTCCTAAAGACACATAGTATGGCGTCAAAGGCTCTATGCATGAAGGAGTACTTAGTGCTCAGTACATGTATTTGTCCATGTGTTTGCGTTTCTTTAGGTCTGTGTGACTTTTTACTACTTGTGCATTGCCAAAACGCAACGAAATGAGTTCATATTTGGTACGGAAAATGCTTTTGGAAAGTAATTACTATATCCTCTGTTCGCTCTTGTTCTGATGAATATTTTACTAGTTTTTCGTATTTTTGGTAGTTTTGCTGTAGACATACGATGAAGCATCAATTTTTATTTTTCTATTTCGGTAACTACCAGGCTGATTTAGGTAAAATTTGGCATGTTTACTCTGGAGATGAAATCTGCCTAAGTTGGAAAATTTTACCTTTGTGTCTTTCTCTACTACTGATGAACTATTCAGAAAGCTTTTCGTAAAGCAGAAACAATTGGTTCAGTATCTCAACATTGATTGCATGCAGATTGTAAAGGAAAAGGAACTATATAGGGCTAGTTATTTCTGGTAAATTCGAAAATAAACATTATTTTGTTTGGTTAAATATTTATAAAATGCAGATCTGGAGAGCGGTACTGTCATGTGCACTGGAATGAGTATATTTTATACTTGTGACATATGGTTTTGTAATGTTCATTTTAGGATCAAACCGGATGTTCCATTCAATCTTTTAATGAACTTTGACCAATCAGAATTGATACTATGGACAAGATTAGTCTGTTTGTGTTAAATGGGCTGATCAATAAACGTGGTCGAGTAAACTTCTCTATTGATTGTATAAGTCTGATGCAAGTATGTGGCACTGACATAGTTACTTTTGAGTTTTACGTTCTCTGTGGTCGTCATAATCATGATCTTTTTAGCATGAATAATGAGAATCAATGCTTACTTTGCGGCAGGAATCCGTCTCCTTTTGATGATGCAAAACGTTATCTGTGCGACATCTTAAACTATGTTTCATCGCAAGGTGCAACTGAGTCCTTTTTTGAGATCAAGCGAACAGTGATGGATGCATTTGATGCATTGCGGTATCATCGCATCAACGATCTTCGCATTTTTGCCATGGAGTTCAAACCTGGCCCACGCTTGTTTGTCATTTGTTCTGCTCGTTTCTTTTGGACATTTTATGAACAGCTTCCAGGAAGATATCTGCATTGGTATGAAGTTTTGGCAGGTGAATTCTTCAAGATCTACATGGATCTTGACTACGTGGTCAATCAAACTGCACCTGCTGAACAAGAAGACTTACTGAGATTTTGCAGAAACTTTGCAGAATTTTCGACTGTATCACTGCAAGGCTGTTTAACAGAGCAGGGTAGAGTTGTTTCCTGCTATGTCTTAGATTCATCTTCTCCAGAAAAAATCAGTCAGCATTTGATTTTTGCTGGGATTGGTTGTCGATCTTTGGCAGAGGTGAAACTCGTTGTTATCCAGCTTCTCAAGTGTTTTGCCGTTCATCTCAGAAGGACTGATCAATTAGACTGTTTGGATTTGCTTGGTTTCAAGGGTGATTTGACTCGATGGGAGCAAACTTCATGTTTAATTGATCTCGTTCCATATGCAGTTCGACAGAATTTTCGCAATGTTAGAAGTCATAAATGGGGAAAAAGAAGCACCCTTTGTTTGTCTTCCGTTTTTACAACTCCTGCTGGATGGCGTGATAATACAACGACCGTTGATGAGCATAGTACTCTTATTGTTGATGATGTTCAACTGGATGATTATATCACTATATTGGAGATACTGCAAGATGACTTTGAACCATTTGATGGTCTTTTACAAGATCAGTTTAAACTGCCGCGACGATGTGCACAAACTATACAGTCTGGAATTCCAATTGAGCAGATCAGTGCTTCTTTCCGTTCACTGCCCGAAAATGTTCGTACTTACATCCATTCATACTGTCATCACTTTGATTGTTCCATCTCTAGTATACAACAAAAAAGTGCAGATCTTGTTGTTGTGAATACTTCAAATCGTGACTGTCCGGTCAG
>JAAGZO010001221.1 GCA_024206195.1 bacterium | reverse complement strand
TTAAACACACCACTGTATGTAATAGCTGCAAACCTATCAGCCTCCTTATAGTCCTCAGCAGATGTGCTAAAGAATCTTTCTCCCAAGTCAAAGGCTTTACCTTTTATTGAGTCACGTATCCGATAGCTCTCTACACCATTACCAAATGAATAGCAGTTAGCAAAGTCAGTCTCTACAATAGCGGGAGTGGTTGATGTTTGGTACACACCATCAGACCCCTGATGAAATCCTGTCGCTTGGTCAATGGCATATGACTCAGATGACTCATACCACACATCAGGCAATGCATCACTTGGCTCGGTCTCAAAAACGAGAAGATTCTCTGACCTGAATATTTGCCACTGACAGCTTATTGTTGACCTTTTCTTTTTAGAAGAACCACAACGTATAGGACCTTGAAGAATAAATCTTATATCGTTAGGGTCGCCCGGATTTTGATACCACTTGTATTGGTTTTCAAAATCTTCTTGAGGTATGCCATATGACGGACTGCTTGATTGAGGTCCACCGGTATCGGTACCCGTCAAGTAAGTGTTTGTAATAACGCTTCCGTCTCCTGTCTCCGAAACCCCTAAACTTAATAAGCTACCTATATTGTCTCCGTTAAACCACTCAATAATATCTGTGTAATCAGCACTTGCAAAGAATGTCTGCTCATAGTCATATATTCTTCTCTCGCAGTTGTTCGTTCCATCTCCCGTGCCGAGTCTTTCAAAACGAAACCTCAGGACTATCCTTGACCTTTCAGGAATATCGAATCCTCCCAATCCTGTATAGGCTAGCTGAGGTTGCTTTGGAGAATTATCCAAGTTTACCCAACCGTCCTGTTGACCGGGATTAATAAAAGCCCCTTCAGGAAGCTTAACATTTATATTTGTTCCTGCTATTTTTATGTACGTACCGGAGGGAAGAGGTATGTCTCCTGCTGAATCTTGAGGTGCAGGGTCCAAGAAGTCAGCGGGGTATGCATTTTTTTCTAAAACCGAAACATCCTGACAATAAGCTATTGCTCCTGAAGCGTCTCTTTTAACAATAAGATTATCCCCTTCTTCAGTTTTCTGAGCGTTCTCCCCCTCTAGTAAAATATACGTGTCACCTGTGCTTGGGTCCTGTACGTAGAAGTTAGAGTATATTGTTCTATAACCCTCCTTGTCAGGCTTGATGCAGAACTTATATCTTGTCGCAAAAGACGGTGCTAATTGATTTGTCGGTATCTCTACCTTTATACTGTTTTGGTCTATAGATGTAATGCATTGTGTATGTACTGTATTATCCGTACTTACTAAGGCGGTTGTAGCCCTATTAAAATCATCCATGTATATAATGCCTACCTCGTAGTTTCTATTACTATGCAGACTTAAAGAGTTTGCGACAGACCTAAACCTCATATTTACATTAGAAGCTTCAAAGTATTCATATACATTTATAGTTGGAATAAGGACACTGTCTACCCTTCTCATTGCAGGAAGCTGTATACTAAATGAATTATCAGTTACAGCCACCGCTGCTGTCACATAATCTCCAATACCATCACCGGGGCTAGCAGGTGACGATACCCCTAAACCTCCAACAAACTTAGTGTATGTAGTTGCTCCTGCTGTTGTTAGAATATTTTCAATCCTACAGTTTATAATGTCCGTGAGTGTAAATCCCTCACAAGATGTGGGATTAACCGCATCATATACAGGCTTAATAGTTCCCGAGGGAAGACCCGTTCCAAGCTTCTCTTGGAAGTCAGGACTGTTAACTAATTTGTATACACCTGTAGATGTTCCATCCGTCAAAAAATCTTGAGGTAGTATGTACTCAAAATTAATATCTACAGATGGCTGCTGTTGATTTGGAGCGGGAGGACCCGGACTTGTGAATGCTGCATGAGCAAGCGTGAACTCAAAAGAAATAATAGAGCCTTGTATTAAATTTATTCCTGACAAGTCCACAGTAAAGCCACTGTCTTGAATAACCTGTAAAGGAAAGGCAGGGTCTAGTGAATACGCAAAATCACCTATAGAGCTAGGAATGTTTAAGGAGCTTACCTCCTTTGATACTAATGAGGTGGTGTAAGAAATATCTACATCCTGACCGCTTAAATCTTTTATATCATAGCCTTCAACATAGTTGCCATACATCAACCTGTTCCCCATTATGGTCTGTGCCTGAGCAAGCCTAGGCACATTATCAAATAGTCTCAACAACTCTGAGTCAGGCAGAATAGTAAATATCTTATTACCACTAAAGTTGTAATCAAAATTAACATTATCAGCAATACCATCCCTTGACTTGTCAAATTTTTGAGCAACCTTTATTATGTTACTATTGGACTCTTTAAATAGTAAATCAAAACCCTTAACTAATGGACCCCCTGTATCCAAGGAAATTATAACATTATTAGAATCATTTTGCATTCCTTCATTTAAAAAAGAGGAGATGCTTACACTAAAAAATTGTGGAGCGAAGGCAGGCTTAGAGAATTGTGAGGTTGCTGAGTATTGGTTTCCCTCATACCTATACCTGTATGCAAAGCATAAAAACCTATCCTCTAAAAAATCTTCATTCCCCGGAATAGTGTTTAAACTTATTGTTGGAGACTCAATAGGTGGCTTCTTTATTACAAGAATCTCTTCGTCTGTGAATTGGTCTATCCCTCCCGATGGGGCGGGGTAGTATTTTTTTATATCAATAACTCTTGGAGCGTTGTAGTCGTCAGTAAAGAACAGTTGGTCCTCAACCATATCAATACCTGTAATTAAATATGTAGGGTTGAAGTTTAATGTGGTCTTTGACGTAGCCCCATTACGCTCACTTACTACATGATACGTA
>JAAGZO010001220.1 GCA_024206195.1 bacterium | reverse complement strand
CCTGTTCATTGCTAGAGCAGTGGCTATCATTACCCAAAATTTGCCGATGCCTAAGTCTCTGGTTGAAGATCCCGTTTGGATCCAAGAATTTCAAAAAGATACTCTGAAAAGAACACAAAGACCTATTATCAGTTGCCCAGAAATTACTCTGGCACCTGACTTAGAAGTCACGAAAGAAGACCGAGCGAAAATTTGAGATTTAGTTAAAACTGCTTGGAGAAAATATATGGATACTTGCACTGAGTATGTCAATCTTCATAAGGGTACCTTTAACAAGGTTGACCATCTCAGAGCCCGGACTTTAATCGACATTTTCTCAGTTGCTTGGGCAGAAATCGTACCTGTTTATGATGCAATTACAAGAATGATTCTGGCTGAAAGAAGTGCCAGACCTCACTTGACAGTCTCTTGCATTGATTGGGCTTTTAAACGGATGAGTTCAGCTCAATTTGCAGTTCACGCATTATTGCAAGGAAGCTCTTATAATTACTTTTCACTTTTCAAGAATAAGGTCGCTCCATATCTGCATCAAGCTATTATTCAGAAGAAAGAAAATGAAGAAGCCGAAAAGTCGGGAAGGGAACCTAAACAACTG
>JAAGZO010001219.1 GCA_024206195.1 bacterium | reverse complement strand
GTCAATATTGCAGGTGTTATTAGTCCAAGTTTAACAACATTTACAGCCTCTCCAACAAGTATTCCTACGTCCGGGTCTCAGACATCAACTCCGACAACTTTGAGAGTAATACCCAAAGATACCAATGGGAATGAAGTTGGGTCAGGATTGTCTGTCTCATTTATAAAAGTATCAGGGCCATCATATTATGTAAGTAATTCAGTCACTTATAATGAGGAAGATAAAAGCTACTCTCAACAGTGGAATGCTACTGAATTTGGGACGCTGGTTATAAAAGCAAAGATCAATAGAACTAACCTTGATAGTACAGTGAGTGTTGAAGTATATTTAGAGGCAGTTAGTTCTACCCTTACAACTGTAACAGCAGATCCTCAGACGATCTTTACCTCTACTGAAAGTACTTCGGCTATATCTACAATTACAATACATGCATACGATATAGAAGGTAACGCATACCGTTCTGAACTCCCTGTACTACTTGAAACGACAAAAGGGACCTTATTAGATTCTGTAGAATATCAGGGAGGTAATCAATATACACAAGAATTAAAGTCTTCATCGGATCCAGGAACAGCAGT
>JAAGZO010001218.1 GCA_024206195.1 bacterium | reverse complement strand
ACTTCGATCGATAACGGCACACTAAGTCACAATCCTACGCCTGGTCGGCCAGGACAGCACGTAAACGTCTCTCACATCTGAACCACATATCCGAAATTTCAGTAGATAAGCCTTGATTACACAGTACATGAGGAGAGTTCATAATAATGAGACTTTCTAGTACTTTCCTGCGAAAAATATGTTTTTC
The DNA here is from genome assembly GCA_024206195.1 of bacterium. The sequence continues at coordinate 368 of JAAGZO010001218.1, read as the reverse complement.
CTGTAGCATAGGCAAGGTTCTATTTGACAGCAAGATATGTGCATTGCCTATTCGAAGATGTTCGCTAAGAGAGCTCTGAGAATGGCGAATATTCTTATGCTCAGCAATGCGCACTTTAAGGTTACAGTAACTTTCACCGATGTATCTATTTCCACAGCTGCACATGGCTTCATACACAGTATTCCTCAGTTTTGAAACATGTTGCATATCCTTATAATTTCCCGAGAAGCCGTCTCCTAATTTACCAGAATACGAAAACCAAGATGGCATTTCATACCTATTGGCAATCGTTCTCAGCATATCACTTACTCCTGGTATGTAAGGAATTAGCATAACTTTCTTAGGTAATTGTGCATCAACTAAAGGTT
>JAAGZO010001217.1 GCA_024206195.1 bacterium | reverse complement strand
TGCAGCTGCAGATGGAGATGCATGGACAGTAGACCTAAGTGCTTATGGTCTAAGTGCAAATCAAACTGCAGGAGTTATAACTATTGTTGAAGATAATGATGATGGAGCTTTCACAGCAATCGAGACAGTAATAGATAATGCTGGAAACGCAGCTAATGCTTCAGTTAACGTAACATTTGCAGGAATAGACAACCAAAGACCTGTTGTTACTGCAAACGGAAGCATGAACATCAGCTTTGATTCAAATTCTGACGGAATTGCAGCTATCGGAGATAATATAACATTTATCGGAGGCACTGTTGCAGTTAATGATGGAGATAATTGGTCAGTCAATCTTTCATCAATAGGATTGGGTGCAGGAGTATCTGCAGGAATAGCACAGATGGTTATAGCAGATGATGATGACAATCCGACAATGGTATTCCCTCAGTCAGTTGTAGATAATGCAGGAAACCCAGCTCAGCCAGTTACACAGACACAACCTCTAAATATTGATAACGAGGCTCCAGCTATAACAAGCGGAGGAGCTATAAATATTTCATTTGATCAGAATTCTGATGGAATAGGAGCTATCGGAGATAACTTAACATATGATGGCGGAGCAGAATCAACAAATGATACAATCACTTGGGGAATCAACTGGTCAAGCATACTAGGTTATGGTGGAATTGATAATGCAAGTTCAACATTGACTTTAGTTTTAGGTATAACTGATAATGGAACAGCTGCATTCAATATAATAGCTATGGACGATGCAGGAAACGTTGATAATGGAACTTCAAACACAGTAAGCATAGACGATATCGCACCGATCATTGCACTAGCAGGTAATGTTACTTTGACCTTGGATCAGAATAATGATAATATCTCAGCTATCAATGATCAGATAACATATACAAATGGATCTGTTGTCGCAGGGGATAATGATACTTGGACAGTAAACCTAAGTCACTATGCTTTGAGCGGTGTTCAGATTCCAGGTGTTGCAGTTACAATATTACCTGATGATGATGATGGTCCTTTTGTAGCGAACGAGACTGTAATAGATGATGCAGGAAACTCAGTTTCAGGATTGGTAGCGTTAACAGCACCTTTCTTACTTATAGATAATGAGGCTCCAGTTATTTTGAATATTACTTCACCAACAGGCCTTGTATATACAGTAGGAGATGCTGTGACATTAAATGCAAATCTTACTCAGACAACACCTGAAATCAACAACGTATCAGCAAACATGACAGTTCTTGATTCAGCATTTTCACCGGCACTTCTTTTGACAGATACTAATTTTGATACAGTATTTGACGGTTCAACAAGTGGACTGAACAAAAACACAATGTCTCCTGACGGAACATATAATGTGACTGTATTGGTTATAGATAATGCTGGAAACACAGCTAACGGTTCAATAGCATTGACCTTGTATAAAGATAAACCAGTAGTGCATGGGATCGCAATAACTCCTAACCCTACTGAAGGTTCAGCAATAGTCAATGTAACAGCAAACATAGTTGATGACGCAGCTGTTATAGGAGCTAAATACAGCATATATACAGCTAATGGCTCAGCTATTGTTACAGACCAAGCTCTTGGAGCTCCAGTAGATGGTGTATGGAACGGAACAAATGAATCTTTAGCATTTGATATTGGAGGAGATGTTGCTGGACAGCTAAATGGTGTATACTATATAGATATATACGGTCAGGATGTAAATGGTTTCGGATTTTATACAAGACAGACCTTTACTATAGGGCCTGCGATCGAAGCACCTATCGTAATAAACAGCGGACCTTCTGGAGTAGATAATGATGGTAATGTAACATTGACTGTATCAACTGATGAGAATGCAACATGTAGATATTCAACAGTTGACAGTGCTTATGGAATAATGCCAAATACATTTACATCAACTGGAGGGACAGCACATAGCCAGAACATAACTGGTCTTGGAGATGGTGTATACCAATATTATGTAAGATGTAATGATACAGATGGTAATATGATGTCAACAAGTGCAGTCATCCAGTTTACAGTAGCAATTCCTGATGATTCAACACCACCTACAATAAATGTTGATTCAGTGACAACCACATCTAATAGTGCAGTTATTCAAGTTGATCTGAATGACAAT
>JAAGZO010001216.1 GCA_024206195.1 bacterium | reverse complement strand
GATTAAAAATGGCAAGAAGAAGAGAACCAAACATTTGCACACTTACTGACAGTTATAAAGAAGGTCATTGGGACATGATTCCCGAAGACACAGAATATGTCAACATTTATTATGAATCAAGAATTGGTGCTAAATTCAACAACACAGTTTTTAACGGACTACAACCTTTGATGATGAAATATCTTGAAGGGCCTGTAGTTACGATGGACAAAGTAGACTATGCTAAATGGTTTGTTGATCAACACATACCAATACCGGGAGTGTTCAACTATGAAGGGTGGAAGCATATTGTAAAAGAATATGATGGTCACTTACCTCTTATTATAAAGGCAGTACCGGAAGGAACACCAATACCTACAGGTAATGCAATGATGACCATTCAAAATACAGATAACAAGGTGCCTTGGCTACCTACGTTTGTTGATCCTTTATTAATGCATGTTTGGGGACCTAGCGCAGTCGCTAGTCTCTCCAGAGAAATAAAAATAATGTGTAAGCAGTATTTAAAATGGACAGCAGACAGTTATGATGCTTTACCTTATATGTTAAATGACTTTGGGTTTAGGGCTTGTCGTGGACCTGAAAGTTCTGGTTTCTTAGGAGTTGGACATATTCTTAACTTTGATGGAACTGATACGCAACAAGCCG
>JAAGZO010001215.1 GCA_024206195.1 bacterium | reverse complement strand
TATCTGGTGCTGTTCTTAGTTGGAACTTAGCGTATCTTGAACTTGTAGTTGCACTTTGTGTCCATGCTAGATCTGCGATGATGTTAGCTGGGTCAGAACTATCGTAGGCGTTGGAGGTTAGGGCGGCGGATGATGGGTATTTTTCATAATTCACTGTTACATCATCAAGTCTAGGAGTTTCATCAATATCTGTGCTTGATAACTCAATATAATACTGAATATACCTTTCTCCATCTGTTACACAATTACTGTCAGATAAATCTGTAGAAAAATCTATCAAACTAACACACTCTTCCCAATTAGGAGAGCCTGACATGTCACTATTGTCACTACTTTTTACTCTAAATCTTTTTATCTCTGTTTCAGTTGGTGTAGTAGAACCAATACTCCAAGTTCCAAATCCAGAATTGGCAGTAGTATCTAATATTTGAGATTCAAAACTACCCAACAAATGATAGCCACCTATATTAGAAACATTTGTAGGAGTACTGCTATTGTAACTAAAGTCTCCCCTTCCAAGTTGACCATCACTACCTCTTCCAAAACAAGCAACAGCTCCTGAGCCCACTAACACACAACTGTGATTTGCTCCTGCGTTTATGTCACTAACCGTTTTTAAATTAACTGCTACAACTGGTGAATCATCTCCACTAATAGTACCATCTCCAAATTGTCCATAAGCATTATCCCCCCAACATTTAAGTCCTCCACTACTCAACTCTACACAAGTATGTGCATCACCAGCTGTAATTTGTGTAGCAGTTGACACTCCACTTACTGCTGTTGGTGTAGATCTATTAGAGGTTCCACCATCACCAAGTTGACCTTGCCATCCAGCACCCCAACATTTAGCGGTGTTATCAGAAAGTACTGCACAAGTATGATAATATCCTGCTGTAATTTGTGTTGCTGTTGAAAGTCCACTCACTGTTACTGGTGTTAAACTATCAGTAGTAGTTCCATCGCCAAGTCTTCCATATGCATTTTCTCCCCAACATCTCATTGTATTGTCAGAAATAAGAGCACAAGCATGATCTACCCCAAGGGCCATATCAATAATATTTGACAAACCTGACACAGTTACTGGTGTTTCTCTTTGTGTCGTTGTTCCGTCACCAAGTTCACCATTGCTATTATTACCCCAGCATTTCATTGTACTATCAGAAAGTATTGCACATGAATAATTTGAGCCTACTTTGATAGCAATTGCATTAGATATCCCAGATACGTTTACAGGAGTGCTTCTACTAGTAGTAGATCCATCGCCAAGCTGACCACTAGCATTATATCCCCAACATTTTACTATACCATCAGATAAAACTGCACAAGTATGATAGTTCCCAGCACTGACATCCTTAGCATTCGATATGCCAGATACTAGAGTAGGGACAGCCCTATCAATACTAGTCCCGTCTCCTATTTGATAATAATTATTATCACCCCAACATTTTACTGTACCATTAGACAAAACTGCGCAAGACCACTCATTTCCAGCACTAGTAGAACTAGCTGTAGAAATTCCAACTACTGTGCCAGGATAAGAACTATTATTAGAATTACCATCTCCTAATTCTCCATTATCATCATTTCCCCAACACTTAGTAGTATTATCAGACAAGACTGCACAAGTATGATAATACCCAGTAATAACACTAATAGCATTTGATACACCACTTACCGTTACAGGAGTAGTTCTATTAGTAGTTGAATCATCGCCAAGCTGGCCATAACCATTATACCCCCAACACTCTATCGTTCCATCAGATATAAGAGCGCAAGAATGGTCATAAGAAGTGCTTATCATGTCGACATTTGAAAGACCACTAACTGTAACTGGTGTATATCTGTCAGTAGTTGAGCCATCGCCAAGTTGACCATAACCATTTTCTCCCCAACATTCTACTGTACCATCAGAAAGAAGAGCACAAGAATGATGACGACCAACACTAGCAGAACTAGCCGTAGATATTCCAGACACAGCTACAGGTGTCTCTCTTTGAGTTGTAGTGTTATCACCTAAACCACCGCTAACATTATAGCCCCAACAATTAACAGTACTATTAGATAAGACTGCACAAGTATGGTTTTCTCCAGCACTAACGTCAACCGCAGTGGATATTCCAGATACACTAACTGAAATTCCTCTATCTGTTGTTGATCCATCTCCTATTTCACCGTTACCATTATCACCCCAACATTCTATTGTTCCATCAGACAGTAAAACACAAGAATGGTCAGATCCAACACTAATATTTGTAGCAGTTGACACACCAGTTACAACTATTGGAACATTGCTAGAACTGTTGCCATTGTTACCAAGCTGGTATGGCCAACCTGCTCCCCAACATTTAGCAGTTCCGTCCGTTAGCAACGCACAAGTATTACCATAACTTGCACTAATTTTTTGTGCGTTAGATATCCCAGAAACAGCACTTGGACTTAATACTTGTTTATTTGTTCCATTACCAACTTCCCCACTTCCATTTCTTCCCCAACATTGAATAGTATTATCAGACATAATAACGCAACTTTGCCCATAGCCAATTGCCATAATAGTAGAAGTAGCAGTCGATGTTGCAGAAAGAGCTCCTTGGCTAAATTCAACATATGCTGAGTCACCTGAGCCTGTAATTTCTGTACTGGTTGCAGCACCAGCACCAAAATCCGTATCATCTGTCTCGGTTATTGCAAAAGATGTTACAGTCAACTCAACAGAACTACCAGCTACAACTCCAGCATCAATAGCCGAGTACTCATCCCAACCAGTTCTGTCACTTGCGTGATTTGCATTGTTTGCTGTTACCCCACCTGACCATGATGTTTGAACGAATGTGTATGTTGCTGCGTTAAGTAGTAAATCCTTATTTAGGAAAATAGCTGTTGAGGTAATCATGATGAGAATCATTACTGCTGTCATGTACTGCCAGTATTCTTTGAATGGTCCAACGATATGCTTCTTGAGGTTAGTGATTTTTCTGATAGCTATTTCCCATCCGAAATATAGTGGTAGGATTAATTCTTT
>JAAGZO010001214.1 GCA_024206195.1 bacterium | reverse complement strand
TAAGGTTTTCACCAGTGATTCTCAAAAATATAGGTTCTAATTTGTGCCAAGCATCCATAGCCCTTGTGCACTGCAAAAAGGCATGGATGATTGTCTCTCTGCTAGCATTACATACATTACAGTATTCACTCATGCCAGGAACAAAATGACTCAGTCTACTTCGTGTATATAATGCCTTATGCACCAACAGATAATGGACGCTTCGAGTGTATCCATCTATGTAGGAAATTTTACACCCCTTCCAAACTGCACAGAAATCGATTATTGTGTTCAAAAACTGTTCCCTCCAAAAAGTTGTAGTTTTAGTCAATTCCCTACTAAATTTATTGGTAGATATTAAGTAGCAAATATACCGTAATTTAACATTAGGAGAGATTGGAAGACCGTAAATTTCAAAACTATTATGATTAATTTGCATTTGAGAGTTAATTTCTGCTTCTCTTATCTCCTTGTATAACTTAGGTACTGTAAACTCTCTAGTTAACTGCACCTTCATCATATTCCTAATCTTATTCCTGTAAAAGTCAAAGACTACATGCCATGATTGCTCAGCATCCCTGAACCTTCTCATGAGGGTTTGGACCCTTATGGCCTCTACCCTCATGAGCACCTCAGCGCAAGCCATATCTCCTTCTCCCGTGGGGAGCTTCAACACCCCTTTTC
>JAAGZO010001213.1 GCA_024206195.1 bacterium | reverse complement strand
GAAGCAGAAGCAGAAGCAGAAGCAGAAGCAGAAGCAGCATGGGGAGACATCAGCATTCAAGACCCACTGTATTGATGCTATCACCCAGTGGATAGCTGAATACGCCAGCAGGAAGAACAACCTCCTACTCATAGACCATCAAAGGTACGAAATGGGAGGAAAAGTTTCAACTTTGAAAGCCACAGTAAAGCCTACCACTAAAGATAGTGACTATCCCTATCTCTCCATGATTGACCTATTGGTTGAAGTTTTTGGAGATTCGCCTGAACATAGTCCTTTGGACCCTGAACATTGGATATTGTTGGATACTGTTGTTTACAACGAAATTCCTCCAATTCGCAATCATCTAATGTACACTAATGATCGACAGAAGACCAAAAGAGTTGCATTAGAAACGATGTGACTGTTTATCCTATATGGAGCTCAAGATGCATCTCTAACCCTGTTTATTGCAAAAGGTTTGGCTATTATCACTCCAGATTTGCCAATACCCAATGCAATATCCAGAGATCCATTGTGGATTAAAATGTTCCAGAAGAATATTCTGGAGGTTATGCAAAGACCTATATTTTGTTGTCCTGAAATCTCATTGGCAGAAGGACTAGAAGTGACATCCAAAGACCAAAAGCAGATCAGACAAATGATTAAGCCTGCATGGAGGAAATATTTGAATACCTGTGCCTAATATGTTAACTCTCATAAATGTACACTTAATGAGGTTAACTTTATTTAGGCTCGAACTTTAGTTGACATTTTCTCCATTGCTTGGACTGAGATCGAACAAGTCTACATTCAAATCTCAAAGATGATTTTGGCAGAAAGAAGTGCGAAGCCAAATCTGAATGTCTCCTGCATCGATTGGGCCTTCAAAAGAATGGGTTTAGCTCAATGTATGATTGTCACTCTATTGCAGGGAGGCATCAATAACTATTATGCTCAGTTCAAAGGAAGAATCGCACCTTACATCAAGCAAGCCTTCATTCAGAAGAAAGAATATGAAGAAGCTGCGAAAATGGGATGATCACCTGAACAATTGGCAGATTTCCTGACTCGTCAAGAAACTATTCTACAAGCAATGAGAGATCCATTGGCTAATGCTAGAACGACTCTCATTAT
>JAAGZO010001212.1 GCA_024206195.1 bacterium | reverse complement strand
GCTTTAATGTGCACGAATTGGATTCGATGGAATGGCCAAGCCCACACCCTTGATAAGCTTTATGCAGATATCAGGTCTGCGTGGCTTATGGTCAGTCCTGAAACTGATTTGAGTGCAGTAAGGGCAAGAGAGATGTTAAAGATTATTTTGGAACTGGGAGCCTATTTGCAAGAACAAGTCGACAAAAGAAGCATTCGGTTAGATGATCATGCCATTCTTAAAGAAGCCGAAGCTTGGATGGAAAGAAGATCCATAGTTGCTCATGGTTATAAGCCTTTGTTCGGACGTACTGGATTTTACGAAATGACGCAATCTGGTAATCGCCCGAATGATGATCAAAATAGAGAAAACGAGCGCTCTAGAAGTCGAACTCCCAGTCGGTACAGAGGAAGATCATTTAGTCGAAGCCGTTCTCCTAAAGATCGTTTCAGAAATAATTCTCGAGAAAGATTTAATAGTCGGTCCAGGGATAATTCCCAGGAACCATATAACTCATCTAGAGAGCAATCTTAAGAACGATACTCATCTAGGGATGCGTCACCAAGGTCCCGAGATTCCAATTATAATTCATTTGGAAATCAATTTTCCAGGAATTATCAAAATTCACCATATAGATCAAGAAGTCCAAGTCCTTATCTTAAGCAAAGAAGAGATTGCAGTCGACTTCAGTGTTTTAATTGTTCCAGACTTGTCCATT
>JAAGZO010001211.1 GCA_024206195.1 bacterium | reverse complement strand
GCTGAACTTCAAGCAACAAAAACCTACAAAGCGGGCTTGATTAAGACCCAGGAATATAAGTTTATTACCAAGCTAGGAGGGCTTTACAGGGCCTTACCAGAAATACCTCATGCAGACAGTGATAGACACATCATTGTTATGGAACTTCTTGGGAATCAACCCAATATATCCACTGTGTTGACGGATCCTAGAGTTACTATTAGCCCAAAAACCAATGATGCAAATAGATTGTTATTCATATTTGTCGAAATGAAGCCTCATATCTTGAAAGTTGCTTCTCCCCAAGAAAAGTACCGACTTGGTGATGGGCATCAGATTGGGGGTACCTTTGACCTTACTTACCAAGTTGCCGATGCTGAAGAATTTTGGAGGGGAGCTAAAGACCCGATAGCGGTACTTGAGGCAGCAGTTGTTAATGAAGCCAAAAATTATTTTCTAAGTATAACGAGCCATTATCTGGTTAGCAGTCCCGCTGACTTGAAGAAGACTTTAGAACAGCATATTCAAGATACAGAGATAAAAATAGTAAAAAGTAATTTGGAAGACAGTATTAGAGAAAAGTGTCTCATATCAGGCATAGAAATAATAAAGGTTCACGCTAATGTACAACTAAGTGAAGAGCTAAGTGAACACCTCAAAAGAATACATGATAGGATATACGGACAGGACGGGACTTTAGATAAACGTTATTCACAAAAAATGGTGTCTGACCATAGGCGGTCTATAGATGAGATGATAGACCGTGATACGACATTTTTACCCCATAAACTGAGAAACGTTACTATGATGTTAGATACGGGGTTATTGGAAAATTTTTATACTATGGAGTGGAGCGACGCCATGCGGAAAGTGCATGACGAGCTATCCAAACAGAAAAATGCGTACCTTGCAGAACAAAAAACAGCCAAGATTAATGATTATAGAGACCGATTGAAAATAGCCCAGGAAGCACAATTGGATGAGGTGCATATTCTAGATTTAAAGGACAAACTCGCCAAAGAGCTAACCGAAGATAAAGAGGATAGTTCACAGTTATTTTCTAACAACCACTTTTTACAATTGGCAATTGGTTCAATCTCATCCGCCGGTCAGCTTACGTCTAGCACACCTAAACAAATACCCTCGCCCACAGAAAATAGTAAAACTGATAAAGGGTAGAATTGACTATCACAAGAACATTGAAATGGCCGACTTCATTCTGTAT
>JAAGZO010001210.1 GCA_024206195.1 bacterium | reverse complement strand
TTTGTAGTCTGGGCAATTTAAAATTCAAAATTAAAAATGAGTGCGACATGATGTTTAACGAATCTGGTGGGATGAAAGTTCCCACAGGGTAAGACTTAGCAAGTCGCCCTTACCGAGTGTTGCGGCTGTGGAGGAGGCAGTAGAAGTGATAAAGCCGAACGAAATAGTCGAAGCGTACACAGGGAATCATGCAGACCGCAAGGGAGGCGCACCTCTCTAAAGCAATACAGCCTCGTAACGATTATTAAAGCAGCTGGCGAGGGCGTTTATTTGTACCGAAGCCAATACAGAGGAACCGAAAAGGGGAAAAAAAAGAAGGGCAGGTTTCCGAGGAGCTGTCGGGGTCTAAGAGCGTGGTATGTATGAAGAGAATCGTTAGGAACATGAGAGACCCCTTAGCTCCTGCGAAAGCAGGAAGGTGTAGCTGACGTAAAAGAAGGCGAGCCTCAAGCTCAAGGGGAGTCAGATCGTCGAGGGATCCGTTAAAAAGGAAAAAAAAGCGGAGAGGGAGGCGACGGTACCACGTAGCCTGTAAAGCAACATGAGCCAGGCTTGAAGAACTGGAGAGACATGCAAAACTCACTACAGGGAATAGCAAATAAGGCTACAAAGCAACCAAAGTATCGGTTTCGGAATTTATCAATATTGCTGAGTGAAGAGAATCTAATCTGGAGTATGCGAAAGATGAATAAGAAGGCAGCTCCAGGAGTGGACAAGGTTGATTACCAGGAATATCAGGAAAACCTGGAAGAAAACATAAAAGACCTTGTGACGAGACTTAAGCGAGGTAGTTATAAAGCGAAACTGGTACGCAGGAAGAACATACCTAAGGGGAAAGGAAAAAGCCGTCCGTTAGGTATACCAGTTATGGAAGATAAGTTGTTGCAAACAGCTGTAGCGCAGATACTGCAAACGATATGGGAATCGGATTTTCTGGATGTAAGTTATGGGTATCGTCCAAAGCTTGGATCAAAAGATGCAGTAAAGCATCTAGCAAGAAGATTGCGATTTGAAAGATATCACTATGTAGTAGAAGCGGACATCAAAGGGTACTTTGACAGTATAGACCACCAATGGTTGGTGCGAATGCTGGAACAAAGAATAGATGACAGACGGTTTATACGACTAATACGGAAGTGGCTGAGAGCACAGATATTGGAGGAAGACGGGAAGATACTAGATCCGAGGACAGGAACTCCACAAGGGGGAGTAATATCGGCGGTCTTAGCCAATATCTATCTGCACTATGCATTAGATTTGTGGTTTGAGCGAGAATACAAGAAGGGATGTCGAGGAAAAGCAGAACTGGTGAGATATGCGGATGACTTTGTAGCAGCATTTGAAAGCAAGAAAGAGGCAGAAAAGTTTTATGAAGAACTTAAAGAACGATTAAAGAAGTTTGGATTGGAACTAAACCCAGAAAAGACAAGAGTGATACTCTTTAGCAGGAGTAAGAAAGAAGAGAGTGAAACATTTGACTTTTTAGGGTTTGAGTATCGATGGGGAAAGAGTCTGAAAGGAAAAGATAAAGTAGGACTGAGAACCTCGCGAAATAAACTCAGAGCTTCAGTAGCGAACTTTGCAAAATGGATCAAGAAGAATCGACATATAAAGAAGTCGAAACTACTAAAGACCCTAAAAGCAAAGTATAGAGGATATTGGAACTACTATGGAGTAATAGGAAACTATGAAAGTCTCCAACAGTTTCATTATCAGACACAAAAGCTACTATACAAATGGCTGAACAGGCGAAGTCAGAAGAAAAGCATGAGCTGGAAAAGCTTTAATCAAATGATGTGGCACCTAAAAGATGTTCGACCAAGAATCACAGAGCAATGGAGTAGTGCACCTGCATATGGATAAGCAGTAGTTTTGTGCGAAGCGAGTGGATCCGAGGAGCCCTGTGCGGGAAAACCGCACGCAGGGATCTGTAAGGGGGGCGTTGGGTAACTGACGGCTCTACCTTGATAAAATGAAAAATTAAGGAAGCCGGGATTCAGCTATTTTTACTGTAATTTGCTTTTGTTCTTATATTTATGGTATTTAATTTTTACTTGATTTATATATTCTTTATAGTATGATATGGAAAAGTTGAGAAAGACTCTTTTGTATACACAATATTA
>JAAGZO010001209.1 GCA_024206195.1 bacterium | reverse complement strand
TTGCCATAATTTCAATTGATATGTCAAATCTACATCTTATTTTATAAATAATTAAATTATCTAAATTAATTATAGTTTATTTATGTCAACTAAAGCAATAGTTATAGGCGGAGGTTTATCCGGTTTATCGGCAGCTCACACTGTCCTTGAACATGGAGGAACTGTTCTCTTATTGGATAAAAACCCATTTTGCGGAGGAAATTCAACTAAAGCCACTTCTGGCCTCAATGCAGCTGGAACTAAGACTCAAATAAGGAAAAACATCCCAGATAATGCTCAAATATTTGAAAATGACATCGCCAAAAGCTCCCATCTAGGAAAAGACGATACCAGCTATCCCTTAGCTAAAGTAAATATTGTTACTAAATATATAGGTCCTAGCTAAATGTAGTGACCCTGCTGTAGAATGGCTTACTGGAACATTTGGAGTAGATCTATCTTTAGTAAACAGACTGGGAGGTCATACATTCGAAAGAACTCACAGAGGAAAGGAGAGATTCCCTGGAATGACTATAACTTATGCTTTATTAGAGAAATTGGAGGAGATCGAGAAAACAAGTGGAGGTAAAACTGCTAGAATCCTCACTAAGGCAAAGGCAACAAAACTCTTTAATGACAGAGACGGAAAAGTAATTGGTGTTGAGTACGAAAAAGACGGCAAGAGTAACAGAGAAGAAGGTGTTGTTATTATTTGCTCTGGAGGATTCGCTGCTGATTTTTCAGATAATTCATTATTAAAAAGATGGAGACCTGATTTAATGCACTTACCCACTACCAATGGCTCTCACTGCACTGGTGACGGAATTAAAATGGCTGAAGGTGTAGGAGGAGCCTCTGTTTTTATGGAATGGGTGCAGGTTCACCCTGGTGATCCCAACTCTAAAGTGAACTTCTTAGCAGCAGAAGCATTGAGAGGATGTGGAGGTATTATCCTTGACAAAGACGGGAAAAGATTTTGTGATGAGTTAGGTAGAAGAGATTATGTCTCAGGAATGATGTTCAAGAACAAGGCTCCATTTAGATTACTCTTAAATTCCCTTGCTTCTAAAGAAATTGAATGGCACTGCAAGCATTATGTAGGAAGAAAGCTAATGAAGAGATTTAATACCGCTTATGACTTAGCTAAGGAAATGGGAGTAAATCCTGATGTTTTAAAGAAAACCTTCGACGACTATAACCAATCAGCTAAACAAGGTAAAGATGAGTTTGGAAAGAAGTTCTTCCATAATACTCCTTTAGTATTGAATGAGTTTTACCACGTTGGACAAATCACCCCTTTACTTCACTACTGTATGGGCGGAATAAAAATATCTGAAAATGCAGAAGTTCTTAGCGGACAAGACCAGGTTGTTCCAGGGGTCTTTGCTGCTGGAGAAGTTACTGGTGGGGTCCACGGTAAGAACAGACTAGGAGGTAACGCTCTATTAGAATGCGTAGTTTTTGGAAGAGTTGCTGGAAGAAGCGCTTCTAATTACCTCTTACGATCTGCTATAAGCAGAATCCAACCTAATAGAGTCTCTAGAGCCTTAAGTAGATTCGAAACTGTAAGAAATCACTTAGCAAGTGAAAAGGAATACACAAAAGAGGAAGTAGCAAAGCACAACAAAGAAGGAGACTGGATAAGCTTATGGGAATATGTTTATGACGTCTCTAAATTCATGACTGATCATCCAGGTGGAAAAGACTCTATCATGCTCTTTGCTGGTCAGGATGGTAGTGAGCAGTTTGATCTAATTCACCAAGATACTGTTCTTAAGAGATATGGACCTGAAATGAAATTAGGAAAGTTAAAGAAGTAGTAAATTTAATACTAGAATAAAATTTAAACAAGAAAATTTAGTTTTTATTATTCTTAAGCATAAAGTAAAGTTATATTCTAATATCTATTTATTATTAAAACCAAATATATTTAATTTTAAGCTTTATTGATTCATAAATAATAGCCTAATAAAAGATTCATTGATTCATTAGGATTCTATCACATATGTACAGGGGCTGCAGCTGGTCCTGCCGCAGGTCCATTTCCTGCACCTCCTTGGAAGTTATATTCCATATTTGCATTAGCACCAGGATTTACATATTCACCATAAGGATTTTGGAAATTATCTTGCACTTGAATATTAGATGGTAATTCATTATTTGCTGAACCTCCACCCATATTGGCATTAGCGTTGGAATTAGGGAGGTTGGCATTGGCATTGGCATTGGCATTTACGTTAACTTCCGCAACCCCTTCTTCAGCTGCTTGTTTTTTCTTAACGACGACCACTACTACTATGATAATAACGACTACACAAACTGCAGCTACTACTCCTCCAATTAT
>JAAGZO010001208.1 GCA_024206195.1 bacterium | reverse complement strand
TTAAACATGTCTTTTGCTCGGTTCTTCATTTTCAATCGGGCTAGAAAACATCTGCACAACGTTCTAGAAAGTCCATTGTCCCTTCTCACTATTGTCCCTTCTCTGTATGCAATCTGTGCCTCAATTAATTCTCATCGAATTTGATTTTCCCCCAAAAAGTAAAGTGCTCTTCTATATATCGGAAGTAGAACTCCTCTACCCATAGGAGGATCACCCTCTAGAATTGCTTGAATATGATCAGGGTCAAGTCATTCATATGTCCTCGAATTCTCCATTTGAACTTTGTATGCATTTTGAATGTATCCTCTTTTACGTCCGTTGAATTCATTTTTATTAAACCATTATTGATATCGACTACCAGTCATCGGCAGTAAATCTCTCTATGGTTATAATTGTGAATCAACTCTTTCAGACCTCCCAACCCAAAATTTTAACAATTACTAAAAAGTCCAACTAAAAATGCTGATAGAATATAGATGTGATGTTTTTACGTATGTTAGTCTAGACGGCCAATCAGTCTAAAAATATAGGGATGTAAAAGCATGGACAGCCAATAATATGCCCTCGATTCACAACGCTCCGTTCAGTCTAAAGATCCATACACTTAGCAATATTGCAATATCAGTATCGCTGATTCCGTTTTGATTCACACCGAAATGACGGCAGGTGAAATACCTACCGAAAATAGCCGGCGTTTCGACAGACAGTTCGTCAGGATAAAAGAAGAAGCTGCGCTAGAAAATAACAACAACAAAAATGTCGGTGAGTCGATCCTCTCTGGTCGCCCACCGCCCAAGTCAATATCCTCCGAAGAAGGAGGTCATAAGTTAAAGTGCACG
>JAAGZO010001207.1 GCA_024206195.1 bacterium | reverse complement strand
CTTTCTTGGACTCTATTTCAACTGTCTTAGAAGAAATGGGAGCAGACAAAAGTTTTACTACTGCTGTTACCATTTTGATTATTAAACACATTTTCTGACAATGCAAGATTCCTGAACCAAGGACTGTGGTGAATTTTTATTGGCATCCAAATTTTCACCCAGCTGCAGATGTCCGTTGGATCTCTAAACAGTCAAGTTGGGCTAAATTCTGAGATATATGAAGCTCATTCCTACTACACCGGGATGGGACATTTTGTATCCATCCATGGTTCTAGATAAAGAACAAACTCGAATTTAACATTGCAAGACTATTTTGGAATCTTTGGAAGGAAAAGAAAATCCAAAGAATACTGCAATCTGGCATTTGTTGACAACTCAGTCAGGTTGCAATCTTATGAATGCAGAAAATATTCTTATTGAATATGTGAAGACTGAAGATGCCTTGGACCAGATGGTGAAGCAAATCTGAAGTAAAGGTGCTGGACCTCCTGGTTACCAAACCTTAACTAAGGATGCTTCTCAACCACCTGGTGTTACTGGAATTATTTATCTCAGACATGATCAAGAATTTTGGACTTTTGATTGGCATATATGCCGTGGAACAGATGGTAGGTATCGGTGGTTATTGTCAGAAGTTATAGGATCACTTTTGTTGGATCCTGTATCAAAAAGGAGCCCATCAGTTTTGTCCTATTTTATTGCTACTTGGTTTGGAGTGGCCTGTCAATTTTATCTACATTGCTATGGACATTGCCAAAAAGGAGAATCTCAAGCCCATCAGTAAAGAATTTCCTTCTCATGAAGCATTGATGAAAGCTCCAATTCGACCTGCTGGATGAATCATGCAAAATTACT
>JAAGZO010001206.1 GCA_024206195.1 bacterium | reverse complement strand
TGCTATTCAAGTCAAGAACCTTTCAACATCACATAGAAGTGGCTGTAAAGGTGTTCGCCCATCTTGAAAAGTATAACCTGATGGTGAAGCTTGAGAAATGCCATTTCCTGAGATGTTCAGTCAGTTATCTTGGTTATGAGATTTCTGAAGAAGGGTTGTTACCCGGAAAAAGGAAAATCAAAGCTATTGAAGAATTTCCAGTTCTGAAAAATGTTCGAGAAGTACGCCAAAAAGTAGTGTCGAAACATAGTGTTGAAAAGTAGTGGTGTAAAGTAGTGTCGAAAAGTAGTGTCGTACTAGTGTCAAAAACTGAAATTACCAACTCAGGAAGTGAGAATTCATTTGATGCAAAAGCTGTTCAACAGGATACATCAGAATCTCACCACCCAGAAGTTGGTCCAGTGATTGCACAAGTCCTGAAGTGGCAAGAAGGAGATGACTATGCACAAGCAGGAATTCGATATTGTAGAGATAAAGAATTTCCTGATAAGCACTACCTTCAAACATGGATAAAGACTATAGGCGAACAGTTAGAGTTAGATGAAAATGGAATCTTATTTAGATGATTCCCTCAAAAGGGAAAACTGTCTGAAGACTCTGCTTCATTAGCTATATATGTTCCTGAAGTAGCCAGAGAAACTCTTTTAAGAGAAAGTCATACTAATCCAGCCGGAGTACATCCAGACCATAACAAAACATTGTATTGGTTACGGCTGCATTATTATTGGCCCGGTCAGGCAATGGATGTTTGTAAGTATTGTGCAACATGTCCAATTTGTGTAAAAGTAAAAGGGCAAGGAAGGCCAATCCACCCGCCATTACACCCAATTACAACACCAGATGAACCTATGGAGCTAATTTCTATGGACATTCTAAAACGGTCACTAACGAGATTCAGTAATAAGAAAGTAGCGGTAGATTGTCTCTCGATATTGCTCTGGTTTGAACCAATGCCAAACGAAGAAGCTGGCACTATTTCCCTTGCATTCCATAAAATGTTTCAGATCACCAGATATCCGAAGCGAATTAACATGGATCAAGGAAGAAATCTTATGTCAAAATTGTTCAGTGATTTGTGTTTAAGAATAAGTATAAGGAGAAGTTATACAACGATGTATCATTCTTCTAGTAATGGAGAAGTCGAACAGACCCATAGAACTATCATTCAGCATTTGAAAATGGCCATTTTACAAACTGGAGATGGATGGGATGAAATTAGTCCTTTTATGGTACAAGGGTATAACACTACTCAACATTCAGCCCATGGAAAAACTGGCCATTTGAAGTTCACTTTGGAAAACTACCGCTAATCCTGTCTGAAAGTCCTTTATCCTTTGTCTGCAGTCCTTATGCTACTGATGACTTAGCAGAACAAAAGAGACACATGGTACAAGGATGGGTTTTAGCCCAAAAGAGGGCCTTATCTCATTAAAGGGGGGTTATGTTAACAGTCGAAGTGGAGTGAGCATACTGGGCTTGTAGGTATACTGGTTCTAAACACTAATATGGCAGCCATTTTGGTCGCTTCTCTCTGGCTTTCCTGTGACAGGCCTTGAAAGTTTCAAATTTTTGCCATTTTACGTAGTTAAGGGCTGAGTGGTCCTCTGTGAGCTC
>JAAGZO010001205.1 GCA_024206195.1 bacterium | reverse complement strand
TACTTACCACTGCAGACTTCCCTCTGTCTCTCAACCAGCTGCTGCTTGCGATGATGATAATGATGTGGCTGCTCATCACTATCGTCATCATCGTTTTTTGTTTTTGACTGCAGCACCTACCTTATCACATATTTCATTCATGGCCGGCCCCTTTTCTGAAAATAACCCCCCAAAAATAATAGACGTCTAATCATTTTTCTTCAGAAACAATATACAAGAAGTTCAGTTTTACGCATGAGATGAGTTCGATTTGAATTCACCAGCAGGTATTGTTGCTTTTTTCTGTGAGTCCATTGCAATGTTTTTTGCGAAAGCTGAAAATAGTATGCATCTTTATGTACATAGAAATAAGATAAAACATATTGAAAGAGAGACATGCTATAATGCTACTAGGCACCCTGTATGCACAAACACAACAAACAGCATGACACAACTCACGGCATGGGTTGGATGAGCAGGCAGTTGCTGGAATAGGCGACGAACATGCTGTCCAATGCTGGCGGTGAGTCGGTAGAAAAGGTGCCGGTTTCATTCTTCATTTTCTCCATTCTACATCAACGATGATGAGGAGAAGATAATTAAGGAGCAGATGGAGCACCTTAGAAAAGTGGTACTATACTTTTTTATTCTACTTCTATACATGAATGGAATGTGCAAACACACATTGATAACAATAAAAATCAGGATATCCTAGCACAAACTGAAAAAGAAGGTGATACACAATATTGAGGAGATGGGGCAGGGAGTTGTGCTCATCCAACCCATGCCGTGAGTTGTGTCATGCTGTTTGTTGTGTTTGTGCATACAGGGTGCCTAGTAGCATTATAGC
>JAAGZO010001204.1 GCA_024206195.1 bacterium | reverse complement strand
CGTGACAATAATATAAGGCAAACGATTTATTAGGTGAATAGCATTGACATGTAGCAGACAGAATCTGTACACACTTAAACAGAGAAACGTTTCCTCGGAGCAACTGTCGGCTGACTCCTGGATAAGCACTACTATAAGACCGGTATAATATTGGAAGTCTGAGCTAAGCTCAGAAGCGACCGGTATCTACGTGCGCAATCTAGTAGACTCTTAGAAAAACCAAACAGACTAACTCGATAGTACCAATAACAATATCAATAACAATGCACGTATAAATATCAATCTAACATAATAAATGAATGCGGGGGCGCACGGCCGCGTAAGGCAGCCACCGGCCTCCACTCGAAAACAGCTTCTCACGCATTAACAAAAATAGCCTCGCACCCAGACAGAGCAATCGATACTGTCTGGAGCTACAACATGGTGCATATAAAATACACAGGCTGAGCAGCTCTAAAACTACACTAGCATTCCGTATGGAAACAGAGCAAAACGCGTACACAAAATGAATGCTAAACAAAACAAGGCAAGGATCGCCTATAATACACAGGAAGTTGGACCGATTATCTAACATCCCTCTTACCAATGAAAGCTGCTCCCCAGCTTTGCACTACAGTGATTGCTGAGGAGGCTCCCAAAGGTGGGATGGACAAGTCTGACCATCGAGTCCAAGAGGCTAACTACACAAACAAACAAAACTCAATAGCTTATGCCTCATCTTCATCTTGCTTCCGGGAGTTGTCCTGGCTTCTTGCTTGCTCATCGTCTTTGTCTTGCATCTTCCTTGATTCGGCCTTGAGCATATATCTTATTCATATCGTGCAGTCCAAATCTTTCTTCTTTTGCTTATACAACGAGTGCCCTGCACCATACTTTAGGAGAAGATTTTTCGTTTCTGATTGTAATTGCTTTATAGTACTTCCTTTTGGTTCCCATTCATCTTTATCGAGAGTGCCAAATGG
>JAAGZO010001203.1 GCA_024206195.1 bacterium | reverse complement strand
TTCGATTAAACGCCACATTCCTGAAAAGGTATATTTTTCTCCGTCCTTAACATATTTAATAGCAAATGCGCCTTTTTCTCTTCTAAACGTGCCTACATAAGCAATATGATTTACTACCTGAGTTTTAATTTTATCTTTTAATGATTTCATTTTTTCCTCTCAATGTGATATTCTCCTGGTTTGTCTGCTGATAGAGTGGTTAAAACAAACCGACATTCTGTACAAATAATATCCCCGTTAAAATTGTTGGCAATGGTCAGTTTTTCGATCTCGACTTCACAACTTTTTTTACATACATCACACCATAATTTTATCATTTTTCCCTCACTGATCTTGAAATTTAGTATATTTCCAGTAGAAAAGCATATCGACCGAGCCTATTGGACCGTTACGCTGTTTCGCTATGATTATGTTTTTAAGTAAAGATGTGGCATTTTCTAAAGGTTCAACCTCACCGGCGATAAATATAATAACGTCTGCATCCTGTTCTAAACTCCCTGAGTCCCTCAAGTCTGATTTTATAGGCACTCTATCGTTTTTCTCGCAGTCACGGGATAGTTGAGATAAAGCGAGTACAGGCACGTTTAAATTCCTGGCAAGCCCTTTGAGTTTACTGGATATGTCCGTCACTCGCTCGTTAGAATTGCCTTTAACGTTAGTTGATAAGAGTTGTATGTAGTCTACTACAATAAGCCCGATCTTCTGACGTTCTGCGAATCGTTCTGCACTTGCTACAAGCCTGTCTATGTCAATCCCGCATTCATCGTTAATGTAAAATTTATATTGGCTTGTCGTTTCTATTGCCTTGTCGACTGTCTCCCTTTCGGTCTTGGTAAATGATCCGGTCTTGATCTTCATGAAGGGTAGTTTAGATAGGTTGGAAAGCAGCTTGATTGTAATCGCTTTCTTCGGCATTTCTGCACTAAAGAATAAAACCATGTCACTTTGTGACACATATTCTGCTATGTTGAGTGCAAGGGAGGTCTTGCCTTGACTAGGCCTGGCTGCCAGAATTGTTAATTCCCCTGGGAATAACCCGTGTAAGATGTTGTCGAGTCCTCGATAACCTGTCTTAATGTAGTCCTCTCTGGCTTGTAGGTCCTTCATGTCCAGCAAGTCTTTAATGCTGATTGTCTGTTCTTCTCGGTCGGTTATAATTCCCCTGATCGTAGAACTGATCTCAGATATGATCTCATTCACATTCTCAGCGGGTTTTTCACTCTGCTTGTAGGCTATCTCGGCTGCTGACCTGACCTTCCTTCGGGCAGCGTGGTCAAGTACCTGCTTACAATAATCAGTAATGTTGGCACTTGAACATACTCCTTGTTGTAATTCTGCTAACATCTTTGCATCAATCCCCTTCTGGTGGAGTGCGACCGTATCTACTGCTTTTCCTGCTTTGTGTAAGTCTGCCATGATTTGAACTACTCCCTGATAATAACTGAAATCTGTCGGCACTGTCTGAGAGAACATCGTTAGCATAGCGTCCCGAT
>JAAGZO010000122.1 GCA_024206195.1 bacterium | reverse complement strand
TAGCGATTTGTTCAGCAGTACCTGCTTTATCACCTGTCAGCATGATCACATTAATACCAGCTCTACTCAAATTCTGTATAGTTTCCTTAGCATCAGCACGTAGAGTATCTCTTAAAATCAAATGACCTATAAGAATTAATGTAGAAGGCAATGACTTGTCATTCTCCCATTCCTGAGAGCTGTCAGCCAAAGCAATAATCCTGTACCCTTGATCTTCGTAAGTCTTCAGGTCTTTAATAATATTACTCCGCAGACTTTCTTCCATTTTGACCAATTTCCCGTCCTGCAACATTTCAGTGCATCGAGGAAGTAAGACATCAGGAGCTCCTTTAAACATCGTCAGACCAGACTCCAAGGAAACTGCTGAATACTTTCTCTGAGAGTCAAAATAAAGAGTATCTTTTACGACTTCATCTGATCGAGAATCTCCCATCCCGATAAATTTAAGTAAGGATTGATCGGTACTATTTCCGCCGATAACTTCTTCCTGATTGCTAAAAGTACTTGAGGAATTAAGAACTAAATTATCAATCGTTCTTTTTCTCGTACTCTCATGCAAATCGTAACAAGAATTAAATTTCTTACCTGCTGGGTCAATAAAACTCTCAGTGCACAATTCTCCATAAGTGAGAGTACCAGTTTTATCGAGCATGCAGACATTCATACTTCCACAAGTTTCGATCCCAACGAGCTTTCTGACGAGTACTTTTTCACCGAGAAGTTTCTTCATATTCTGAGCAAGAACAATAGCGATCATCATCGGCAACCCTTCTGGGACTGCGACAACGATTATAATCATAGCGAGGATTATTGAGGTTGCTATTACATGGATAATACTCGGCATGTCTGAGCAGAATGCAATGATCTTGGTCATTTCAAAAGCATTGTCCATCACGATCATTTTGAAGGCATACGCAAGTGCGATAAATGACCCACCGATATAACCAAACATTGAGATCTGACCTGCCAGTTTTGATAATTTTACCTTTAACGGTCCGTCACGTTCTTCATCACTTTCGAGGCCTTGAGCTAGTTTACCAATTCCTGTTTGATCTCCAACAGCTTCAACATCCATCACAGCTTCACCAGAGACGACTGTCGTACCCCTGAACACGTAGTTCCTTCGATTAAAATTTGTTGGTATATACCTGTCATCACTACTAAATTTTTCAGATGGCTCAGACTCTCCATTAAGTGCTGACTGATTAACTTCGATATGACCTGTGATTATAAATCCATCTGCAGGAATCATGTCACCAGGTTGTAAGAGAATTTTATCTCTTCTAACGACAGCGTCGATATCGATTTCACATAGATTTAGTGACCTGAAAACTTTAGGCTTCTCTTTCGACGCATCATTCTGGAGTGCCTGGAATGTATTTTCATTCTTATGCTCCATATGAGTAGCGAGCATCGTAGCCAATACTACTGCAAATACAATACCAATAGTTTCAAGCCAGCTAGCATAACCAAAAAATG
>JAAGZO010001202.1 GCA_024206195.1 bacterium | reverse complement strand
ACTGAAGAGGCTCTCAGAGGCAGAATGGATTAGTCTGACTATCCAGTCCAGGAGGCTAACTATACAAACAAACAAAGCTTAATAGCTTACAGCTCATCTTCATCTTGCTCCTGGGTATCGTCCTTGTTCTCTGCTTGATTGTCGTCTTGGCCTTTCGCTTGTCCAGTGTCTTGATCCTTTGCTCGCGCAGCGGCCTGGTTCTTTGCCCATTTGGCGGCTTGATCCTGAACCGCTTGTAAATTAGTTCAGTATATACTTTCCATTTTTATTGTCCAGTCCAATTCTCTTTTCTTTCATTTGTACTGCTCATTTGCAGTTCCATGTTGGTGCAGAAGAGTGGAAACTTCTTTTCGTAATTTTTCAATGGTGTTTTCATCTGGTTCCCATTGATCTTTAGGAAGGGAGCCAAATGGTTTATCAACTTTAGGGAGAGTTTTGACAGATGATGTAATAATGGCTGCCGCAACAGTAGATACAGGTTCAGTAATTTTAGTTCTTGGAGTTTTATGGTTTAAAACCGTATATTTCCTGTGATAGTATCCATCGCATAATACTGATTTTCAGTTAGAAATATATGAGCAGGTGCTTCAACTTCCACAAAATT
>JAAGZO010001201.1 GCA_024206195.1 bacterium | reverse complement strand
GGGAAGATTTTTCCCTGCCACTTCAAGAAGATGTCCTACTGTTTATCGTCTGAGGACTTTTGCTTTTCTGGGAACTATAGGTTCTCATATTTCATTAGCATCTAGGGCTGTTTCAGCTCAAGATACCCCAATGTCATCTACAACTATTTCGAACTGGGATTGTAATGTCAATATATTAGCCAGTAGTCTTTTACAAAGACAATGGCAATATCCGCCAATACACCAATCTAAAATTGGAAGACCTTTTGGTGCCCCTATAGAAGCTGAACAATGGGTACCTTTCATCAGTAAAGATCCACATTTACAGAGAAGTCAATTGAAAACTGTGAAACCAATGCAACGAGAACTTCCATTTGTTCCTCAACCTACTACTGCTTTCCTAAATGAAGCCAAATATTATTCTCAGGTTCCTTTGGAATTAAATCAGGCGGTTACGCTAAGATGTCCAAAGTTGACCGAGAATGAACAAATGGACTTTGAGGTAAATCTGTCTAGATTTCTTCAAGAACAACGGACAGATGAATCTCAGTCTTTAACTCATTTACTTC
>JAAGZO010001200.1 GCA_024206195.1 bacterium | reverse complement strand
GAATGTGAATTACCATATTTTCTCCAATACCTCCCCATCTCTAATAACTCCCAGTATTCTGGTAGGTTGAAATAATAGGTCCCTTGGGAGCTATTAGAGGAAATACGGTAGTTGCATTCCTGTTGCTCAATGGAGGAAATGCACGTCCTGATGTAATAGTTGACGTGCAGAGTGTTCACTAAACAACCAATCGATTTTTCAGGAAGAAATATCCCGGCCAGCCACTAACCACTTTTCGATTAACCTACGTATGAATCAGTTAGGTTCTCTGAAAGATGCGCCTAGCGACCCAGCAGAAGCAAGCTCCTCATGATTTGGAGGAATTTTGCATTTTCAGTATTTACAAGCACCGTTTCGACGAATTATCTTCTAAC
Source organism: bacterium (assembly GCA_024206195.1). The sequence goes on along the minus strand of JAAGZO010001200.1, from coordinate 167 downwards.
ATGTAATCAGAATTTTGTGATCAATAGTTCAATCGGGCTACATCGATAAAGTGGGGTCAATTTCCATAAATAAAAAGGTCTGCCCACATGTAAGGAATTGCCCTGTTTATTACTCTTGAATGCAGCAGTCAAGCAAATAGAATTTGTAGTATGGGAATCTCGATGAT
>JAAGZO010000121.1 GCA_024206195.1 bacterium | reverse complement strand
TCAGGTTGGATGGTTTGAGATCAGTGGTGGTGAAACCAGTCGCATGAATGAGGAAAGACAGTCCGGATAACACGTCTCATAAGTAACTTTTTAGAAGCTTACAGGTTAATGGGATGACACGCCTTACGTGAACTTCCAAGGGGGTCCCCCTTTCTAATATTGTTCCTATACTATTATGTAGTTTATCATTCACGTGTGAAAATAAGTAACTCCCAAAATACCTGGCGATATTATTAGTTCTCTCATTGCAGGCAATTATTTTTTCATATATCATTACCTCTGTGCACCTAGGACATTTATCTAATTTCGATTTCCTCTTATCTGCATTTAATCTGCATAGATTTTGGCCCAGCGGTGATATTTTCAAGATTCTTTCATCTCGATTCGTCTCTGTCTCTGTTGCATCATCGGTGTCGTTGCGTTGGTGTCATTGGTAGGTTTCCACCGGGTAAATGCACCCGTAAGATCCTTCACCCAATAAATTTATGTAGCTTGCCGATGCTCGCGT
>JAAGZO010001199.1 GCA_024206195.1 bacterium | reverse complement strand
TTTAAGGATATCCTGTTGAAATTCTTGGATCCATACAGGATTTCCAATGACATTCTTAGGTACTGGCAATTTTGAGGTTATAATAGCTAAAGCTCGAGCGACGAATATAGTCATAGAAGCGTCTTGTGCTCCATAGAGAATAGACGTTCACACCATTTCTAATAAATAAGCTTTAGTCTTTTGTCGATCATTAGTATAGTTAAGACAATGGAAAGGAGGAAGAATATCATTGTAAACAATCTGATTCATCCTCTTCCAATGCTCGGGTTTTAATGGACTATCTTCAGCAGAATCTCCAAGTACTTCAATCCATACATCAATTAAGGCAAAGTAAGGAAAATGGACATTATCAGGAGGTTTTCCTGCAGCTTTCAAAGTTGAAACTTTTCCTCCAACTTCATATGTGTGAGAACCAATCTTTAACATATTATTCTTTTCTTTTCAGTGCTTCTATATAGTTATAGCAATTCTCCGTTGTGCATTTTTAGTGGTTCGAATGGATAAAAAGGATGGTTTGTTCACTGGCAGAACGGTTTCACGGGTTTCTTGTAAACTTTTTTCGAATCCCTCCAATCTTCTTGCATTAAAATCATCAAGTTGTGGAATCATATATCCAGTTAAGAAAGATAATAATGTTTTCCAGCGATTGTCTGAAAATCTATAACTGGAACATTCAGATAAAATCCGTCGTATCCTGGATTTATCTTTGCGGATTCTGGAGTT
>JAAGZO010001198.1 GCA_024206195.1 bacterium | reverse complement strand
CGAAACCGGTGTTGCTCCCACCAATCACGAGTCGCCTGTTGACAGGCAGCGATGAGTAAATCATGGCTTGGTCTGCCAGCTAAATAGCTGATAATCGACGTTTCTATATAGATTGTCCGTTTACTCATAAAGCAAGTTTAGTCTGCTCAGTTTTGCAAAGTCAGCCAAAATCCTCTTCAATTGATTGACAACACCAACCCAACGGCCAAGCTCACTTGCGGCAAAGCCGTCAAGTGCAGCGCCGAGGTAAGCCATGATTTTACTTCAAATTTCGTAAACAAAGGGTAGCGTCCCCTTTATTGCAACTGCACTTCCATGTTTCGGGAATTCCCCGCACTTTTCTGAAAGTCATTCCCGAAACAAAAAGCGATGCAGGGTGCGTTCGCCCCTCGGGCAAAACGCACCGAAGCCCTAATCCTGGCACGACATTCTCCCCGCACCTCATCTATAGGCGGCATCCTGGGGACGATGCCTGACACCCGCCATTGATCTCTGTACAGCCTCATGATTTCCTGCCGTTTTCAGGCTTGCGGTGCGTTCGTTGCGCCCGCACCCTACCCGACTTCCCTGCGGTAACGCAGGGTCGCCACCCGACTTATGCCATTATTTTTTAAAATTTTCAAGCGGTAAGGCTTACTTAAGGACATCAAATAAATGGTATGCTCTGGGATCAATGGGTAAAATTTCTGGTTGGGTACTTGATATATCCACAAGTGCGTTGTATAAAGCTTCTTTGATAACAACATTTTTATCTGATGAGTTTGTGACTCCGATTAGCAATAACCGTCTTTGTGAATGTCTGATTTTTTTTGCGAGCTTTTTGCATACCTTTTTTTTTGCTCTATGTTTTCCCAAATTGAGTCCATATATCTCCATATCCTGATTATGCGCAAACGCTTTTTTTGCCAAGTCAACCAATCGATAAGAACGCTTGGAAGCACGTTTGTTTTCTGTTTTCAGCCTCCCTTCGCAGGACGCCATGCCTATACTAATAAGCTCCCGCATGTTTTCTTCTATAATGTTTTGAAACTGGGGATGTGAAAGACGTTTGTCGAAATCCTCAACAACGCCAAAACCTTCCTTTAAAATCATATCCCAACGACCAATTTTCCAATGAAATTGGTTATGAACAATCGCGATCTGGAACTCTCCACGCTTATTGCTATTGTCTACCACTTGTATTGGCGGAAGCATATCGATAATAGCAGAAATTTTTCTAGGCGCTGATTGTGCATATAATTCAATTGGGAATATAGATATAGAAACACATTTTGTTCCTCCTATAACATTCTGATTTTTCTCAAGCTCAAATTGAACAAGATGTATTAATTGAGAAAGTTCTTCGATTGATTTATACTGAATATTTTCAATTGTATGTAGCATATTTTTTATGCGGTTGGATATTTTTCCGTTTTTAATTTCGTTGGAAAAAAGCAGTTTTATTTCTGAAACCTTTCTTTCCACGACAGCGTCATCAAAGTAACAGAAAGACGCTATTTCTATTGGAGAAAATCTTATTTTATCCTTTGGTGAATTAATACGGATATTCTTCAGATTCACGCAAGGTTTAAATGCCTTATCTCCTTTTGCCGTTTTAATAACGTCATCATAACTAACCAAGTAGACAAGCACATCTATCAAGTGTTGTTTCGTCACACTAATTACTGAGTAATCTATTTCTGTTAGCTCTTTTGAAAACAAGTACTCCGCTGATCTTTTATGAGCTTCAAGCTCCAGTTCCGCGTATATTTCGCTCTTATTAGTATATTGATTTAAGTTCGTTCCTACATCTCTACAATATTCAACGGCTACGGCTGAAGAATGCATATGATAGGAAATAAAGAGGAACAATATGATAATCTTTAAATAAAACATGTTGTCATCTCCATATATGATATTTAAGCGTGTTAAGATTTTGATTCTACATATAACTCTATGGGGTAAATATAGAGTTGCTTACATCCACCTCCATCTATTATCTTTGCAGGAAACACATCAGCTTCATATAAGTAGTGCAATAATCTAATATTTTTCCCTTCTATTTGAGGGTGGATATATAACATATCAGTTAAGTTCCCATTATAAGTATCTTGTAAAGTTAATGCATTAACAAAGGTCTGTTTTATTTCATCAACATGCCTGTCTAATACATCTACATTGTAATTACATATAATGGAAACAATAAGTTTGTCAAATCTGTTGATATCTTTTCTGTAAGCATGAGCATTATGCAGTGTAACACATGGATAAAAAGCATCGTTGTTTTTTGCTTTGATACTATATTTTTCATAATGTATAAAATCTACAAGCGCACCGTATAAATCATCGTTGCTTACTAAATCAGAACGTAACTCTTTTACTTCTTTCCCGAATAGTAATTTGGCTGCTTTGTATACAGCTTTCTTTAAAGATTCTTCATAAACCTCTGTAGCATTCTGATAAGAACCCAACTTATCCCCTACGTTTTTGCAATATACAACATCTTGAATTCTTTCAGGTTCTTCCGCATAAGAAAAATGCGAAAAAACGGCTGTTAAACTTAAAAATAACACATTCATCATACGCATGGTTTCTTCCTTCTTTACTTAGTGTTCCAGGTTGCATGCTTTGTAAGCTCGCAGCTTAAGGCGTTATTATGATAAGAACTTGATTGTTTAGGCGCACATTCAAGAGCTTTTTCTGGCTTAGTTGGTTTAGCCGGCTCGTTGCCAGTACGAACAAATCCATTTATCCACCCGGTATGAAGGTCTTTAGCAAGAAGATACACCGGCCCCCACTGTGTTCCTTCAGGTAGCTCTTTTAGTGGTACGCTATCAGCAAATGTCGGTATGTATCTGTCACTTATGAGTATGTATAGCGTGAAACGTTTGTTTTCAATCTGCTTTGAAGTCCCAGGCCATAATCCTATATCTCCAATATTAGAATTTTGTACTATCAATCTACCTTCTTGGTTAAAGTAGTTACCTCTATCCTGCAAATAGACCGCTGCATATCCGGTGGTATTAAGTTCTAAATGAAGATTAAGACCTCTTTCTAATCCACTACATGGAGATTCATATGTGCATTCTTCGAGAGACACATAGCCAATTTCATCGATATAAACTTTCTTAACTTGAAGATGTTTTACCTTGCTAGAAAGTTGGTCTTTATTTGCTAACACTTCATTGAAAATTTGATCCATGTATTTTTGCATACAGTTACGGATTTTATCAGCCTGATCTGCCCTTAACTCGTCTTTCAATAAGAAATCTATAATTGCAGGGATTTCTGATTTTGAAGCTTGAAACTTCCCTTTTATTCCTTTTTTAAGAAAAGAAAGGTTGCCATCTCCTTCAATAGAGATAGAAAATTTCTGTCCTAATGAACAACCCGTAACCATAAGAGTGGTAAGTCGTTCGACTTCTTCATTGTTTAATGAATAAACCTGTTGTGTTGTAAGTACTGATAGCCCAAAAACAACCACTATAATGAATCGGTTAACCATCTCCATCCTCCTAAGTTGATCTGTTGGTTTTGCAATCCTACATACGCATTACTGCCGCGATTTTCGTCGGGCATAACTATGAAGCTCAACGGCGCGAACCTGCGAGCGTCCGCTGCAGCGCCAAGTTATGCCATGATTTTCCTAGAAATTAAAGTAATAAGCTGGACTTCGCAAGTTCAGTCCAACCGAACTACTGCCGTAAATATCTATGCACGGCGACGTATACCACCACCATCAAAGAACTCTTCTCCCCAGTTGCGGCGAATATCTTTGCTATCGATAAATTCTTCTCCAGAGTTGCGGCGAATACCTTTATAATCTATATACACCTCTCCAGGCCTACGGCGAACGCCGCTTGCATCAATATACTCTTCTCCAGGCTTGCGACGATTACCCTTGCCGTCGATATATTCTTCTGTCTTAGAATACATAACAATTTTCCTCTAAAATATATGCGCATAAAGCACATGATTTGTCAACCGCTGTACGATCTAACGATTTTCCCTTTCCTTTTCTGCCAAGATGCTTTGCTATCCTATAGCGGGCATAACTATAAGTAGATTTCCTAATTGACGTATTGCATCACGTCACATTT
>JAAGZO010001197.1 GCA_024206195.1 bacterium | reverse complement strand
TATTGTAACGCCATTTTTGACCATTACTACGGTACCGAGTTCTGATTTCTCAACGATTGGTATGTTTTCTGAATAGCCAACAACCGAACTGACCTCAGGGCTGATTTTCATGGTAATCATGCTATCTGAATTAATTTCCGGTGTGACAAAGAGTTTAATCCCCACATCGATCATAGAAATCTTTTCGAATGTCCTGATCGATCCGTTATCCTCTCTCGTATCGACCGTCTTATATGGTATTGTGCTGCCGACCAGCAGGCTGGCCTCTGTTTTATCGGTGACCACCAATCGAGGGGAAGACAAAAGGTTGGTCTCTCCATAAACTTCCAGCATTTCAACTACTGCAGTATAATCATCCGCTTCTAAATCTCCTCCACTTACAAAAAGACCGTCATCATTCGGAGCGAGAATACTAAATCTTCCTACAGCGGTTAAATTACTCACATTATCTATTTCATCCGAAACAGCTTCCCAATTTACTCCCATCTTCCGATTGTCATCTAAAGAGACCTGCATTATCTTTGCTTCTATTATAACCTGTTGTGTCTTAAGATCGAAGGCGGTGATGGTAGATTCAATTCCTTGAAGATTTCTGGGTAGGTCAGTGATAATTAAACTGTTAGTCCTATCATCCGACTGTATCGTCCCCACATTTTGAGTCACCATGCTTGTGACTTTTGGTAACACGTCTTTTACAGTAGCATGTTTTAATATATACGTTCTGGTTTCTGTAATTGGCGTGGAGTCATATTCATTAATAATTTTAGAGATCAGTTGAATATTGGATTCCGAATCAGTTATAATTATTTTACTACCTGCTTCATCAAGTACTACCGTACCACTCGGACTCAGTGATGATGATATAACCGTCTGTACCGCAGAAGGTGTTGTGTAGTTTAGTTTATAACTCTTGGTCACCACAGGTACATCTAAAACAGTTATTATCTCTTCAATTTCAGAAATTGCTCTTGGTAGATCGTAAACGATTAACGAATTTGTGCGCGGATCAGCAATTATCCGTCCTTCCTTTGATTTTACTGTTGAGAGCTGCTGTGTTACCTGCGAAACCTGAACATGTTTAAGATGGAACACTTTCATCTTTGTCGTGTCTTTGAACTTCTTTCCATAAAGCTGTTCGTACTTCTGCTCTGTATACACCATTACCGTTTTACCATCTTTTACATAAGCGAGATTGTTCATAGTTGTTATAATGTCCAGGGCTTCCTCAATTCTGACATCATCCAAAAATACAGTTACTCTGCCCTTTACTCCGGATTCGGTGACGATATTCAGTCCGGACCTTTCAGATAAGGTCCTGAAAACCTCAGTAATATCTAAATCCTTAAGTTGGATAGAAATATATTCTGATTTTTTGGATTTACTAGTATTTCTGTTGGTATTCTGACCTGACAGATTATCAGTTGATAGTGTTAACAATAGTATTGTTAATACAATAATAGATATTCTTTGAATATTTTTCAAAGTTAACAACCTTTATAAATTAATGGTATAGTCGTTCTCTGAATCACTTAGGATTACTTGTGATTTTTTTATCTCTTTTATTAGAAATCCGTTAACAGTATCTCCTAATTTAAAACGCTGAGTTTCTTCAGTTCCTGAGATACGGATTATTACTTCGGGCTGATCCCCGGTGATTATGCCTAGTAATTTTATTTTTTCTAGAGCCTGCTTGACATCAGCTGGTCTTTCTGCATACCTTTGACCTGGAGCTGATGACTTCCTGGGATTCTTTGATTGGAATAATTTGGTACCTCTCAATTCCTTTAAATAATGTTGTAGAGGTTTTTGCTTCACTTTCAAAGTAGTAGATTGAGGTTGGGATTGATCATTGCTGCTATTAACGTAGTTAATGTTTTCTGTTTCTGCAATGTATGCAGCATGTACAATCGAAAATGTAAGGATCAGAATTAAAACTATTAAAAGATAATTAAAATATAATACCGGTCTTCTAACAATTTGGTGGGTAAGATTTAATATAAATTCTTTAAGATTCTCAAAATATTTGGAGAAGCGTTTTAAGCGGAAAGGTAGTTTGATTGTTTTTCTTATCAAGTTCATAATTCTTAATATTATAATGAATATACTTGTCAGAGTTATCTATTCTTAATCAAATTCCACTCATCATTAGTATATTTTAAGTCTTGATGTCAGTTTACTAATGTTAATTCATGAACTTACAACAACAATATAATAATAATTTGTTATTTCACAACCACTTTTTAGCAAGAATAGCCCATCCATTAACTATGCTTTTGGACTTACAGTCCTTGACAGCATTAAAGTATTGACAAAAACATTAAAAATATATATATTTTGCCAACTTTACCCTCAGAGACCCATCCGAGATTACTTGAGGAGGGAGTTATTTCAAAACAATAAAGCGAATATCCAATTAGTAAATATAAGGAGTTACTAAAGATGCGTAGTAGTACATTTTTAGGGATTATCGTTATTGTACTGATAACAGCAACAATATCAATGGGGGCAAATCAAGAGCTGGAAAATGACCTTTATGCATCAGCCGACTTAAAGGATTATCTCCCAAATTTCCTGAACTGGGATAGCGATGATACTGATCAGGGATGTGAATTGTCATTCCTTGAGGTCTCAAATATAACCAGCTCTTCAGCCGTAGTAACCTGGGTATCGAGAGAATCCTGTGAAGGAATCATTAAGTATGGATTGACAGACGAACTGGATAACGAAGTAGAGGATTCATCCGGATTAATACACTCAATAAGGTTAAAAGGTCTACCATCAGGTACGAGGATATACTACCAGGCCTACTCCGGAGATGAAAAGAGTGATGTAAAACATTTCCGGACATCAGCGGTAGGGGCAGGAATACCCAAGGTTGTATACGGAGCTCTTCCGCAATCAAATGAGGGAGAGGTAAGACCGGTAGAGTCGGATCTGATTGTTAAGCTAAAACTGTATGGTTCCGGAAACAGTTCTCAAACGTTATCGGTGAAGATGTCTCCCTCTCAAATGTGGATGCTCAACCTTGGTAACCTGAAGGCTGAGGATGGACAGGTCTTTACCTATGATGAAGAAATGACCGCCAAGATAAGGATTGAGGGCATAGGCAGGGATGGAGAACCTGAGGTCCTGTATACCTACAAAGTGAAGTTATCAGATGCTCCGGATGGCAACCTATCAATGAAGGATACCAATCTATCCAATCTTGACGGGGTATCCTCATCATGGGAAGTAAGAGAGAGGGTAATCCCTAAAATAAAATCACAACAGGTATCCCCTGAACGGGAGTTCCTGCAGAACCTTCTCTCCAAGGGCAAAGAAGACCGCCTACAGAACAGGAAGGGGCATGGACATCCCCATATAATTCCCGGATGGCGGGGCGGCAGCAAGATGGGTATCTCCAAACCACCGAAGCCAGATCCTGTTCCCAATAGAATTCATCTAAGAGGGACAGAAGTCCTGAAGGAACTGGTCAAACTCCGTCAGGAGAGTCCTGAAGCGGCATCATTCTTCCCCGATGTCGCCAGGCACTTCCCTAAACTGAGGCAGAAGCTGACTATGGATATAACCTCGGTGGACCTTTACGAGGGAATAAACATATTAGCGCTACCCCTGGATCCGGATACAACCGTTTCATCCTATGGCATACTCAATGATGTAACCGGTGCCACAGTAGTTACAGCCTGGGATGGTGAACTGCAGCAGTTCGGGGAGACCGCGATATGGATTGGTGAGAATATTGTGGGTGTTGATTTCCCGTTTGAACTGGGATACGGATATTTCGTGACTATGGATACAACGGGGCAGGTTTATTTTGACGGGGATCCAGTGACCTGGACCAAATATATTACAATACATCCCGGTCTTGATGCTGTAACATTAGTGGGGCACCCGGATACAGTGACATCTTATGAACTACTTAACGCGATGTTTGACGGTAACGAGGTTTGTCGGTACAATTCACAACTCCAGATATACCAGTGTGCTATCAAGATTGGTGAAAATGTTATCGGGGATGAGTTTACATTGGAGGAAGGTATCGGTTACTTCGTTCGTCAGTCATCAGCTGGGTACTTTCCTACTGATAATACTCCTCCATCTATAACAATATCCTTTCCTACCGACAGCAGTGAGATTCATACTAAACAACCATATATAGAGATAATATTTGATGACCATGAAACGGAATTGGTGTTTGATTCATTATCAATTGTAGTAAACGGCTTCGATAGGACATCTTACTTCACAATAGATAGCTTGAGTGCTGTTTTGCAGATGAGCGGTGGTCTGGAGCTTCCAGAAAACCTCAATTTAATTGAGGTTCGGTTAGTTGATATAAACGGAAATGTGAGAATCATATCTTCAGCATTCAATGTAGTTACAACTCCTCCTCCAGCTGATGAGCATTTTGTAAATGGTTATGTTTATGATGGTGAAACCTGGGAGCCAATGGGAGGTGTTGCAGTTACAGTTGACAGCATTCCAGGGGTTATATATACAGATTCTATTACGGGACATTATGTATTCCCGACTCCCGGATTAGGAGAATATAAGATAGATTTCACTAAGGAGCATTATGCATATGCTCAGAGGTATGTTCTTATCGAGGACGGGCATGGTGATATCTTTGTTGACGATGCGTATCTTTCATTAAAAGACAGCGTTATAACACGCATATCTATTGAAGGTGGTGTGGCGGTCAATTCGGATGGAAGCGTATTTTCATCATTCCCGTATGAAACGGTAGATGATGATATAGCCGTGGCTGCATTTAACTTAGATGATGCTGAAGATCTACCCAATGATCTTCCGGAGCTTTCGGTGTTTACATACTGCGTCAAGTTCTGGCCAGACGAAGCAGATTTTAACGGCAGTACTTTTATTGACCAGCTCAACTCCCGGGGATTCGCTTCGGGTACTCCTATTCCTGTAGGGCAGTACAATCCCGAGACCGCGCTTTGGGAAGACGAAGGGATGGCATATGTGCAGGGAGATTCTTCCTGGTTTGAATGGGATCTGGAGAAGTTTATGTCTTATGGGGATTGTAATATGCCCGTTGTAATTGATGAACCTCCATATGTAGTCGATGGTTTCTCCCAATCGGCAAAAAATGACCATTATGCCTGCCGTAATAATAAATCACCATCTCTAGGTGAAGTGAAGCTCAAATTTGGCGGTAGTATAGTGCACCATAATCTTCCTTCATTTGAGTTGATGGGAGAAGAAAAGGTAATGTCGTTCACCTATGCATCCCACACGGCTCAACCTAAGATCGTAATAGAAACCGGGACCGCGGGTATTCCACCCCAATTCCTGCTCCCCCAGTATACCGGCGCGCAAGTAAATGTTGTTGGTAGAAGGTTTACAGGGATTATAGCAGCTAGTCGGGATACGACCCGTCAACGGATTCGTTTTGATGCAAAAGATAGTGAAGATAATATTTTATCATCAGGTTTATACTACGTAATAGATGCTTTATCGAATTTTAGTTATAGCCAATATGCTACGGCAGAGTATTTTGGAGGTCCGCCAATTGACTCGACCGGCATTTGGACAGATTTTCCTGTAAGGGACACTCGTCTTGTTAAGCAGAACATTTTGATTGATAATATGATTAATAATGCGATTGGTAGTGGTTGGTCGGTCAGGGGTATACAGCGACTAAATGAAAGACCCGATGGAGATGTGATGATCATTGATGGAGATGGTTTGTCTAATATGTTCTACAGAGACAGCGTGGGTTACGACCGTGATTTAGCAATTACATCCAATACCGATTCGGTATTCATTTATCATGCGAATTTGGGAGAGGAGCATACTATTATTGAAAAGCTTCAAATCGGAAACTTTCCCGAACGTCTTGTCGCAGCAGATTTTAATTCCGATGGTTGGGATGATTTGGCTATTGTGCAACATAGTCCCGATAATGTCAGCATTCTGCTTTATTGTGATTCAACAAACACATATTGTTTAATTCAGGAATTCCCTACTGGATCAAGCTCAAAAGGTATTGTAGCTGAAGATTTCGATGATAATGGAACCATGGATATTGCTGTGGCAAATCCCAATGCTAATGGGATTAGCGTTCTGCTAAATGATGGGACAGGTGATTTCTCGAATAGAACCCATTACACCGTAGGTGATCGGATGACTGGAAGTATATCATCGGGACATTTTAATGATGATGGCAATATTGATTTAGCAGTAGCTCGCGGAGGTTATTGGACCGATATCAATGATGCCACGATTCTATTTAACGACGGTTTAGGTGGATTCTCCGAAACTAGTGTTGTTCAATGTCCTAACGGCGATGTCAAAGGGCTAATTGCAGGCGATTTTAATGGAGATGAATTTGATGATCTAGCCGTTTTCGCAACAAGAGGAGGCTGGTACGATGGTTACATGTGTATTGCTGTTTGCAATAGCCAAGGCGATTTTAGTTGGATTCAGGGTTCCTATAACGTTGGGGTAAATGCATCCTATATCGCAAAGGCAGATTTTAATGGCGATGGATTCATAGATATTATTGTTTCGAGAGGTTATAGCGCAAGGTGTTTTTGTGGATTAGGAAATGGGGTGTTTCAAACCTGTCCTGGGATTTCTCCTGGTGGAGGTGAGATGGCAATAGGTGATTACAATTTTGATGGTTGTGATGATTTAGCCATTATTGATTATGTGAATGATAGGGTGCGCATATATCTCAATAATGGATCAGGTAATCTTAGCCAAAAACAGACCGTTTCAGTTATAGATCCAATGGGAATAACTTCTTTCGTTTATAAGTCTGATTATGAAATAGCTTTCATTTCACAAGCTGAGGATCCAAGTCGATTAGCAATTAACTCTGATTCTAGTGGTTATACGCGAATATATCCAGACGGAACCCAAGAGATTTTCGATGAATCTGGCCTACATACTGCCACAATTGATCGCAACAGGAATACTACATCATATGAGTACGATGAGTTTGAGATGGTGATATCGATTACTTATCCCGGCAGCCTGGTCACCCATTTTGACTATGGTCCTGATGGGAAGATAGAGACGGTAACTGATCCGGCAAGTAGGATAACACATTTTGACCATGATGAAGATGGCAATCTGATATCTATTACAGATCCTGACAGTTCCTTCTGGCAGTATGTGTATAATGATGAACATCTGTTAACTAAAGTAATTGATTCCCACGGAAGTGAGACGATCTATGAATACGATAGCCTTGGTTATGTCACCGCTTTAATAGGGGCTGATAGTTCTACCAATGATTTCCTTGCTGCAAACAGCTATAATACTATAAATGAAGCTATAGCTCAGGGGTATGGTACGCCCGAGAGTCCCGCTCCCGTTGTTTATAATGACAGTCTGATAGACTTATTCGTAAATACAAATGGAGATACTACCAGTTCATTGACAAACGCATATGGCAGGAGAACACAGAAGATTGATGCACTCGGAAGACTTTGGAGCTTTGAGTATAACGAAAATGGTTTACCCATAAAACATGTCCGCCCCGATAGTACATCAGTATCTATGACTTGGTCGGAACAAGGGCTGTTGACTTCTCGAACCGATGATTTCAACGGCGCAACAACCACATATGAATACGATCCTGTTTTCCATCAACTGACCATGGAGGTAAACGCTGAGGGCGACACCACCCGCTATGAGCTTGACGACCGCGGTAATACCATAAGGATCATTAATCCCCTGAATGACACCACATTCAACTCCTACGATTCATTGGGACTGCTGGTTAAGACCATAAATGCCAACGGGGATTCCGTGCTCAACTTCTACAACAACATGGGCAATATCGATTCGACGGTAAATGAGCTTGGATATGTCACTAAATACGAATACGCTTTAGCCGGAAACATGATCGCGGAGATAGATCCCCTTGATAATCGTACAGAGTTTGAATATGACAATAACGGTAGGATGAAACTGACACGCGATCCATTAGGTAACGAAACTGAATACATCTATGATCCCTCTATTGCTGGAGGAGGGTGCTGTGGTAATGCTACCAACGATCTGCTGTTGGCAGTCATCAATCCTGCAGGAGACACTACTTGGTATGATTATGATGAGATGGGCAGGAGGATAAGCGTAACCAATCCGGAAGGTAACACATCATATACAGAATATGACAGTGAAGGGAATATAACCAGACAGATAGATGCAGAAGGCAGGTGGATATCGTTTGGTTATGATAAGGCGGGTAACCTTACAACTGTGACCGACAGTCTGGGAAGGGTGACAACTCATGAGTATGATTCCCGCGACAGAAAGATTGCTACTATCGATGCTTTGGGAGGGATAACGGATTATATTTATGATGGTGTCAGTAATTTAACTCATCTGATCAATGCTAACGGAGATACCACTTCCTTTACCTATGATTTGATGAGCCGGAAGATAAGCGAGACAGACCCGTTGGATAGAACCGAGTACTATTCATACAATCCCCTGGGATTGATTGACACACTGATAACAGCAAAGAGCGACACCATATTATATGGATATGACAAACTGGGACGTTTGACAGCAAAAAATTCACCAGACGATACTCTGAGTTACCAGTACGATGCCATAGGCAATCCATTACAGGTAGATGATGTTGACAGCAGGCTGGTACTGACATACAATCCCAACGGTCAGATGGAGACAGTAACAACCGGAGATATGTCCAATCCAGATAACATCCAGCCAGTGACAATGATTGAGTATCAATACGATGAAGCTGGCAGAAAATCAGCGATGATAGATCCATCATCGGATACTACGTATTATCATTACAATGTTAATGGTGAACTTGATACGTTGATTGCACCGGGTGGTGAGTATTTTGAGTTTGTTCGGGATAATAATGGCAGGGTAACAGGATTTACTCGTCCCAATGGTACTACAACATCATATGATTACGATGCTTCAGGGAATCTGCTATCAATTGTTCACCGAAACGGTTTAACTCTGATAGATTCGTTAGTATATTCCTACAATGGAGTAAGCAACATCATAATGAAAACTGATGAGAGCGATACTTCTGCTTACGGATACGATTCACTGGATCAGGTGATAACAGCTGATTACAGTGATATATCTGTTACGGATGAGTTCTTCACCTATGATTCAGTTGGTAATCGTCTTACATCTCATCTATCCACTCAATATGGCTACGATGAAGCTAACCAGATAAATGGTGATGATGTTTATGAGTATACCTTCGATGCTAATGGCAACATGATTGAAAAAGAAGATACGTTAACATCAGACAGGTGGGAATATACTTTTGACAGTGGGAACCGTTTAACTGAAGTTAAAAAGTATGATGGTGGAATTTCCCCTCCCTCACTTGAAGTAAGCTACAGCTATGACGGATTGGACAGGAGGATTGGCAAGATTGTAAACAGCGATACAACAGTTTACGTATACGACGGCACAAATATGCTCAATGAATACAATGGATCGGGATTGCAGGTCGCCGGCTATGTCAATGGTCTCCAAATAGACCAACCTCTGAAGGTTACCAGGATAGGAACGGATTACTATTATCATACAGACAGGTTAGGTTCTATCATTTCTCTTACTGATACAAATGGTGATGTGGTCCAAACCTATAGATATGATAGCTTTGGTAATATCACAAGTACTCTATCACAGGATTACTTCAGTCCTTATGCCTATACTGGGCGCGAATGGGATGAAGACGCTGGATTGTACTACTACAGAGCCAGGTATTATGATGCCGGATTGGGGAGGTTTATATCTGAAGATCCGATTGGGTTGGATGCCGGGGATGTTAACTTATTTAGGTATGTGGGAAATAATTCAATAAATAACAACGATCCTTATGGATTGTATGGCAATGCTTTCTATAATAGAAGCACTTTTATGTTATTCTGCAAGTTTATAGGAAGGCAATCAGGTCGAGGATTTGGAATTGTCTGTGGAATAGCATCTAATAAACAACAATGTTATAGTTGCTGTGAATTTTCTTGTAATACAGCTCATTTTGTATCAAAATTGTTCAGATTTTTGATGAAGCATAATCCAGCTCCTTCCAATCCGCTCCCTTCTGGACCAGAATATGATATATTTGATGAATATTATATAGAACCGGGTGTAAAAGCTGCAAAAAAATCATGTAAAATATCTTGTAAAGCAAAATGTCGAGATAAAGATAAAAAGAAGAAAATATGTCCAATACCAATACCTATTGATAATCTTGATCCGAAAGTGAATTTACCTCTTAACCCAATATCAATGCCTTTAACGATGCCAATGCCATCACCAATTTTAATGTAATTTGTAAAGTAGTTTAAGTGATTTTGGCCAAAGATGATAGGAAGACAATAATTAATATTTTATGGTTTTTAATGAAGAAAACATGGAGTGATATCAAATGAAAACAAAAATAAGCATTTTCACTGCAATAATAATCACTTTATCGTCCGTTTCAGCATTTGCTACCATAGAAGACATCAAAGTCTCCAATCCAACCAGCTCCTCAGCGACTATCAGTTGGGTGACAAACAGCCTTCATGACGGGTGTGTGAATTATGGAGAGATAACGCTTGGGGACACAACATGCGATGCCAGACCTGATGATGATGTACATTACGTACAATTAAGTGGGCTTTCTCCAAATACAACTTACAATTTCGAGGTTGAATCGGGAGGAATGGTTGACAGCAATGGAGGAAGCTATTATAGCTTCACTACTTCTCAAGTTGGAGTAGGAATCCCTTATACTATCTATGGCAATGTGTCTTTACCTGATAGCGTGACTACAGCAGAAGGCACAATGGTATATGCCGTTGTTAAATCCGGGGGGGGGAATATCTCCTATCCGTTATCAATCCTGACCGATTCCAGTGGATACTGGTTGTTAAATTTGGGCAATTTGAAGGATACTTTAATAAATGGGGTATTCTCTTATTCAACCGGTGATTCAATCTTTATATCTGCGCAGGGGGCAAATGATGGCGTGGGAATAGATACCCTTACTGTTTCAGGAATCAGCCCACAGGATTGTGGAACTAGAATTCTCTACAATACTGGTCCAAATATTTCCAACATTGTTCACAATCCAGCGAATCCCATAGAAACTATGCAATGCGAGATTTCGGCTATAATAGAGGACACGCTATTAACCAACTGGGTAAGTACCGCTGATCTTTATTACTACGGTAGCGGACCGGGTATGGTATCAATGAGTAGCATCGCCGATTCTTTTTATGCAACTATTCCGGGCCAACCATCCCGTACTACAGTACTTTATTATATTTCGGCAAAAGATAATCTCGGAGATTCAACGGTTTCGGATACGTTCTCATATTACGTACAACCTGATACATGTTTAACTTGCCAGGCAACGATTATCAGTCAACGTGTCCCGGATATAAACGGGGATATTTTATTTGATTTACATGTTAATAATTGTGGTTCGATGGTAACCTTTGATGTTGGAAGTGAGATGTACCCAACCATCGGAGATTGTGCATCGGGAACTCAATATGATTTTGATATAATAAGGTTACTTGTCTCTGATCTGGCACCGGGGGATTCATTCTCAGGATACTACTCTTACCACGTTGACGATGTCAGCGGTTCGGGATTAGATCATTGCGCTCTCAGTTTCAATATAGGACCAACAGTTGATAACTGGTATGCAACCTGCTGTGATGAGTTCTACTTTACTCGTTCCTGGGGCAGGAGTACAGGTTCGAGGAGTAGCTTCTTTGAAGGTGAGTGGCTTAATAGGGGAGATGATTTTATATCGTTACCGACAACAACAGTTCTTCTCCAGAATTACCCTAATCCCTTTAACGCATCAACGTCTATATCTTTCGATTTAGCTCAAGAGGGAAATGTTATCTTGAGTGTTTATAACTTGAGTGGCCAGGAGATAGAAACACTAATTGATAGAAGTATGCAAGCAGGGAAGCATATTATCAACTGGGACGCTTCTACGAACTCAAGTGGTATTTATTTTTACAAACTGACTACAGCGAAGAATACTTTCACAAAGCGGATGATATTGTTAAAGTAAACTTGTTATTAACAATAAGAATTACTACGTCATAATATTATAGATTTCATAAGGAGTATCTATATGTTAAATAGAATGATGATGGGGATCATTTTAAGTTTACTGTTGACATTTTCAATACCTTTGGGGGCACAGGAATCAGATAAAACGGTTTTTAATGCTGACTTATACGCCTCAGCCGACTTAAAGGATTACATTCCCGATTTTCTGAACTGGGATAGTGATGATACTGACCAGGGGTGTGAACTCTCATTCCTTGAGGTCTCAAATATAACCAGCTCTTCAGCCGTAGTAACCTGGGTATCGAGGGAATCCTGCGAAGGCAGGATAAGGTATGGGTTGACAGATGATCTGGAAAACGAAGTAGAAGGATCGTCAGGATTTATACATTCAATGCGATTAAAAGGCTTACCATCAGGTTCAAGGGTATATTACCAAGTCTACTCTGGCGATGAAAAAAGCGAAGTAAAACAGTTTCAAACTTCAGCTGTGGGGGCAGGAATACCTAAGGTTGTCTTCGGAGCACTTCCGCAATCCTACCATGGTGAAGTAAGACCGATTGATTCTGACCTGATAGTTAAGTTAATCCTACATGGCTCGGGAAACAACTCTCAAACCTTATCAGTAAAAATGTCTCCCTCGCAGATGTGGATGTTGAACCTCGGAAATCTAAAATCCGAGGATGGACAGGTATACTCCTACAATGATGAGATGACCGCTAAGATAAGGATTGAAGGCATTAATAATGATGGCGAACCGGAAGTACTATACACATACAAGGTGAAGTTATCGGATGCTCCTGATGGTAACTTGTCGTTGAAAGACACTGATCTATCAAGACTCGAAGGAGTATCCTCATCCTGGGAAGCAAAATATAGAGAACTGCCAACAATCAAATCACAACAAATATCCCCGGAACGGGAGTTCCTGCAGGGATTACTATCCAAGGGCAAAGAAGACCGTCTGCAGAGCAGGAAGGGGCACGGACATCCCCATATTATTCCCGGATGGCGTGGTGGCAGTAAGATGGGTATCTCCAAACCTCCGAAGCCGGGCCCTGTCCCTAACAGGATACATCTGAGGGGAACCGAGGTTCTCAAGGAACTGGTAAAACTCCGTCAGGAGAACCCGGAAGCGGAATCGTTCTTCCCTGATGTGGCCCGCCATTTCCCGAAGCTACGGCAGAAGTTGACTATGGATGTAACCGCGGTTGACCTGTATGAAGGAATAAACATGTTAGCATTACCCCTTGATCCTGATACTACTGTATCATCCTATGGAATACTCCGGGATGTAACCGGAGCTACTGTAGTAACAGCCTGGGATGGAGAACTGCAGCAGTTGGGTGAGACCGCTTTGTGGGTTGGGGAGAATATCGTGGGAGTGGATTTCCCGTTTGAACTGGGTTATGGGTACTTTGTGACTATGGATACATCTGGACAGGTTAGTTTTGATGGGATGCCGTTGACATGGATAGAGTATGTTCCTATCTATACAGGCCTTGATGCAGTTTCATTTGTTGGATATCCGGATACGGTGACATCTTATGATCTTCTAAGCGATTTCTTTAACGGTAATGAGGTTTGTCGATACAATTCACAACTCCAGATATACCAGTGTGCTATCAAAATTGGTGAAAATATCATTGGTGATGAATTTGACCTTGAGGAGGGGACCGGTTACTTTGTACGTCAGTCTTCAGCCGGGTACTTCCCAACAGACAGCAATCCTCCGTCTGTAACGATATCCTCCCCGATAGATAGCAGTGAGATACATACCCAATTACCGTTTATTGAGATAATCTTTGATGATCATGAGTCCGGGTTGGTGTTGGATTCATTGACCATAACAATTAATAGCATTGATAAAAAATCGTCCTTTACTATAGATAGTGTAAGCGCCATATGGCAGCCTATAGGTGGTGAAGAACTGCTTGAGGGTGAGAATGTCATTGAAGTCAGCATATATGATATGAATGATCAGCAAAGATACGTTACTTCTACATTTAATGTAGTAACAGTTCCTCCACCAATAGATGAACATTTCGTCAATGGTTACGTGTACGATGGCGATAGCTGGGAACCGATGGGAGGTGTTGCAGTTACGGTTGACAGCATTCCAGGGGTTATATATACAGATTCTTCAGGTCATTATGTTTTCCCTACACCGGGCTTAGGGGAATACAAGGTAGATTTCACAAAGGAGCATTACGCTTATGCTCAACGTTACATGCTTATAGAGGATGGGCATGGAGATGTATTTGTTGATGATGCCTATCTTTCCCTGAAGGATAGCGTGATAACAAGAATATCTATTGAGGGTGGAGTGGCGGTTAACTCAGATGGCAGTGTTTTTTCATCATTCCCCCATGAAACGGTAGATGATGATATTGCCGTAGCGGCATTTAACCTGGATGATGCTGAAGACCTGCCTAATGATCTTCCAGAGCTTTCGGTATTTACCTACTGCGTTAAGTTCTGGCCTGACGAAGTGGAGTTTAATGACAGCGCCTTTTTCGATCAAGTTAATTCCAGAGGTTTTGCAACTGAAACTCCTATTCCAATTGGTCATTATAATTCAGAAACAATGGAGTGGGAAGATGAAGGAATGGCTTATGTACAGGGAGACAGCACTTGGTTTAGTTATAGTTTGAATCATTTCATGTCCTGGGGTGATATTAATGCTCCGGTTGTTGTAAGAACTCCGCCATCGGTTGTTCCCAAGGATTCCAAATCCCCAATGGAAGATTCCGAAGCTTGTCCCAACAATGGTTCGCCATCGTTGGGTGAAGTGAAGTTGAAGTTCGGTGGGAGTGTTGTAAGCCATGATATTCCCTCAATCACATCTATGGGAAACAGACAATCATTATCCTTAACTTATGCATCACATACGGTCCAGCCCAAAGTTGTAGTGGAGACAGGAACTGGCGGTGTTCCCAGCCAGTGGCTGCTTCCCCAATATACTGGGTCACAACTGAATATTATGGGCCGGAGGTTTACAGGTATAATTGAAGCCAGCCGGGATACTACAAGGCAAAGGATTCGTTTTGATATGAGGGATTCGGAAGGTAATTACCTGCCGACTGGATTATATTATTATAACAGCTTAGTCTCAAATTTCAGTTACAGCGAGTATGCTACTGCAAACTATTTTGGAGGTCCTCCTGTAGATTCAACAAATATCTTTACTGATTTTCCTGTAGGATTCAACAACTTTGTGGGGGGCAATTTAATGGTTGATAATCGCTTGATAAGTGAAACAGGTGTGGGCTGGGCTTTAAATGATGTACAGCGTCTTATTCGAAGACCAGACGGTGATGCGTTTATCACAGAAAGTGGAGAATCCCCATGTTCCTATCAACATATAGTTGGATTGCCTATATTAGATATTGCGGTAATAAGCAACAACTATTCTGGACCAGAGAAAATTAGCATTTTAATTGGAGATGGATCCGGTGGATTCTCTGATCAACAACAATATTCTAAGGGAGAGGGCTGGGGTTTTATTGCTTCGGGCGATTTTAACACTGACGATAACTTAGATCTTGTAGCTACTAATAGTCAAGAAAATAGTTTTAGTATCCTATTTGGTAATGGAACAGGTGAATTTTCAGATCCTGAGAATTATATCGTAGGAATCCATCCAACAGGTATTGCAGTAGGTGATTTCAATAATGACTCCAACCTTGATGTTGTAGTTACTAATGAAAGTAGTGATTATATTAGTATATTGTACGGTAATGGTTTGGGCATGTTTTCAAATCAACGTGATTTTCAGGTTGACTCATCACCATATAGGATTGTCTCGTGCGACTTTAATAATGATAAAAACCTGGATCTTGCAGTCAATTATACTAACTCTTTGGGAACTAGCGTATTATTGGGTGATGGAACTGGTGAATTTTTAGATCGACAGGATTATGGTGATGAATGGTGGAATTGGGGAATAGCAGCTGATGATTTAAATGAAGACAATAATCTTGACTTAATACTCACACACTATTGGCCTTATTCAGATTTGAGTATTCTTTTAGGTGATGGAACGGGCAATTTCCCAAGCATTACACATTATTCTACAAGTCCTTCGCCTACAGGTGTTTCAATTAGCGATTTTAATAATGATGGATATAAAGACTTAGCGGTAGCTTCTAGGTCTTATACCACTAATATCTTTCTTGGAGATGGGACAGGTGAATACTCTAACCGAATGGAATTTCCTATGGAATATGGGGAGAATTACGGTATAGTTGCAGAGGACTTTAATGGTAATGGGAATACAGATTTAGCCATAACAAATAAAAGGGAATGGCAGGGTATAGTAACCTTGCATCATGGTAACGGAAATGGGAGTTTTTTTAATCCCCAGGACTATGATGTAGCTTATTTCCCCTATGGGATTATAACAGGAAATTTCAACGGCGATTATTACATACCCGGATATCGTTCTGAGGATGGCGATAATACCAATCTGATAGATGCCCCAGATTCCTCAGGCGGATACATCCGAATTTATCCTGACGACAGCAAAGTAGTTTTCGATTCGTTAGGATTACATGTATCATCGATAGATAGAAATGGAAATGTTACGTCATATGAATATGACGAGTTAGAGAGGGTGGTATCGATAACCTATCCCGGCAGCCTGGTCACTCATCTTGACTACGGACCTGATGGCAAGATAGAGACAGTAACCGATCATGCAGGACGGATAACACATTTTGATCATGATGTGAATGGGAATCTAATCTCCATTACTGATCCTGACAGTTCGATTTGGCAGTATGATTATGACAATGAACATCTATTAACCAAAGTTATAGATCCCCGGGATAATGAAACAATCTATGAATATGATAGTCTTGGCTATGTCACTAATATTACTGGGGCTGACAGTTCATCTAACGAGTTTAAAGCCTGTGACTCTTATAATACTATCAACGAAGCTACAGAACAGGGATACGGAACTCCTGAGAATCCCGCTCCTGTTGTACATCCTGATGAACTGATAGATGTATTTGTAAATACAAAAGGCGATACAACATTAGCTTTTACTAACCGTTATGGTAGAAGAACACAGAAGACAGATGTATTAGGAAGGATTCATCGCTGGGAGTATAATAATGACGGCAGAGTAACATCCACAATCCGTCCTGATTCGGTTGTGGTTTCTTATACATATGACAACTACGGTAACATCCTGACTATAACCGAGGAATCTACAGGTGCAACGACTTTCTTTGAGTATGATACATCCTTCCATCAGATGACAATGGAAGTAAATGCATTGGGTGATACCACAAGATATGAACTTGACGATCGCGGTAATACTATCAGGATTATTAATCCCCTTAACGATACAACTTTCAACTACTACGATTCATTGGGACTGCTGGTTAAAACCATCAACGCCAATGGAGACTCAACGCTTAACTTCTACAACAACATGGGCAATGTCGATTCAACGATAAATGAGCTTGGCTATATAACTAAATATGAGTACGATTTAGTTGGTAATATGACAGCAGTGATAGATCCCATGAATAACCGGGCAGAGTTTGAATATGATAACAACGGGAGAATGGTGTTAACACGTGATCCTCTGGGTAATGAAACAGAGTACATCTATGATCCATCAATAGTCGGTGGTGGCTGCTGTGGTAATGCCTCGAATGACCTGTTGTTAGCGGTAATAAATCCCGCGGAAGATACTACCTGGTTTGATTATGATGAGATGGGTAGGAGAATAAGTATAACTGACCCTGAGGGTAGCACATCATATACTGAATATGACACTGAGGGGAATGTAACCAAACAGATAGATGCCGAAGGCAGATGGATATCACTAGGTTACGATAAAGCAAGTAATCTTACGACTGTTACTGACAGTTTAGGAAGAGTGACTACCCATGAATATGATAACCGTGACCGGAAGATTACTACTATTGATGCTTTAGGAGGGATAACGGGCTATGTCTATGATGGTGTCAGTAATTTAACTCATTTAATCAATGCTAATAACGATACCACATCATTTGCCTATGACCTGATGAACCGTAAGACCGGTGAGACAGACCCGTTGGATAGGACTGAGTTCTACGCATACAATCCACTGGGATTGATTGACACTCTAATAACAGCAAAGAATGATACAATAACACACGATTATGACAAGTTGGGACGCTTATCAGCTAAAAAGTATCCCGATGACACATTAAGCTACCAATATGACGCCATAGGAAATCCACTACAGATAGATGATTTGGACAGCAGACTGTTAATGACTTACAATCCCAATGGGCAGATGGAAACTATAACTACTGGAGATTCACTTAATCCGGATAATCTCCAGCCTGTAACAACGATCGAATATCTATACGATGAGGTTAGCAGGAAATCAGCGATGATAGATCCATCATCTGATACTACATATTATCGTTACAATGTCAACAGCGAACTTGATACACTGATTGCTCCCGGTGGTGAGTATTTTGAGTTTGTTCGGGATGCTAATGGCAGGGTAACAGGATTCACTCGCCCTAATGGTACTACAACATCATATGATTACGATGCTTCAGGGAATCTGCTGTCGATAGTACACCGCATTGGTCTTACTCTGATAGATTCATTGGTGTATTCTTACAACGGAGTAAGCAACATCGTAATGAAGACGGATGAAAGCGATACCTCTGCTTACGGATACGATTCACTTGATCAGGTGATAACTGCTGATTACAGTGATATATCTATTACAGATGAATTCTTCAGCTATGACTCGGTAGGCAACCGTTTAACTTCTCATCTATCCACTCAATATGGATACGACGAGGCTAACCAGATAAATGGTGACGATGTTTATGTCTATACCTTTGATGCTAATGGAAATATGATAGAAAAAGAGGACACATTAACATCGGACAGATGGGAGTATACATTTGGCAGTGGAAACCGTTTGATAGAGGTGAAGAAGTATGATGGGGGTATCTCACCGCCATCACTTGAGGTAAGCTACAGCTATGATGGATTGGACAGGAGGATTGGCAAGATCGTAAACAGTGATACGACTGTTTATGTTTATGACGGAACTAATATCCTCAATGAATATGATGGATCGGGCTTGTTGCTTGCTAAGTATGTCAATGGTCTTCAGATAGACCAGCCACTCAAGGTTACCGGAACGGATTACTACTACCATGCTGACAGATTAGGGTCAATAATATCACTTACCGATACAAACGGCGATGTGGTTCAAACCTATCAATATGACAGTTTCGGTAACATCATAAGTACTCTGTCTCAAGATTACTTCAGCCCTTATACTTATACAGGGCGTGAATGGGATCAGGAAACCGGATTGTACTACTATAGGGCCAGGTATTATGATGCAGGAATAGGGCGGTTTATATCAGAGGATCCGATTGGATTTTATTCCGGAGATTTAAATTATTTTCGGTATGTAGAAAATGATCCGTTGTATTGGAGAGATCCTTTAGGATATTCCAACTATGAAGATATTATTGAAAAAACGAAATATTTTAGTCGGAATAGTGGATATTACGCAACCCCAGATAAATTCCGGGACTACGAAAACGATGTCCATGGTATGGCTTATTTGAGATGTATGCGAGATTGTTTAGATTTTCCAGGTCTAACTAAAACGATACTGTCTTGGAAAAAATGCCTGCTAATAGAGAAACTCGTGGAAGCTCATAAACTTCAAACCTGTATGACTAAGTGTGAAAAAGAAAAAGCTGATCCCAAATGGTCAAAATAGATGCTACAACATATTCCAGACATTATCTCAATAGAGGATTTTAAAATGAAGAATAAAACATAACCCTTTCAGAAATTATCTTACTGATAGTCATTGTAACTGTATGTCGTCAAAAGAAGTGGGAATGATGTGGTAAAAATATAAGAGATAGCTTTTGAAGTTACAAGTTGAAAATAAAATAAGAATTCCTCCAGTATTTCTTCCAAACAATTTTAACATTTCACATTTAATCCGGCC
>JAAGZO010001196.1 GCA_024206195.1 bacterium | reverse complement strand
TTTCTAAAAGTCATAAAAGTCATAAAAAAGAGTAAACTATTTATATAACCTCCATCATAGAAGTGTACTATAGTAATAAGTATACTGGTATAATGTTGGTGTCACCTTGGCAAAGCGTGTAAATATAGGATTAAAAGAGGATCTGCACACACAAGCTAAGGTAATCTCTGTTCTGAAGGGTGTGCCTTTGGGTAAGTATCTTGAGAAGGCAATAGAAGAAGCTGTGAAAAAGGACAAAGCAATGATAGATGAGGTGACGAAGAAATGAGAGCCCTAATGTTACTCTTAATGGCTCTTCTGATGTTGCCTTTAGTGGCTGCAGCACCTTATGTAAGCCCTGAAACAGTAGATAACAGGTTCTTGAACGCACAAGAGGCAACTATAGAATATCTTGTTTCAGATACAGTGCCTGTTGACAACTGCTCATTGATTATTGACAGCTCTATTATTCAAACTGATCTTTCAATCATGCAAGGAGTGCTGCAGAGCTTTACAGAAACATTATCAGAGACAAGCTACACATGGCAGATAAGCTGCACAAACAATAACAGTGAAACAACAATAACTGATGCCAGAACACTTACTGTTGACATAACATTGCCAGGAATATCACTGAATGCACCAGCAGACAATGTAATGCTTAGTTATGATGATGTAACATTCAGTTACACACCAGCTGATACAAATCTTGAGGAATGCAGTCTTTTCACAAACGAGTCTGGATGGAATATTCGGGCAAAAGACAGTGCAGTTGTTAGCGGCTGGCTTAATGACATGCTTATTTCAATGCCTGATGGAGAGCACCTCTGGGCAGTTGAATGTGCAGACAAAGCTGGAAACAAACTTGCTGTTGGAAATAGAACGCTATTTACAGATTCTACACCGCCAGAGATAACTGATTATTCGCCAAAGGGATCAGTGACAAGCGAACTAACAACATTATACCTAGAGACAAATGAAAACGCAACATGTAGGTTCAGTGATAATTCAGCCAGCAACTTCTCAGACATGACTGAGTTTGCGGTTACAGGCAAAACAATTCACAGCAAGACAATCACTGTTTCAGAAGGAAGCCAGAACTATTACATTAAGTGTGAAGACACAATTGGTCATGTAACTGCATCTGTTTATCACATTAGCTTTGAGGTAAAGCTGTTGCCAACAGCCGAGGTGCAGATGAGTGATATAAGCCCTATAAAGGCAGGAGTGATAGAGGTCACTTTGCTCACATCAAAGAATATGGATGAAGAACCTTATCTTGCATACTCACTTGATTCTGGCTCACACAGACAGGTTCCTCTTACAGGAGAAGATAGTCTTTGGACTGGATACATGATAATAAGACCAGAGGATGATAATCAAGTAGGAACCTTTTACTTTTCAGGAACAGATACTGATGGCAATACAGGAACAATAGTTACAGATGGAAAACTTTTCCTAGTTGACACATCGCAGCCATCAATTCCAATAAACCTGGAAGCAACAAGCCTGAAAAATGGAGATATACAGATGGAATGGTTCTTTGATGGACCAGATGTAGAATACTATGAGATCTATCGTTCAACAACACCTGGTGTGAACTACATAGATTTCTATGGAACAGTAAATGGAACTTTATTTACAGATACATCAGCCGAAGATATGGTAACCTATTATTACAAGGTTGCAATAATGGATACTGCAGGAAACAGAGGGCAGTTGTCAGACGAGGTTTATGCAACATCAGAAACAGGAAGCTCATCATCTTCAAAGCCAGTAACAAATGTTGATGATGAAACACCTAAGGTTCTTCCACCAGCTCTTGTACCACTTGTAGATATTTCAATGAAACAAGCAGATTCGCTGTTAATAGACCTTGAAGAGGCAGAGAAAAATCTCCAGGAGACAAGTGACACAGCAAAGAGCGAGCTGATAGCTGAGCTGGGAATACTTGAAGAAATAGGCAGGTCAAAGTCTACGATTGAGAGTGTAAAAGCAAGGCTAGAAGCATTAAAGGATTCATACTCAACACAGGGAGAGCTTGAAACTGACATAAAGAACATAGAGCTTGACTCTAAGAAAGTAAGGCAGGCAACACCAATTGATGTATCTATAATGGAACAAGCTGAATTTATACAGGGCTTAAATGATGAAATCATTGAAGAGGCAATGGCCAAGTTCCTCGAAGGAACAATAACAGAGGAAAGCGACACTAAGGATTATGAAAAGCTCAATAAGAAGCTGCAGGAGAAGGTAAAAGTAGAAATATCTGTTAAGCTGTACACAATAGAGTATCTGGATAAGGTAACACAAGATAACACTTTGATAAAAAAGAACATAATCTATGAAGATCCTGAGTCCTTAAGCGACATCTTTGTTATGGAGATGATACCTAAGACAGTTGTAGAGAGTGCAGGTGATATAGAACTTTTAACATCTGGTTATGAGATTGTGGAGAATGATCCGGTGCTTAAGTGGGGTTTCTTTGAGCTTGGTTTTGAAGGTAAAACAATCAAGTATATAATACACGCAACTGTGCCTGTTGAAGAGGTTAAAAAGTCAAAATCAGTTGTTTTGACAGCATTCAATGATTACAGCATGGAATCAAGCAAAGTGACTGGTTTCTCTGTAGGAACATTCTTTAAAGATAACTTTGGTTTTGGTAAATTAAGCTCGCTATTCGTCTGGCTAGGACTAAGCACAATAGTGCTTTTGGGAGTATATTATTTCTTCTTTGTGCGAGAAGAGATGGAATTCCCTAAGATATTCGCAAAAAATATAAAGGGTGCACAACCAGAAGTAACTGAAGGGGCTTATAAGCAGGATTCATACCTGCTACTTAATGATATGTATGACCATATTAACAATTTAGAGGGAGACATATCAGACAAGCTTTACCCTATGATTGCGGATATAAATAAGAGGCTTGGTGATGGACACAAAAAAGGGGATGTTGAAAAGTTGATAAAATTGAACAGTTTAATCAGCGAGGCGCATTTCTGTCTTCAAAATAGGCAAGAGTATGAAGCACGTTTGCTTTATCCCAAAGTGAAGCTAATCTATCAGGGTCTACCTACACAATTCAGGTCAGAGGTATATGGAAAGTGCCTTGATCTTCACAAAAAAATCAAAGACTCAAAAAAATTATAATTAATCATTAGTATTGAAAGTGGTCGTTGATGAAGAGAAGTGTAAATGTAGTAGCGAAAGCGTCTAGTAAACGTTTTAATACCAAAGGGGTCTTGGGAGCATCTTCTAGGAATCCTTGGTTCTTCTTATTAGTTGTACTATTCTTAACAATAAGTATTTCTTTGATAATTCCGACAATTAAAGGAGCAGCGGACAATTCTAGTGTCAACGACCACCAAGAATCCGCTGCTCCTATCTATAACGGAACGAATGAGATATTAGTGCAGCTGGAATATGAATCCGGAACATCATGGGATGCGGATAATGATGGTGTAGACACTTCAGACAGTACAATAGATTTGACAATAAGAAACTCTCAGTTTACCTGGGAAGTTAATGAATCAAATCTATGTACGCGTTGGCAGACATACTCAATTGAAAATGATACATCGACAACAGTCTGTTTTGGAGCAGAAAAATGCTGTAACTTTATCAGCCTAGAGCCGCTGCATAATGCATGGAATGAAACATTCTATTCATTCATTGGAAGATATGGTACAACAGAGAATAATGAGCTAAGCGCACAGATTATTTATGTTGATTATAGCCTTGAAGAGGATGATCTTTTCACAGAGGTGTACTACAGCGAATGGGATACACTGACAGCAAGCTTCATAGAGCCTGCACAGGATATCATAACAAGGATATCAGAGCTATTGATAACACCAATGCAGGCAATAAGAGGTACAGTTTTCTTAATACAGGCAAGGCTTGTTTATGAAAATGAGAGTCCAATAGAAGGAAGTTCGCTTGAGTTCTATGGAAACAATGTGTTGATTGGAACCCAAACAACGGATATAATGGGTTATGCTTCATTTGAATGGAACACAACACCTGTTCTGCCAGACAACTACCTGATAAACGCAGCATTCAGCGGGCAACAGAACACCTTTGACCAGCAAACAGTTAACATACTTTCAAGCTTCGACACATCAACTGTAATAATACTCCCTCTTAATGAATCAGAGAACAAGGCTCCTGTTTGGGACTCAGAAGAATACCGATTCATAATAAAAAAGAACGAGACACTGATACTAGACCTAGACAAATACTTCTTTGATGAGAATGGTGACAATATGACCTACTCTGTTAGCCTGTCAGAGAACATAAATATCCTGCAGAATGATTCACTAGTTGAGTTAAGACCTGACATTGGTTTTGTTGGATTGATTATTCTTTTCATAGAGGCAACAGATAATAACCTAAGCACTACACAACAGATCACAATATTAGTAGAGGAGCATGAAAATCTGCCTCCTGTTTTCCTGTCAAATGTTGAAAACCAGGTAATTTTGAAGGGAAGCCGCAAAGAATTGAATCTTTCGAGTTATGTCATGGACCCTGAGGATGACTATTTGACATTTAGTTCAACAATCCCTGGAAATGTTAATGTTACTTTCAATGAATCAATTGTAAGGTTTGTTCCAACAAAAGAGTACACTGGAATAGATTCAATAATGTTCATTGTAAATGATAGTAAGAATGCTGCATACAGCAATAATGTAACTCTGTTTGTACTTACAGGAAAAAAAGAGGTTCTTTTTGAAATAACAGACCATAATAGACAGAAACTTGGATTCACAGCACGATTTTTCAAAAATGAGGATCTTGTGAAAGAGGTTCGTGAAGAAAAAGTATCCAAGACGGGGATGCATGGAGCTTCAGTATCTGCGTTTGGAAGGGAACGTGTTGAGCTGGATATAGACAGCTATGATTTTGAGATTACTGTTGATGATATTCCACTGAATAAAATAAGATTCGAAGGCCTGGAATTTTCAGGAAAGGTCGAACTAGGTCTGAGCAGCTTTGACAAGCAGGAATATGATCTTGGAAACAAGAAGATTCTGAATGCATATTCAGTTGATCCTACACGCATTAAGTTTGCAAGTGCATCAGTTAGTGCCATTGCAAAAGGAACTGAGCTTTTTGAATGCGAAGACTGGGATTTCTTTGGACAGACCTGCATTGGGGACTGGAAAAAAGCAAGAGATCTTATCCCTGGAGAAGAATATTCTATTAAACTGACAGACAAAAGCTCGGGATATGTTGAAACAGGAATTGCAACTATAAACACAAAAAAATCAGTCTATAGACCAGGCGAGACTGCAGAAATGATTATGGTTGTTCTTGACTCTGCGGGTTATTTGGTTGAAGAGGCAGATTTACTTCTTGAGGTTACAGCACCTGATAACAGCACAACATTGTATTCATCATCACATGATACTATAATAGAGACAGAACCTGGAATTTATGAAGCAAGTTATGCGAAAACAGATCTTGAAGGAAACTACAGCTTAATCGTTGAAGCAGTAGGAATAGATGTTAACAGTACAATGATTTCTTATTTCACTGTAATGCGCTACTATGAGTTTGATATTCTAAGATCAACACCAGTAACAACTGATCCCTGGCAGGGAGCATTCAACTCATCAATACAACTTGTTTCATATGTTGACACAGACAGCTTTGATTTCAGCGAGATCCTTCCAATTGAGTTTACAGTAACTGAAAGCAGCGGAGCTTTTGTTACAGAGTCCGGTAATAAGAAAATACTAACCTGGAATGACCTTGAAAATAATTCTGTCATCACTTACTCAGTCCTACCACCACTTGTAACACCAGAGCTTTATGAGATGGGTCCTGCGCAGATTACATACAATTCAGGGGTCTTTACAGAGCTTCGGCCATGGTATCTTGCTGTTGACCCAATTTCAGTTGGCTCTAACTACTCTGTGTCCATGGGGCACTTGGCTTATGAAACCGAAAGGGACTCAAACCCGCCAAATCCTTATGAATATACTTCTGAAGCCACAGGTGCTGATTATACTGCAATCTCAACCAGCAATGATGCCCTTTGGGACACAGCCCTTGCTGATGCAAACAGCGAGTATGACATTCATATATTCCATTTCAATATTTCAGCAAATGTAAGCAGGCTAACTACGCTGAACTTTACATGGGAAGGCAGATCCAATGAGCAAAGGGCTGATTATGATTTGTCTGCATATTGCTGGAATGTTGGAACAACAGGCTGGGAACTTATAGATACAGACTCTGACGGCAGCACAACAGATGTTTGGTGGACAAAGGAGATAACCAGTGGTTTTGACAGCTATGTCAATCAAACTGAAAGTGAGAAATGGGTTTACATGATGGCACGATTCGAGCACTATGTTGCTTCCTGCCCATTTGTTTATTCTTACAATGGAACCAACTGGACATTTGAGCACGAGGCATTTCCATTTTCTGTAATTGGCGCACTTGAGGAAAGAACACACGATCGTTTAGCATACTTGGAAGAGGTTGATGGTGATTATAGAATACAAATAAGGGAAGAGCTCAATGAGGTTTCTTTTGTTGATGATTTTGATTTCTATGTTGTTGATCACAAAGGAGATGGTTTTGTTATGCCAGATATAGACGGGAATATGCACACTATACAAAACCTTACATCACCTAAACTTTGTTATGATAAATACAATTTTGATTGTTTAAACAATGTACTTGTTAGGGATGGTGTTTTCTGGAGGGATGATTTTTACGAGGTTATGGATGTGGATGACAAGAGCACATGGGAAAATGAAGTAGTGCTTATGTTTGACAGGCCTAAGGATGCAGAGCATGGAAAATTTTTCCTTAACGTAATGAAACAGCCAATCATAACAAGTGCATGGGTATACTATATCCGTTCAATTGGAGAAAACAACTGGTGGCTTTGGGAAAAGTTAATGCGTATTCCGTTTTTATCAAAACTGCTTCGTGCATCTATTGCAGAAGGTGTTGATTTAAAGGTTGATGTATGGACTGGAGAAGAGTGGAGGCCTATTGGCAATATTAAGGCTGGAAGGGAAACAATGGATGATTTCCTTTTTAGTGTAGATCTTTCTGATATTGAGGGAGAAAAAGTCAATATAAGGCTGATATCAAGCACTGGATTTTATGAAATAGATTATGTTGCAATGGATTACTCTGTTGATGAGGAAATGATAGTTCATGAGGTGATTCCATATCATGCTGTCTTCAATAATAAGACAGATGTTTATTCAAAGATTGCAAGAGAAGACGGAGATTATGCGTCTTTTACAACAGGGGATATCATTGACCTACGTTACAAGGCTCCAGAGAAGACTGAAGATTGGAATAGGGACCACGCTGTTTCAATAAAGGGCTATTACAATTTTATTAAGTATGGAAACAACAGCATTTCTGGTTTTGTTAAGGGATTGTTTTCACCATGGATGAATTCAGTTGTTTCACCAAAGAGCATCCCAAAGATAATGTATCCTCATTCAGGGAATTCAAATACTCTAAGGACAGATTATGCTGAAGTTGTTGTAGAATATTATTCTCTTCTTACTATGAATCTGTCTGCTCCGCCAGAGGATTATACAATGTATCTTTACAACAACACACCAAGAAACATTACTTATACTTGTAATCTTTCGAGCGATGTTGATGTTGATTCTATTTCACTTTACTTAACAGATGATAAAGATTCTAATTATGCTTACAATGATACATGCTCAGTTTCCGGGCTAGGTGGAACCTGTTCCTGGCTGAAAAATATGAGTGTAGGAAATTATACATGGAACTGCCTTGGTGAGAACATTGATGGAGAGATCGCATGGGGATCTAACCGAACGCTGGTGCTAAACTATACTTATATTGATTCTCCTGTTGTTGTTATCAAGGCTCCGAATGGTACTATTGGGGATCATACCCCTAGTTTGAATATCACTCTTGATGCTCTTGTAGATACTTTATGGTATAACATTGATGGCAGGGAGAACACCACTATATGTAATAATTGTATGGGTGATATTGTAAAATTCCTGGTTGTTAATGAAAGTTCATATATAATAAATGTTTATTCAAATAATTCAATTGGAAATATTAGGGAGAACAGTTCTTCATTTAATCTTAGCATGAGTGGAACTTATTATGATGATTATGATGATAACTCCAGCATTGCAGAGTATGATGGAACTATTTGGAGTACTGGAATTGTGAGTTTTACAGGTGATGTTGGTGTAACATCAAATGGAAACTTTATAGCGCATTCAATAAACTTAACAAGCACTATTGAGGAAATAATAGACATAACATGGTCAACTAGTGGAACAGACACGACCAACAATATCTCAATAGAGGTTTCATTTGATGACGGTGCAAGCTGGTATAATGCAACAAATGGCGAAGGAATACAAGATGTTTATTTAACAGAAACTCTGCTTTACAGAGTCTTGTTTGCTACAGACGATTCAAATACCATCACTTTACAGGATCTGAGCATTACATGGGGAGACCCTGCTCCACCAAATATTATCTTGGTAGGTCCTGATAATAATACTCTTTCCACAATAGTTGACATAACGTTTGAATATGATGTTACTGATACGTCTTCTGAAATATTAAACTGTACCCTTGATTTGAATGATGGTCAGATAAGGCAGAATAATCAAAGCTATGTTGATGAATCATCTACAAATAGTATTGATATGAGTTTGTTTGAAGCAGAGTTCTTCTGGTTTATTGAATGTACAGACTCTTCTTTGAACAATGGTTCATCAGAAATAAGAAAATTAATAATAGATTATACAGATCCAACTTTAGATTATGAATTGCCAACACCAGAGGATAATGACTTCTTGAATACATCTGAGCTTGTTGTAAACATAACACATACAGAGCTACACCCTGGAACAATAGAGCTACAGATAAACGGACTTCCAAACCAATCAAGAACCTACGAAGCAGGTTCAAACAAGTTCACCAACTTTTCAGGATTGTTTGAGGATGGTGTTTACAACTTTAGTGTTTTCATTAATGATACGCACGCTAATTATGATTCGCTTCCAAACAGGACAGTTACAATTGACACTACATTCCCTGCGATGACCTATGAAATACCCACTCCAAGTAATGAATCAAATCAGACCCAGGACAACTTTATTGTAAATGTATCCTTTATAGAGGAGAATCCTGACACAATACTTCTGTTTATCAATGAAGTACTAAATGAGACCAGATACTATAGTGGAAATTTCACAAACTTTTCATTGATTAATCTTGATGAAGGGGCATACAATTATTATGTTGTTCTCAATGATTCTGCGAGGAACACCAATAGATCTGGGGAGCAGGTAGTGAATATAGACTATACGCCAGCCTCTCTTTTCCTGGAAAATCCTCCGGAAGAAGGATATGACAACACAGGTATTCCTACTTTCAGCTATAATGTCACAGACAATTTTATTGGAGTGGAGAATTGTAGCCTGATAATTGAAGACTTAATAAACCAGACTAACTATTCGATTCAGGAAAGCGCAACTCAAAACTTTTCTCAGCCAATGGAAAATGGAACATATGAATGGGGTGTTCAATGTTATGACTACACAGACAATCTTAATGTTTCAAAGATAAGAAACCTGACAGTTGACACTACGCTTCCTGTTGTAAGCTTGGAATCTGTAAATGATTCTCAGACAGCAATTAACAAGCAGGTTTGTATTAATGCAACAGTAACAGACACCTTTTCAGGTGTGTTTGAAGTGCTTGCAGAGATAGACAAGCCGAGCAGCGGTCTAGTAAACTTTACACTTGAAAACGATAGTATATGTGACAGTGCAGGAGGAGATGTTTATGCCGCTGTAGTAGATAACAACGAAGAAGGCAACTATACCTGGATTAGGACATTTGCGATAGATAAAGCAAGTAATCAAGAGCTTGTTACTCCACTTGAACCTACTAATTGGTCAGCTGTTTCTCAGGTATTCATTTCTGCTTCAATGCTTGAGCCGACAGTTAATGTCACCTTAAATGAGTCAGATGAACTATTAACATATTCATTCATACAGGAATGCCAGGTATTTTGCAGTCTTTCTTCAACAGACCCTTGTGAGGGTGTTTTCATTAAATCACAATTAAAGGATATTGTCTGGGAGGACATCACAGATATCTCTGGTTATTTAACATCCAACTCAAGCTTCTTTGAATGTGGTCAAATTGCAATTGGCGCGTCATGTAATGCAACATTCAATTTAACGTCAAATATGACCTCAGGGGATAATGATCTCCCATTAAGATGTCATGGTAACTCAACAAACGCTCCAATAGACTTTTCAGCAGACATTAACGTTACTATTAATGACCATCCTTCTGCTGCTTTTGCATATCCTGATGATGGTATATGGCTTCATGGAACAGAACAGTTAGATGCATCTTCTTCAACAGACGATAGAAACTTGGATCTGTATACCTTTGAGGTTGATAACAATGTAGGATTTGATTCTTCTACTGAGATTTGTAGTGGTTCTGATGAAACATGCATGTTTGACACTGAAAGCCCAGGTTCGTGCAGCGAAGAAAGCCTTTCATGTTATTTGAGATTGAATTTAACAGACGGAGACGGGCTATTGAATAGCACTGTTATTACGATTGGAATAGACAATATAGGCCCAACTTCTGTATTGGACCGTCCGCTGAACGGAACAAACTATACTGGTTCATCTCACACGATTAATGCAACTGTTATTGATTTAGGCAGTGGAATTAATTTCACTAATTTTAGTTACAGGGAGAACGATTTAAGCGAATGGAGCCCAGCATGTTCAGACTTAGATGGAGAGGCGCCATTCGACTGTACATGGGACATATCTAGTCTTCCAGATGGTAACTATTATCAGATTAAGGTTTTCTCAACTGATTATGAAGAAAATCCAGGTGCTAATGATACGCATTATAACATTACACTGGATAGAACTTCCCCTTTCATACATTTAGAAAAGCCACTGAATGACAGCTGGAATCTTGATGATATAATCTTCTTTTATAATGTTAGTGATGAACACTCATCAATTTCTAATTGCAGTTTGATTTTGGATTCAGTGGTCAATGTAACTAACAAGAGCATAACAAAAAACCAGAGTCTGAATTTCTCAGTTGATAATCTTGATGAAGGAAACCACACCTGGAGAGTGCGCTGTGTTGATTTCCTTGGCAATGAAAACAGTTCTGAAACCCGGCTGATCAAGGTTGACGTTTCAGGTCCTGTATCCACGTTGGTCATGCCGCAAAACCTCTCGAACATTTCAGCCACCGCTTATTCCACCAATGCTTCTTCATATGATTCTGTTGGAATAGGTGTAAATTCAACAACATTCTGGTATAGAGAGAACGACGAATCAGAGTGGCAGTTTATATGCACAAATTTCACTGCGCCGTATTTGTGTAATTGGGATACAGGCAGCCTTTCTGAAGGAACTTTTTATGAAATCAGAGTTGGCACAAATGATACATTGGGAAATATTGGAACCAATGACACACACACAAACATAACACTTGACAGAACGCCAGCAATGATTAATTTAGAATCACCAGAAAACAATACATATGATGTATTTGGTCATATCACATTTAATTATAATGCATCAGATGCCCTAATTGACATAGCTAACTGCAGCTTGATCATTAATGGAACAATTAATCTTACAGATACAACAATATCAGAGGATGTCACTCAGAGCTTCCAACAGGACTTTGAGAATGGAACCTATCTATGGGGTGTAAACTGTACAGATCTTGCAGGAAACATTAACAGTTCAGAAACAAGAAACCTGACAGTGGAACCTGACATGGATCCTCCATGGATTAACTTGACATTTCCAACAAACAACTCTATTGACAGCGATGGAAATGTTGATTTCCAGTTCAATGTAACAGATGAACTTTCAGGCATCTGGAACTGCAGCTTGATCATTAACGGAATCTTCAATAAATCAAATGAGACTGCGATAGCAGAAGGTCAGATAAACGCAATAACTCAAACTAATTTTGATACAGGACAGTACAACTGGAGTATCAACTGTACTGATGACAGCGGAGATAGGAATGTTGGAAGTAGCTATGCATATAATCTAACTGTACAGATAGCATCTGTCATTGTTGTTAATCTTTCCAGTGACCAGCCAAGCTATGAACGCGGTGAGATAGCAAATCTTTCTACTACTGTAAAAGATGAATTTGACAATGATCTTGACCTTGATGTGATCATGGATGTCATAAAAGGAAACACAACAATACCTTGGTGGGATTCTTCATGGAAACAAAGAAAACCAATTATGATCAACAGCTCATCAGACCAGGAAGATGTCTTGATAGAGGTTAATCTCTCTGGATTAGATGGTAACATACAAAGCTGTAATAATGAGATACGAATCATAAAGACAGATGGTCAGTTTAATATTGGTTCAATGCGAAGATCAGTTACAGCAGGGGATGATTACAATTTCTGTATGGTCTGGTTCAGGGCGAATGTAACAACAGGTGTTGATAGCACTAGTTTTTTCGCATATTACAATAATACAAATGCAGAGAGTCCAGGCAATACTGAGTCAAGAAGAATTTTTAGTTCTGTAGAATCTGGGGAAGCAGGAGGATTAATCGCCTTTGGAGCAGGGTATAATGTAAACAGCGGAAGCTATTCAGACACTTTATCAGACAATAATGTTTATTATGGTGTTGGAAGGATCAATGGATTCATACAGAATGTTGACCTGGGAGCATATATACGTTTAAACTACAGTTTCCCTGATCTTAAAATAACGGACCAGGATGTAGCATCACTTAACTTTTCAATTACATACTGCCATTCAAACGACGTAGCAGTACCAATAACCTGTGTTGGAGCAATGACAGGAGCACCAAACAACCCTGTTAATGCCGAGCTATACAACTTTGAAACATCGATATGGGATACAATAGGAACATTTTCTCAGGACGGAAGTTCACCAAATGAACAAACAAAGGCATTTTCAGAGGAATCCTCGATAGATGACTATATAGATGACGACACGCTTAAGGTTTCTATCAGGTATGAAACAGATGCTACAATGCAGGCAACATGGGGAAACGAGGACGGCTCTTTTGCACTGGACTATGCAACCTTTGAAGTGTTCTACTATGAAACTATTAATGACACCGTTTCAGCTAATGGAACTATGCAGGAACTTATGCTGAGTGAAGTGGACTCTACAGGACCTGATGGCTTGTGGACCTATGAATGGGATACTTTCAACAAATCATTCACGAATTATTCAGCTGTTTCCTTGGCATACGGTTCAGGCTATGGAAATGAAACAGACTATGCTTTGTTTGAAATCCTCCCAGACACAACAAAGCCATACACAATCCTTAACAGCCCTTCAAACGATTCCTGGAACAGCACAAACGACATAGAATTCTATTATACTCCTGCAGATAACTCCTTCCACTTCAGTAACTGTTCCCTTATTATTGATGATTTAATAAACCAGACCAATACAACTCCAATATTATATGAACAGCAAAATGGTTTTACAGTTGATGACATCTATGATGGCTCATATAACTGGAGCATTAACTGTACAGATTATGCTGAAAATGCAAACAAATCTGAAGTATGGCTCCTGCATATTGATACAACATTCCCTCTTATAGAACTCTATAATATTACAGAGGAGAATGATACATACTTTAACCGTGACTGGATTTTTGTGAATGTTTCTATTTTTGATATTAATGAGGATAATGTCACATTCTTCTTGTTTAATTCTACTGATCTTGTAAATGAGACCATGTTGCTCGTAGGCAATCGCAGCATAAATTTCACTGAGCTTTCAAATACCAATGAAGAGTATTATTATAATGTAACTGTTAAGGATAAAGCAGGAAATTCTAATAGTACATTAACAAGGCTGCTTACACTTGATAGCATGTGGCCTACTGTTGAATTTGGTGAGAATATTGAGGAAAACAACAGTTACTTCAATCGCAACTGGATCTATGTGAATGTTTCTGCTTATGATCTAAATGAGGATAATATCACTTTCTTCTTGTATAATTCTACACATCTTGTTGATAAGGAAACACTGCCTGCGGGCACAAGAGACTATAACTTTACTGGAATAGCAGATGCTGATGAAGAGTATTATTATAATGTGACTGTGTATGATAAAGCAGGCAATTCAAACAGCACAGGCATACTGTTTATTACTCTTGACAGCACTTCACCTGTTGTGGACTTTGGCGATGGCACTGAAGATGATAACACGTATTTCAATCGTGATTGGATTAATGTTACTGTAACAGTGTTTGATACTAATGAAGATAATATTACTTTTGTCCTTTTTAATTCAACACATATTGTTAATGAAACAACATTGCTTGCGGGCAATAGAACCATTAATTTCACAGACTTATTGGACACAAACGAGGAATATTATTACAATGTATCTGTACTTGACAAAGCAGGCAATAATGGGACAACAGCAACTCGAACAATAACTCTTGACAGTCTGGTTCCTACAGCAAGTCTTGATATGCCTTCTAATGACTCCTGGGAGTCTAGTTCTTCAATAGACCTAAGTTACACTCCTTATGATGTAAATCCAGAAGCTTGTGTGCTTTACCACAATGCTTCAGGTGAGTTTGTTGCAAATGAAACAAACAGTGCTGTAGAAAATGGTGTGCAGGACACAGTAACCCTGGAATTCGATGATGGAACATATGACTGGAATGTCTGGTGTAATGATTCTGCAGGTAACTATGCGTTTAATGAATCAAACTATACTTTTAATATAGATACTGTTTATCCTGAAATAGATTTTGATATAGGAACAGAGGACAATGACACATTCTTTAACAGAGACTGGATAGCTGTGAATGTATCTATTATTGAGGACAACTTTAACAACCTTACATTCTTCTTGTTTAATTCAACAGGTGTGGTTAATGAGACAACGTTGCTTGCAGGCAATACAAGCTTTAATTTCACAGGCATCTTGGATACAAACGAGCTGTATTATTATAATGTAACTGCACGCGATAAAGCAGGAAATGCTAACACGACATTAACAAGGGTTCTTACGCTTGATAGCATGTTGCCTACTGTAGAATTTGGTTTTGGAACTGAAAATAATGACACTTATTTCAATCGTGATTGGATTTATGTGAATGTTTCTGCTTATGATGGTAATGAGGCAAATATTACGTTCTTCTTGTTTGATTCAGCATATGATCTTGTTAATGAGACAACACTGCTTAAGGGTAATCGCAGCTTTAATTTCACTGGTTTGCTGGATACAAATGAAGAGTATTACTACAATGTTTCTGTCATGGACACTGCAGGAACCTCAAACAGCACGCCAGTTCGTAAGATAACCTTGGATTCAATAAGCCCAACAATTAATTTCACAATTCCTACGCCTGCAAATGAAACAAACCAGACTGCAGGAACACTAACGATTAATGTGACTCATTATGACGTCAATCCAGACAGTGTTATTCTGTTCTTTGATGGATCGCCAACTATACGGAAATATTCAACAGCATTCACAAATATTACTTTGACTGACATAGATGATGGTGATTACGCATATTATGTTTCTATTAATGATTCTGCAGGAAATTCAAACATGACCGAGATTTGGTTTGTTACAGTTGACAGCACGCCACCATTTGTTGACCTTGAGATACCGCTGAACGACACGTTCACTGATAATCCTGAAGTTGTTTTCAGATACCAGGTTTCTGATGATCTGTTGACAATAGAAAACTGCAGTTTGCTGATAGAAGGTGTAATCAACAAAACAAATCATACAGTAACTAAGGACGTTTCACAAAACTTCACTCAAACATTTGAAGACGGAAACATTAACTGGAGCGTAAGCTGCTCAGATACGCTTGGGAACACAAACACATCAGAAACAAGGCTTGTTAAGGTTGATACGTCATTCCCACAATTCACTGATCCGAATTTGAATACAACCAATGCGTCCATTTATGAGTATGTATGCCTAAACATAACAGTTACTGACACTTTTTCAGGTGTAAACACAGTAACTGCTCAGATTGAACTTCCAAGCAAGGACATCCAGCCAGTAGAGATGTCAGATTCTGCTACAACCTTATGTGATGGTGAAAATGGAAATAATGTTTACTCAGTAGAGTACGCAGCATCGCAGCGTGGTTGGCATAACTGGACCTTTGCAGTTGCTAATGATACGGCAGGAAACGAAAACTCGACGTTAGTAGGATTTTCTTGGAACTCCACAAGCGTAGGATCAGTTACAGTAAACCTTACTTATCCTGAAGACGATATTGAACTGAATGAGTCTGAACCGGATTTGAATTACACTTATGAGCACGCATGTGAAGCTGTTTGTGACCTAACAAAACAGAATTGTTCATATGTGCATATAATAGCAGAATACAATGTCAGCTTATCTTCCCATATAACAACAACCTCACAGTTCCTGATAAGCAACAATGACAGCTATGATTGTGGAAACCTTACTGCTGGCGGAGATCCTTGTTTGTATAATTTCACAATAAGATCCTCATTAGATGCAGGGGATAAATCGTTTAGAGTGAGGTGTAAAGCGAATTCAACTGATGTTGGAGAATACTATTCTTCAGAGAGCATAGTGATAAACACCAATGACCATCCGAATGCTACATTTACTTATCCTGAAAATGGAACAATCTTGCATGCAGTAGAAATGCTGAATGCTTCATCATCTATAGATGATCAGGGATTGCAAAACTATACTTTTGAGCTGGATGATAATCCATTATTCACATCACCAACACTGCTGTGCAACACTCAGGATCTGAATTGTTCGTTCAACACATCAGACCAGTCTCAGTGTTCTCAGGAAAGCTATGATTGTTATCTCAGGTTGAATGTTACTGATAATGATGGTCTTAGGAATTCAACGCAAATAGCTGTGATGATAGATAATAATGGGCCAACAGCTACACTTGATTTGCCAAGCAACCTTCAAAACATATCTGAAAATGCAACAGTTATCAATGCAACAGCTGTAGATTTGGGAATAGGTGTTGAAACATTGCTTTTCGAGTATAGAGAAGATGACGAAGCAGTATGGCAATTTATCTGTACAAATTCAACAGAACCCTATGAATGTTTGGCGAATATGACTGGGCTGACTGATGGACAGACCTATGAATTTAGAGTATCTGCAAATGATACGTTTGGCAATATTGGGGATTATGACGTGCATCAGAATATTACCATAAACAGGACCGGGCCTTTTGCTTATATGTATCTTCCAAGGTATATGGAAAACATTTCATCAGAAACATTTGAAGTAAATGTTACAATAGAAGAGATATTTACACCTGTTAGCGAGGTTAGATTTGACTACAGAGCAAATGATGAGGACTCCTTCTCATTTGCATGCGAGGACACAGATGGAACAGAACCATTTGAGTGTACATGGACAATAACAGGATTATCTGACGGAATTACTTATGAGTTGAGGGCCATTGCAAAGGATATATATGGCAATGGCGGAGCATTTGATGTTAGTACAAATATCACTATAGATATGTCATCACCTGCAGTGAACCTTGAGGAGCCTCTTGATTTGGATCTTAATCCATCGAACTTGTCATTCTATTACAACACATCAGATGCATTAAGAGCAGTAGCCAATTGCTCGTTGATAATAAACGGAACAATAAACCAAACAGATGATTCAATTGCAGTCGGTGTAACACAGCAGTTTGATGGCTTGAACTTTGATGAAGGGCAGTATAACTGGAGTGTAAATTGTACAGATGACCTAGGAAATGAGAATAGCTCAGAATTTAGAACTGTAGTGATTGATAAACTTGGTCCTGTATCTGTGCTTGATCTGCCAAGTCAGATGGAAAATATATCTATAGACACATTCACAGTTAATGCTTCAGTAACTGACGCGGGAATAGGTGTAGCTCATGTAACCTTTGAGTATCGTGAACATCATTTATCAAGTTGGAAAGAAATATGTAATCTGTCTTCTCCTGATTATGAGTGCACTTGGGATACAGGATCATTGAGTGAGGGTACGGATTACCAAGTAAGAGTGTGGGCAAATGATACATACAGAAATGTTGGCGATTATGACACACATCTAAACATTACAATAGACAGAAC
Organism: bacterium; assembly: GCA_024206195.1. The sequence continues at coordinate 21,348 of JAAGZO010001196.1, read as the reverse complement.
GGTTCCTTTCATTACATTAGTAATTCCAGAAAATGACAGCCAGGATGCTGATGGTGATGATATCTTGTTTGGATACACTGTATCTGATGACCTGCTTGAGATATCAAATTGTAGTCTTTCAATCAATGGTTCTGTAGATATTGACTACTCGATCACAAAAGATATTCTTCAAACATTTACCTTTTCAGGGCTTGAATATGGCAATCATTCATGGTATGTAAATTGTACAGATACTGCAGGTAACACTAATATTTCAAATCCAAGAAACATTGAAATTGCAGGCGATACTGATCCTCCGCTAATTAATCTATCATATCCAACTAATGGATCGACCCTGGGAAGTAATGATGTGACCTTTTGGTATAATGTTTCAGACCTGCTGACAGATATTTCCAGTTGTACTCTTGTGATAAATGATACAATAAACATGACGAATGAGTCAGCGATTGTTGAAAACCAGCTAAATTCCTTTGATGTGAATGATGTTTATGATGGCAGATATAGGTGGTATGTTAACTGTACAGATACTGCTCTGACACCAAACACTGGAAATAGTAGTGTATATGAGGTTAATGTTATTGAATCAACTACGATCGTTGTTACACTACCTAGCACGAGAGTAACTTATGAACGCACTGCTATAGAAGGTGAAATTGTTAATGTAACAACAATTTCAACAGATAAATACAGCAATCCTTTCCCTACAAACATAACATCAAGCATAATTGTGGGCAACTCTACAATTCCTTGGTGGAATTTAAGCTATAGATATAGAAAAGAAATAAACATATCAAACATTAACAATGGAACTATAATAGCAAACTATACAATAAACCATTCAATAGAGACTATTACTCTGATAAATGAAAGCAGATTACAAGAAACTGGTGCAGATCTTAGAGTAATATACTTGGATGACAACACAAACTATTTCATGGAGCTAAATAGAATACTGTATAACCTTAATACAACAGATACACGTGTATTGTTCAGAACTCAAAATGATATTGAGATTGATAACTCTAATGTGAGATACTATATTTATTATGGAAACTCAACTGTAACAGATCCTCCAGCGAATAAATCTGAGGTTTATTTCCATTATGATTCATTTGATACAAACACTCTAAGCAGTTATAATACAACGCGCGCATTTGATGATCCTGATGAGGATGTAGATGGAACACTTACACATGATGCTGCAGCGCTTACTATTGATTATACTGGTACGCAGGACTATGGAAAGTCAATAAGGGATGAATCTAAGTCTCTTACTGATGTGGAAATAGATGTTCACCAAGAATTCGAGCAACTTCCTGGAACAGCATTGACAGCAGAATTTGAACTTGGTGCAAGGGTCACTGGTGATACATATTACTTCTTCAAGATACAATCTCAGAGCTTCTTCAATTCAGAGATCGGTCGTTATAATGAGGGATCTAGTACTTCTCTGTTAACAAAAAAACTAAGCAACTATGCAACAGGCAACACATATCATTTGAAGTTCATTGTTTACGATGTAAACACAACAACAGTCAACTTAAGAGTTTATATTAACGATGAAGAGGTTATGTCTGTAAATGACTCTGACATCGGCAACAGGATCACAGCTGCAGGAGGATTTGGAACTGGTAGTACTCAGTTTATTGGATCCTGGGATAATCTTACAGTAAGAAGGTATATTCCTGATGAGCCAGTTACACTTACAGGTGAGGAGGAGCAAATAATCCTGATGGAAAGCGGAGAAACAAGTGAAGCAGGCATATTCAACTTTACATTCAACTCATTAAATCTCATTTATGGAAATTATAGCATAGTGTCGTTGGCTAGTAGGCCTCCTTCTTACAATAATGGAATTGGATTCAGATTCTTTAACATCACAACTGATTTAACCCCTCCTGCAATATCACTAACTTCCCCTGAGAACTATTTCAACACCACAGATAACACCTTTAACTTTAACTGGACAGCTGATGATTATGTTGACTCTAATATTACATGTAATCTAACCTTTGATGGTATTGTAAACACCTCAAATATTGACAGCTTTGATGAAACACTTACAAATGTTACAATAGGAATCCTTCCAGAAGGCACTATTCTTTGGAATATTACCTGTGTTGATGATTCTAATAATTCAAACACCAGTAATATGTGGAACTTTACAATTGTTGATTCTCCAGACAATGTGACAGTTGAAATTGAAGATGATAATGAAACTGTTATCTTAGCTTGGGAGCAAAAGGACTATGCAGCTGAATACTTTGTTTATGTAAAGGATGACTTTTCATCAGAGTTCTCAAGCACTCCAAACGTTACTACAACCGAGCAAAGCTGGCAGGACACAACTGCAAATGAATCAACATTCAGGTTTTACAAGATATCAACAAACAAGGGGGCTACAAACAAGTCAGGTGATATACTTATGGGCAAGCATGGCATAGAGCTCTATGATGGCTGGAATATGCTGAGCATGTCGCTGAATATAACAAACGGAACAATTGATAATGGAACAAATGATGGATATGATCTAGCTGTTAAACCTGTTGCTTGCATAGATGCAATATGGCGCTACAATGAATCCTTGGAGAATCCATGGGAGCAGTTGACGTATGAGGACAGCTCATGGATTCCTGCAGGAGAAAACAGCAAGAATTTCACGCGCTTTGACAGCACAGGAGGGTACTGGGTTGAGGTAACTGGCTCATGTAACCTTACGATCGTTGGATTTGTGCCTGAAGAGAATGTAAATACAAGCCTGATATCTGGCTGGAATACTGTTGGATGGTATTCGCCAAACAGTTCGACATTGCCAATTAATGGTGATGTGGCTTATCCAGTTGATGTGGAGCCAACAGAATCTGTACAGGCAATAGACAGATACAATGCACTAACAGATAGATTTGAGGTAACAATGTTTTTCTCAGGTTGGGGATGGTGGCCTGCTTGGGATAACCAGGACTTTACATCATTAGAACCCGGAAAAGGATATTATTTTGATGCAACCGAATCAAGCATTTGGAAACATGACCCGAACACATAAGAACAAAGCTAGAATAGCAATGCTGACATTGTTTTTGATAGTGTTAGCAGGGTTTGTAGCTGCAGTTCCGGTTCCACACGGAATTGACGGAATAATATATACTCTTGATGGTGTTACTCAGGTAGACAAGGGAACACGCTTTAGTGTTTATGATACAACAAGTGGGTATTATACAGAAGGTGTTACAGGTAGAGGAACAAACCCTGGAAAATATGCTGTAACACTAAAAGGTGGTGATGGTGATAACATCATATTGACTGCGTGGAACAAGGCAAACAATGCATCAAGGTCAGTAACACTCTATGGTGTTTTGCATGGTGTTGACTTGTTGTTGAACACTACGGTTCCAAACTACGCGCCAAACATAACATCTGAGCCAGTGACAACTGCACAAGAAGATTATCTGTACAGTTATGATGTTGATGCAGAGGATGAAAACAATGATCTGCTTGAATATTCTCTTCTTGATAAGCCATCAGGAATGATAATTGATTCAGAGACAGGCATTATTGAATGGACTCCTGCGCAAAGCCAGGCAGGAAGCAACAACGTAATTGTGAATGTAAGTGATGGAGATCTTATGGCTTATCAGTCATTCACAGTCTTTGTTTCTGAAACAAATGATGCTCCGGTTATTGTGTCATTGCCGACTATTGCAGCAATAGCAAAGGAAAAATACACATATGATGTTAATGCAACAGATGAGGAGAATGACTCAATACATTATTCGCTTCTTGTTAATCCATCAGGAATGATAATTGATTCAGAGACAGGTCTTATAGAATGGACTCCTGAAAAAAGTCAGGTAGGAAGCCATAATGTTACTGTCAATGCAACAGACACGCAGCTTTCAGATAGCCAATCATACACTGTTATTGTTACAAAGCCAGCCAATATTCTTCCAAACATAACATCTGAGCCAGTGACAACTGCACAAGAAGACAGTCTTTATGTCTATGATGTTGATGCAACAGATGAGGGCGATTATCTTATCTATGAACTTCTTGAGAGTCCGGTTAACATGTTGATAAATGATAGTACAGGACTGATAACATGGCTGCCATTGAATGCAGATGTTGGAAGTCATAACGTGAGTGTGATGGTTATTGATGATGAAAACGGAACAGCTGTACAATCATTTGTATTGGATGTTGAAAATATAAATGACGCTCCGGTGATTACATCTGAGCCTATAACCGAGGCAACAGTATACAGATTCTATATTTATTATGTTACTGCAATTGATGAGGATAATTTTTCACTAAGCTACCAGCTTCTTGAAGCGCCACGTTTCATGCGGATAGATGATGAAACAGGAAGAATATCCTGGTTCCCAATGAGATCGCAAGTAGGAACTGTAAATTTAGTTGAAGTAGAGGTGAGTGATGGAGTGTTGACAGATACGCAGACATTTAATGTGACTGTGTTGGAAAGCGGCAGCGTAAGTATGATATCATCTAATACTGAAAGCAGCGTAATTCAAGTAAGCAGTGGTGGAGGCGGTGGAAGCACGTTGCAGACAATGGAGCAAGAATTAGTAGCAGTTGAAGAAAACAACAGTTCATTAAATGATCTTGTCATTAATTTCAAGAGCAGTAGTCAAGGCGGACAGCTTATTGTGAGAAAACTTGCACAAGCACCACCAGAAATAACAGCACTTAACAAGCAGGTTTACGAGTATATTGAGATAGATCCATGGGTTTTGGAAGAGGATAAGATTGATGAGGCAAAAATACGATTCAGCGTTGACAAAAAGTGGCTTGAAAATAACAATGCACTGAAAACAGACATCATCCTAAACAGGTATCATAAGGATAAGTGGCAGACACTTGAAACAGAGATTATTGAAGAATCTGAGGAAACAATAAGCTATGAATCAAAAACAACTGGCTTCTCATACTTTGCAATATCCCTGAATACAGCGGCAACAGAGCTTAAGGAGCCAGTTGCTTCAACAATAGATGTTCCGTACAGGATCTCTGGAGTGATCTATGAATCAGATAAACAAGTTTCATGGGGTACAAAGTATGTTTTGACAGATAAGAATACTGGAGAATCTATAAAGGGAAAAACAGGCATGGGCAATTATCCAGGAGCCTATGTTGTTCTTGTATATGGAGAGATAGGAGATAATCTAGAGCTGAAGATTGGATCACAGAGCTTCGAATTCAAGCTAGATGGAAACATGGATGGCACAGAAGTTTATCTTGAAAGCAGGGAATTGGTTACTGGAGGCAATAGTTTTGCCGGAAAACCTTCCTCTGGAAAAATAATTTATGCAATAAGTATATTAATTGTCGCGCTTTCAATTGTTTTTGCAGTTTATTTTAAGAAGAGAAAAAAGAGATGAAAATTAAATCAATTGTTGGAATAGCATTCATGCTTGCATGGGTGATTGGTTTAGCATACTTAGTAGTAGCTCCTCCTGCACCGCACAATGTTCGCGGTTTTATCTATGATATTAACATGGTCCAGATGCCACTTTACACTAAGGTCACAATCAATGTCACAAATTCATCTGATTTTGTTGAGACAAGAACCTGGGGTCCTCCTTTTGCAACAGGTGCGTACGCAGCATCTGTTGTTGGTTCTGATGCAGACACAGTTATTGTGACTTCTTGGAATGCAACTCATTATGGAAATGCAAATACAACACTGCTTCCAACAACAACATATTTGGATGTTATACTCAATATGACAAGGTCAAGTGAGCCAAACATAACAATAATCTCTTTGATTAATAACACAGTATACAACCTGACAGACACCTTTAATGTAACTATAAATGTGACAATAATTGGAGGAGCAGATGGACTGGATTGTAATGCTACGATAAATTTCACAAATCATGTATTTTCTGTAGAGGGAGATGATTATGTTCATCCGATAGGTAATATAATCCCTCTTTTTGAACAGAACACTACAACCTGGACAGTCACTGCAGATTCGCCAGGTGTTTCTAACATATCTCTTAGAGCTAGTTGCGCTAGTGATGGGGTAATTCTTAAGGGTTTGAATGCAAAAGCAATATATAATGTCACCTCACAGGTCAATTCAACTATTCCTGAAATAACTCTAGAATCTCCGGATAACAATTCCTTGTTAACTGCAGGCATAATAACATTTAAATATTATGTTGCCTCTTATTTTGACATCTTGAATTGCACCCTAATATTAAACAATAAGATAAACATAAGCAATGATACTGTTGTAACTTACACTACTCAGAATTTCTCTCAATCCCTTGAAGCAGGACAGTACAACTGGAGCGTAAACTGTACAAATGATGTATTAAACACTGGTGCTTCGCTAACCTATAATCTTACGCTTGTTGAGTATGCACCACCTATTATAACTGAGGTCTTTCTTGAGGATACAATTGATTTGATTCCAGGAGCAAACAGAACAATTTACTGCAATGCAACAGTTTATGATGGTGATTTTGCAGGAGACATAAACTCCACTAATGCGACTTTTTTCAGATCCTCTGTTGGTCATTTAGCTCCAAATGATAATAACAACCATTACTTTAATTCAAGTTGTGTTGAAACAGGGTCAGCTATTTATGAAAAGAACTTTAGCTGTTCTTTTGAGGTTACTTACTATGCAGACAATGCGTCGTGGCAGTGCTATTTTTTAGCAGAAGACGGAATGAATCTTACTGGTTATCTGAATAAAACAACAACCATAAATCAGCTTGTTGCGCTAGATGCATTTGAAACATATATGATTTACAGTGAGGTGCTTTCACCTCCTGACAACGCCACATCAGAGGATTCAAATGTGTCTCTGATTAATCTTGGGAATACACCAATTAATATAACTGTTCTTGGTTATGGTTCAGTTGAAGAGGACGAATTGTCCATGAAGTGCCAAAACGGCGGAATTCCTGTGGGATATGAAAAATACTCACCAACAAACGGAACAGAATTTGATGAAATGCAAAACCTTACTGCATTATCATCAAAGATGAAGAATTTTACATTAGCCCAGAGAACAGATGATAATGAATATGATCAGGATGTGAACAGCACGTTCTGGAAAATAATGGTGCCTGGAGGAGTAGGAGGAAACTGCAGCGGAACAATCATTTTTTCTGCAGTTACAAACCAATAAAATGAAACTTAGCATAAGAACAGCAATAATTGTTATGGCACTGATTTTACTATGTCCTGTTGTGAGTGCATCTTTCTATACCATTAATTACAGTTGTGACGGTGATTGCATCGAGGGTGCAGATGTAAGCTGGGAAATAAACATGAGTAATCAAGGGTCACGGGACATAAGGGTGTACTCGCTGGAGATCATTGATTCTTTAACAGAGATTCAGCTTGCTTTTTATAATGGTTCAGAAATCAAAGTATCTCCAGAAAAACATGTTGATGTATCTCTTAATGGAACAATTCCTGAAGCAAATAATGGAACAGACCTGATGTACCAGCTTTGCATGGTGACTGAGGTGCCTGAAGGTGTTCGGATGCTGAGTGATGTTTTCTTTGGGACAGAATCAAGGTATTGCTACAGGAGTCATTACATGCCTGCTCCGGGATGTACAAGAGGGGGTCATTGCAAAACAATAGAGGCATGCTTGAATTATAGCTGTACAAAGCTGAGATGCAATTCCTGTCAGTTCATTTCTGATCACAGTTGTGTTAATTATGAGTGTTGTGAAGATGAAGAATGCATGGAAAATCAGATGTGCATAAACGCAACAAACGAATGCGTTGCGCTGGAATGCAAGGAAGATGAATATATCTTAAATCATTCCTGCAGCAGGCTTGTTTGCGGGAATGATGAAATCATAAGAAACCATAAGTGTGAGAAGCTTAACTGCAGCGAAGACGAGTCTGCTTCAGGTCATGAATGCATAAAGCTTGATTGCGGGGAGCATGAATACATTAAGCACAATGCATGCTGGAGTCTGGAATGCGAAGCTGATGAGCATGCAGTAAACCACTCATGTGAAAAGCTAAACTGTTCAGAAGACGAGCAAATTTTGGATCACGCGTGCGCTGATTTGAACTGCTGGTTTTTCCAGGATGCAGAGGACCACAAATGCGTAAATGTTGCAGGTATTGTACAAAAGTCAATCTATGAGATTGTTGCACTTGTTGCTATATTAATAGTGGTTTTATTGATATTCATTAAATATAAATTGAGGCGTAAAGCACAAAATATAAAAGCTAAGCCTGAGCTGAAAAAATTTAAGATGAAAAAAATCATGCTGCTTTTGTTTCTTGTTTCATTGTTTTCTGTATCTTATGTGTCTGCAGCAACAATTGGAGTCAGCGGAACAATTGACTTCACAAAGGTGCTTAAGGGAGGATATGCAGAACGAGTAATCTCAATAAGCACAAATTCAGAAGAGGAGGTGTTTGCGCACTTTGTAGCAGATGGAGATGTAAAGGACTGGCTTTCATTTGATCCTGATACAGACAGAATAAACTTTTCAATAGACAGGCAATACAAACTGAAGATTATTGTTCAGCCTCCAGAAGACACAAAAAGCGGAAATTATTCCGGAAAACTTGTTTTCATAACAGATGCAGAAGGAGCTGGATCCGGCAGAGCAGGAAGTGCAATAAGTGTTGGTGTTGAGAGCAACATAAACATTGAGGTTGTTGGAGGGGAAATTGTAGGATGCAGTGCAGGAGCTTTCCGTTTTAGCGATGCTGAGATTAACTATCCTTTTAAGCTCGGTGTTACTGTAAGGAATACAGGAAATGTCAGGATTAGTCCGGAGCTGACAGTAGATGTTTGGGATCAGCTGCAGGAAAACCTTGTTTTAACAAAGAACTTTGATACAGAGAGCGTACTTCCAACAGTAGACAGAACATCAGAACTAACCTTTTCAACCAATAAACTTCCTGTTGGCCAGTATTGGGTCAAGATGTCTATGCCTGAGTGTTTTGCATCTGATTTTCATACCTTTACTGTGGTTGAAGAGGGCGGTATATTGGATAAAGGACACTTTGCAGGAATAAAGAGTGATGTGTGGGCGTTTACAGGCCAGCCAATATTAATTACTGCAACATTTGCAAACACAGGACAAAGGATGGTTATGGCAAAGTTCAAGGGGAATGTAAAACTGGATGATCGCATAGTTCATGTTTTGGAGACTGATGAGCTCAGGGTTGAAGCTGGCGAAAAACAGGACTTTGATATTTACTTTACACCAGAAAAAGCAGGCCATTATATCGCGAGTGGAAGGTTTACTTATAATGATAAACTTACATTTGAGAGATCGACTGTACTGAATGTTAATGATGAAGGAGAAGAAGAGATTGCAGAGGAAAAAGAGAAAAAGCAATTCAGTTTTGTTTTGCTAGCTGTGTATATTGTTATAATAGTTACTATATTCTTCCTTGTACGTTTGATAGTACTTAATAAAAGAAAGCGATTTTAATCTTTTTTTATCTTGAGTGATGTTTTTCTAAGCTCTCTAACCCAAATAAGCCCTATTTTCATCATTTCTTTGTTGAACTTGTCAGATAGGCTGTATGTTTTCTTGTACAAATCGTAATCAACAAGACCCATGCTTTTCATTGGTGTAAGAATTCTATCATAAAACTGTCTCTTATTATAGGAAAGCTTGACTTGTTTGCCAACATATCCTGGTTCATCGATTTCTGTAACTAGCTGGCCTTCATGCAGCTTTGTTGCGAACAGGCTCATCTCAACCTTGTTAACTTCTCCATCATTTTCTTTAATGTACTTGACTAGAACCTTTGCAACAATCCTCTGCTGACTAGTAGCGAATATGATTTCAAATATATCATCCGGTAGATGAAACTGGTCAAATAATATTACCATATGTTATTCCCCCAACAGATTAGTGAGATATACCAGTATATAAATGTTATGCTTTTCGTTGTTAGAATTAGCTCATCTCGTCCTCAACAGCGTCGATAATTTTAGATCATAATGAAGGGCCATAAGCTTTTTGTGTACCTTTTTCTTGTCTTTTTTGCTGAGTTTGCTGTATATTTCACGCATTTCTTCATATCTACTTTTTAGTTCTATGTTACTTTCCTTGCCAATTGCGTTGTGGGCATCTTTTGCCATTCTGAGAAGTGTTTTTGCATCAGCTGGTTTGGTTCTTTTTTTGAATTCTCTCTTTTTGATGTGCTTATCCAAATGCTGGATTGCCTGCATTTTCTGATCAAAGATCATCTGGTTTCTCATTAGCTCTTTGTTGCTCTTGATGAGTTCTTTTCTCAGGTCATTTACTTTCCTTGCTCTTTTTACTATCTCGTTTTCAATCAAAGCCTTCCTTTCAGCCAGATCTTCAAACTCTTTTTCCAGTTGTTTTTTATCTTCCTCACGCCTAGTGATTATCGCTTTGAACTGTTCTTTGTTACTAGAAAAAGCACCTTTTTCATTTTTGAGCTCTTTTTCTTCTTTGAGAAGCCTTTTTTCCTTTCTTTCAAGTAGCCTTAGCTTTTCGTCATACTCATGCTTCAGACGTACAACCCGCTCTTCATGGATCTCAAGGTTTTTCTGCTTTTCATCAACCATACCCTTAATTAATGCCAGCTCTCTCTTTTCTTTGTCTACCTCTCCCCTAAGATGCTTTTCTGAGTTGCGGAATATCTTCATGCGGTTATTGTGCTGTTTTAAGAGCGAATCTTCCTTTTTCTTGATGTCCTTAACTTTTTCTTCATGGAAGGCTTCATGCTCTTTTGCCTTGGCTAGCCTGGTTTCAATCTCAAGCTTTACTTTCTCTTTCTTTTTATCAAGTCTTATGTCTGTTTCTTTTTGCAGCTCGCTCTTTTTTCTGTATTCATCCGTTGTCTTTCCAAGCTCTTTGTCTTTTGATTTAATTTCACTGTTTAGTTTCTTAACAAGCTTTTTCAGAACATTGACCCTTTCTTTAAGCAGTTTTTTCCTTTCTTTTGTGCTTAAGTCCTTTTTTTGGTATACATCTTCAAGAGTTCTTATTTTCCTGTTGAACTCCTTTGTAAGTTGATCTATGTCAAGAAGTACAGAGTCCTGTTTAGTCTCCTCTTTTCCCCTCTTTTTTGATTTATTTGATTTAAACATCTGAATTGTTAAATCACTTCCCCCGAAATAATCTTGATTAGGTGGTATAAAAAGCTTTCTTTTGTCAACAAGCAGTATTAACACCAAACAATAAACTTTATATATATGGTGGATTATTGTTTCTTTATCAAACGTTAATGTAAGCGGGGTTTTTAATGAAAAAAAGCTTTTTGTTTTTAGCTATATTTATATTTCTTCTTGCTAGTACTGTAGCTGCAGAAGATCCTTATCAAATAATTGTTAATTCTGCTGACTGGAGAGATGTCTATTCAGCGATGGTTTACTCACAAATCATAAAGGTAACACCAAATTTTCTTGTAAGCGATAGGCACGGACCTCTTATCCTTAATAGCATACCCAAAGAAAATCATATTTGGGCCCTTAGCTCAAAGTCGGTTCCGTATATAGTTGGTTACGAAGGCATAATTTCTGGAAAGGGATACTCTGTTGAGGAATTTACCTATGATAATATGAATCTTGAGCTTGCAGAAGATCTTCCTGACGTAAATAACTTCATAGTTATTGATGATTCTTATGGTTATAATGCAATAGCAGTTGCTCCATACGCAAGGATAACAGATGCTTATGTTTTTTTTGCTGATGCAACTAATATAGATGATGTTGATGATATTCTTGCTGACAGAACAATTAACGAGTTGATAATCTTTGGACATGTTGACAGAGAGGTAAGAGATACTCTTGCAAAATACGGGCCAGAGATAATAAATGAAGGTGGAGACAGATTTTCAAACAATGTAGAGATAGTAAAGAAATATCAGGCAAAGAGTGATGGAAAACAAGTCATACTCACAAACGGAGAATTTATAGAAAAGGAGATCATGTCAGGAAAAGAACCTGTGCTGTTTATTGGTTCGAATAACGTGCCTGATCAGATAGGAAATTATATTCGCGGAAGCAACATTGAAGTTGGAGTACTGATTGGAAATGAGCTTGTTGGAACAGCAACATTCATCAGGAGACAGGTTGGAATAAGCGTTTTCGTAAAGTTTGCTCAGGGATCAAGAGCACCACAGGGGTCAATATCACAGGTTGAGGCTTTAGACATGTTTTATCTTCCTGTTTACACGCTAAATCTTGAGCTTGATTCAATACAATACAACCAGGCAACAAACAAGCTGGAGGTCACGGTTCGGAACACAGAAGAACAGGCTATTTATTTCAAGGGCACATACACGCTTAATGAAGAGGGTGGAGTAACACAGTCAGTTGGTGATGATGCAGCTGTTTTCATAGATGGCAATAGCCTGAAAACAGTGACCTATGATGTTGAGCAGATGGCAGATGGAAAAATCGCTGCTGATATTTTCATTATTTACGGCGAATCAAGCGGATCAATGGAAAAGGAGATACGAGGAAAGGCAGTTTTTGTAGAAACAGTAAAGATACTTGATAATGCCGAAATCCAAATAAATTCAGTTGAATACAAAAACAAGTTCTTTTATGTAGAAATAGAAAACATAGGTGATGTTAAGACCTATGTTGATCTAGAGGTTATTGATGTTCTTATTGCAGGAGAGCCATTCACATATGGTCTTGCAAAGGTTTCTGATCTTGATGTTGGAGAGATAAAAAAGCTGAGAGTGAAGGCGGATCCTGAACTTGAGGATGAGGACTTTGAAGACAACGAGCTAGTAAAAATTAAGGCATATTATGGTGAGAGAGAAAATAGCCTGATTAAGATACTGCAGGCAGAGCTTCCTCTTGAGGTTGTTAAATTCGGCGCAGCAGACATTGCAGTATACGGACTTGCTGTCTTGATTATACTCTTGATAATCCTTATTATCTGGAGATTCTTCTTCGCTGCGAAGAAAAAAAAGAAAAAGAAGGATTAGCAAACAGAAACTATTTAAACAAATGAGCTAATTGTTTTCTCATGGCAAAGCTGAAGAAAAGAGGTCCTGTTATTTTTTTTACAATAGTTCTTATTCTTGTTCTTCTCAATGTTTTTTTGTTCAGAAGTGTTCAGGTGTTCTCAGTCAGCTATGATCCTGTGAAAGAGCAGATCATTGTTTCAGTAAGCAATAACGGTGTTTCAGAAGAAAGTTTTATTGGAGAATACACCATAGTTGATAGTTCTGGAAAAACGCAGCGTTTTGGGGATTTAACGCCGGTTAGCGTAGAAGGAAGGGGTGTAAGAACCTTAAGGTATGATGTTGAGCCAATTGAGGGCCACAGCATAGATGCAGAGGTTATTTTTAGATCAGGCAGATGGTTCTTCAAAAAAGAGACAAAGCAGCAGTTTGATGTTCCTTTTATCGCTGATTAAATGATTAATTAATTAAACAATTAGTTAATTATATGCTTGTTCTTGTTTGTTTTTCTTTATTTTTTGCTTTTGGATGGTTGTAATTAAATGATTAATTAATTAAACGATTATTTAATTACTGAATTGTTCTTTCTTCTTGTTTCTGGTTTTATGTTTTTGTATGTTGTAATTAAATGATTAATTAATTAAACGATTATTTAATTAGTATTCTGTTCTTTGCTGTTTATGCTCTGTTTTTGTGATTTTCCTATATATCTAATTAAATAATTAATTAACTAGGCTATTTAATTGTTTAAGAAATCACTGTAATTAAGTAAAAAACGAAATATTTAAATATAAGCTGCTCAATAATACCTTGATATACGGTTTTGTATACCCAAATCCGCTAACGGCGATTACGTATACGGGGAGATTAAATGGACACAGAAGCACTTTTTACCGAGCAGAGATGGAATATCCTGAGATCTCTCTCTGAACAGAGTTATTCTCCTTTGCAGCTTGCGGGTATGCTTAATACAACAATGGCGAATATTAGCCAGCAGCTTAGGTTGTTAGAAGCAGCAAATATCGTCAAGAAACATAAGATTCCAAACAGAGACCGAGGAAAGCCTAGGTCCATGTTTTCGCTGGCAAACGATCATGCTTATTTGATTTCTGCGATGAATGGCTTTGCAGACAAGCGTTTGTTGCAGATGTCAGAGTATCATGAGATTATACTTAGAATCTGGTTTATTGATAATCCTGAGTGGCACTACTATGTTGAGAAGTTTTACTGGAAAATAGAGCCGTACATGGATCAGATACAGGGTTTTGCTGCAATATCAAATGGCAGTGTAGAGCTAGTGCTTGTTTCAGAAAAGCCACGTGAGTTAGAGAAAAAGATCTGTAGTCAGACAATAAGGAAACCTGGTGGTGAATCCAAAGAGATCAAGGTTAAGGTGCTTGCAAGAGAAGAGGCTGTGAAATTTGCAAAGCAGCACAAAGCACCATTTACTGCAGGCAAACTGACAATTTTACATGACCCTGAAAGCATATTCCTGAAGATTTCAAAGAACAACGTGGCATAGGCCGTGTTAAGATTATATAAAAACAGGAAGGAGGTTGGAGAGATGAAAACGAAAACGCAAGCGTTAATAGTAGTGATGGTGGTAGCAGTTTTGATGCTATCTGCAACAGTTCGTGCAGCACCTATAGGGCCAGACGGTGTAACAGTTTCGCCATCTGAGTGGCGAATGGGCCAGAGTGGCGCACCAACAGTCCCTGCAGAAGGCGGAAACGTGACTCAGATATTAATCTCTGGTAACGTGACAACAAATTATTGGCAAGGTTACTTCGGAAATGTAAGTGGACAAATGGTATTAACCGATGCTGATAATATGTCGATGTACTCTTGGAATATGAGTGAGCCTACTGGAGAGATTTATGCTGCGAACTTTACAGTTAGCGACTGGACAACAGTACAGTGTGTCAACTTTTCGCAAACTGATGACTATATAGAAGAGCACGCAATGAACCTTTCAATACTGGAGACATACTATAACATCCCATCTACATCTATGGATGGTATAGATGAAACCTTTAACTGGACATACGACGATGTAACAGGTTTCCAGGTTGGAACAGTGACAATTAATGAAGAAGACAATTGTCCATTGGTTTATACGCAGGTAAATAGCGAGCATCAACAAACAGACTTCCCAGAAGTACTATTAACAGACAACGTTAGTGCAGTCATATACACCGCAATTATTGACCAAGATACCACTGGCTTTGACGGACAGCCATGGGACTTCCAGATGATGGTTAATGAGGATGGAACCACTGAGGGTGTAAAGGACTACTACTTTTACGTTGAACTCGCATAAGGCAACCATTTTTTTATTTTATTTTTTTTTCTTTTAGTGTAAGCTACTTCTTAGACCTATCTTGATTTTTTTTGTTTAACTCTTCTAATTAAGTAATTAATTAACTAGTTTTTTGTTTTTATTAATCAACTACAGTAAAAAAGCAAATATTTAAATACTAGTTGCTCAATAATGGTATTAAGATACGATTTTGTATACTCAAATCCGCAAATGCATCATTTGTATACGAGGAGATTAAATGGAAACTGAAACGCTTTTTACCGAGCAAAGATGGAACATAATAAGGAGCCTTTCTGATCAGAGATATTCCCCTTTGCAGCTTGCAGGTATGCTTAATACAACAATGGCGAATATCAGCCAGCAGCTTAGGTTGTTAGAGGCAGCAGACCTTGTTAAAAAAGACAAGATTCCAAACAGAGACCGAGGAAAGCCAAGGTCCATGTTTTCGTTGGCACATGATTCTGCTTATTTGATTTCTGCGATGAATGGCTTTGCAGACAAGCGATTGTTGCAGATGTCAGACTATCATGAGATTATACTAAGAATCTGGTTTATTGATAATCCTGAGTGGCACTACTATGTTGAGAAATATTACTGGAAAATAGAGCCATACATGGAACAGATACAGGGCATAGTGACAGCAGCGACAACAGATCGAATGGAAATAGTGATAATTTCAGAAAAACGTGAGCTGGAAAAAAAGATTGGCGAGCAGGTAATAAGGAAGCCTGGCAAAGAAGCAAAGACAATCAAGACTAAGGTAATGACCAAAGATGAAGCTGTGAAGCTGATGAAACAACGCAAATCGCCATTTTCAGATGCTCATAAGATAACTGTCATTTATGACCCAGAAAAATTATTCCCTAAGTCAACTCAAGTTTAATAGCTGACAACAGGAAGGAGGTAAACGAAATGAAAGCGAGAACGAAAGCGTTAATAGTAGTATTAATGGTTGCACTAGCGTTGTTTACAACAGCTGTTTATGCAGCAGTCCCAGCAGGACCCAATAGCATAGTAGAATCAGAGTCAGAGTGGGCAACATTCGGAGCTGACCCTTATCAGATAAATGCTGAAGCAGGAAACATGACAGAGATGATTATAGATGGTAACAAATCAACAAACTACTGGCAAGGTTACTTCGGAAATATCACAGGAAGCACTGTGCTTGCTGATGCAGACAACAACACGATGTACAACTGGAATATGAGTGATCCTACTGGTGAGGTATATGCTGCTAACTTTACAGTTGAATGGGCATCCATAATGTGTGTTAATATGACTCAAACTGATGACTATGTGGAAGAGCACGCAATGAACCTTTCTATATTAGAGACGTACTTTAATGTGCCTTTTACAGATGCTGATGGTATAGATGAAACCTTTAATGAGACATATTCTGACGCAACTGGCTTCCAGGTTGGAGATGTGACCATCAATGTTGATGACAATTGTCCGGCACTGTATACATTTGTTGACGGTGCGTATCAGACAGCAAGTTTCGTAGAGGTATTGTTGACTGATAATGTTTCAGCTGTAGTATACACCACAGTTGTTGAGCAGGACGTAGCTGGTTTTGACGGAGCTCCAAGGGATTTCCAGATGATGGTTAACGAATACGGCTTAGATGAAGAACCAACACTGTACTACTTTTACGTCGACCTAGCATAAGAAATTTTTTTTATTACTTTTAGTATATTACTGCAACAACAATGCGCTTTATTTTTTCAAAGCGTACTCTTTCTGGGTCTATTTTTTTAGAATTATCTCCTTTTAGAGTTGCATACCATCCAAGCTCATCCTGATTGATATCAATGACCCTGTGGATAACTGTTCCTGTAACATATTCTGATTCATAAGAAACAATATCTCCAATATGGATGTCATTAGTTGACTCAGGCACAATCTCAATAGCATTTGCGCCCTTATCAATTACAGGATCCATCGAGTTTGTATCTGTGAATGTTGCCCACTCTGCATTCTTAAGATTAAGAATTATGCGATCGTCATAAACAAGAATCTGGTCTTCCTTAATCCAGTCATGTGGTGAGGCACGTTCAACAATGCTGTTTGATGTTGGAAGCTCTGTTTCAGGCGCCTTAGGAAGATAGGCATTAACAAGAGCTGCTGCTAACAAAATAAATACAACAAGAGTTATTATTTTGTTCATTGTACCCCTCATGAAGGGTAACAAATTAGGTGGTATTTAAACCTTTGCATTTTTAGCATTGAGTAGTAGTGAAAATGCCCTTAATAGGTTATTAATTAAATAATCAATTAATTAATTGATTTATTTAATAAGAAACACATAAATAAGCGCACCATAGTCCATTCTTCATGGCACTAAGTCCAAAGCAATATGCACAGATAAGAAAGGAGCTTGAGGAGTGCAGCAGACCCCTCTTTTTCCTGCATGATGACCCAGATGGGCTTGCATCATTTCTTCTGCTTTACAGGTTCTGCAAAGAGGGCAAGGCCATAATAGTCAAGGCAACGCCTAATATTGATGATAAATACATAAGAAAGGTAGAAGAGTACTGTCCAGACAAGATATTTGTGGCTGATATAGCTATTGTGCAGCAGGAATTCATAGATACTGTGAAAACACCCATAGTATGGATAGACCACCATGAGCCATTAGAGCGCTACAGCGTGAAATACTTTAATCCAAGGGTTGAGAAAAAGGATGATAACATACCGGCTTCTGTTCTCTGCTACAATGCAGTGCAGCAGGACTTGTGGATAGCAATGGTTGGCGCAGTAGGAGACTGGTATTTTCCTGATTTTGCTGGGGAGTTTGTTGAGAAGTACCCAGAGCTGCTTGATAAAAAAATAAAAGACCCTGAGACCGCTCTTTTTGAATCCAAGCTGGGTGAACTTTGTAGAGTATTTTCATTTGTTCTGAAGGGAAAAACAGAGGATGCACTGAGTTGCTTAAGGGTGCTAACAAGAATAGAAAGTCCATCTGAGATACTGAACCAGGAAACCTCAAAAGGCAAGTTCATCTACAAGAGATACAAACAAGTCAATGACAAATACCAAAAATTGCTTGCAACTGCTGAAAAGAATGCAAAGAAAAGCAAACTGCTGGTTTATACTTATAGTGATACAACAAGTTTCACAGGCGATCTGGCAAATGAGCTTCTGCACAAACATCCAAACAGGATAATTTTGATAGGCCGTGAGAAGTCAGGCGAAATAAGGATGAGCATAAGGTCAAAGAAGCAGACAGTTCCGAAAAGACTTGAAAAAGCACTGATCGGAGTGCAGGGCTATGGCGGCGGACATGAATATGCCTGCGGCGCAGCAGTCAAAAAAGAAGACTTCAAAAGATTTGTTGAGAACTTAGAAAAAGAGTTTTAAATTTTCTCTATATTTTCTTCTTTGATGAATATTGGGTTAATTTTCAAGTCATCTTTTATTTTCTTTGCAAGATATTTCATACCAAGAACTTCAGTAGCATAGTGTGAGCCAAGAATAAGATTCATTTCTGCTTCTTTTGCGTAAAGTTTTGCAAAGAAGTTACCTTCTCCTGTTATGAATGTATCATAGCCCTTCTTCTTTGCTTCAGACATCCACTCTGTTTTCACACCGCCACCTGTGACTATTGCAACTTTTCCGAATTTCTTTGAGTATTTGAAGATTTTGACTTTGTTTTGAAGGACTTTCTCAAGTTTTTTTGAGAAAGTATTGAAAGACTGCTTTGTTGTGCCATAAATCCCTGCATAGCCTGCTCCAAACCTGCAGAATCTGCCTTTAATTTTTATTCCTGCTTCAGTTGCAAGTGAATCTGTCATTCCAAAGCCAATTGCATCGTCCATTGTCTCGTGTGCTACATAGAGAGAAATCTTGTTTTTTCTCATAAAATCCATTTTTTCACGAAAAAATGGATCCTTCTTCGCCCATGAAGGATGGTGCACAATAAGAAAATCAATTTTTTGTGATTTTGCCTTTTTGAATGCCTCTAATGATGAATTAACAGCAACACCAATCTTATTCACTTCATTTTTTCCTCTAACAAAAAGTTTATTGCTATGCCTATCTTTTTTGAATTGCTTTGCTTTCAGAATCTTTTCAAGATATTTGATTAGTTCGTTTCTTTTCATGCTTATTGACTCTTGTACAAATCTTCTACCATGTTGATAGTGCTGCAGTCATCTTTTCCTTTATCATCTCTTAATCTTAAGACGCGCGGGAATCTTAAAGCATAGCCAGATGAATACGTCGGGCTCTTCTGAATCTCTTCATAGCCAACCTCTATGATTATTTTTGGCTTTACAGTAACTACGCTGCCTTTCTCTGATGTAATCAAGGGCTTTAAAAGTTCTGTTAGCTGTGCAAAACTAATGCCTTCTTCCTCTTTTTCCTTTATGCCTGTTCCAACCTGCCCTACTTCAACAAATTCATCGCCTTTTTTGCAGGCAATTGTGAAGCTGCTAAGCCATTTTGCTCTTTTTCCATGGCCCCACTCTGCACCGACTATGACCAGATCAAGTGTTTCCATTGTTTCCTTATACTTAACCATATGACCTACTCTGGCGCCAGGCTTGTAAGGAGCGTCAAGAGTCTTCATCATTATACCTTCATTGCCCTTTGCCTTTGATTCTGCGAAGAACTTCTTTACATCTGCCTCTTTATCTGTTATGATGCTTTTTGATAGTACAATTTTTCTTTCAGAAGGCTTTATTATCTTTTCAATAATCTCTCTTCTTTTAATGAATGGCTCATTTATGAGATTCTTCCCCTGATATGCAATAATGTCAAACACATTCAGTTCAACAGGAAGCTCTTTTGCCATCTGATCTATGCCATATTTTCTTTTTATGCGCTGCGAAATTTTCTGGAAGGGCATGTAAGCCTTTGTTTTTGGATTAAAACCTACAGCCTCTGAATCTAGGATAAGATTATCGCCTTTCACACTTTTCTTAATATTCTCAACAACATCAGGGAACTGGTCTGTAACCTCTTCTAATCTGCGGGTATAAATCCAAATTTTTTCCCCTTTCTTATGCACCTGCATCCTGAAGCCGTCATACTTGTACTCTGCAGCAGCTGGTTTTCCTGTTCTTTCAAAGCCCTCTTCAATTGTCTTGGCTTTTATTGCAAGCATGACCTTAACAGGAACGCCCATCTTCAGCTCAACTGTGTCTAAGCCCTTAATACCGTTAGCTTTTGCTTTTTCTGCAACAACAGAGAAATCATTTGTTAAGTCATATGCCTGCTGCACTTTTGCAACAACAGCATTATACAGTTCTCTTGCGAGCTTGTCATCCTTTGCAAAAACAAGCTTATGTTTTTGGAGTGAAACAAGATCGCTTGTGTCTTTTGCTTCATAGAACTCCTTTTCATTGAATCTTTTTATCTCTTTTGCAGGATTATTATCAATAGCTTTTCCGCACTCCACACATTTCTTTGAATTTGGAACCCATTTCTTGCATTCAGTGCACTTAAAGAATATTCCAACTATCTTTGGGAAATATGCCCAGACAATCGCATCTCTCATTGAGCCAGAGCCAACACCTACCCTTAGATCTCCAAGAGTGGTTCTTATTATATAGCGAGCTTCAATAGGTTTTGAGGATGTGAGAAGCTCTGCAATCAGCTGAACTTTTCTATCAACACTTCCTGGACCAGTTGTTTCAGAAAGCTTTCTAAGGTTGTCGAATACCTTTTTTACAGTAAGCTGTTGCGAGAAAAGTGTTACCTGCTTTTTTTTCTTTGATAGTTCCTCTGCAACCTTTCCGAGGTCGCCTGTGGTTTTAAGGCATTTTTCAACAGCAGTGATATCGCTTCCTGTTGCAACACATATTGCTTTCAGAAGCAGTTGCGATGCAACGCCCACTTCTCTTTCATCCCAAGCAGGATATAATCTTCCTTCAAGCAGCAGTGTTGTTTGAGGTAAGTCTGCATCAGGTATTTTCTTAAGAAATTCAGAGATTATATAGGTTTTTTCAAGCCTTTTTGTGGTTGATTCAAGGCGTTCATAGACCTCTGCGAGTTCAATATAGTTCATGGATATAGCATAGAAACAGGCTTTATATATTTTTGTATGAAAAACAATAGATTTATTAAGTATTATGTATACATTTGATTATATGGATGTTTTAGACTGC